>JANLQO010000048.1:0-3603 GCA_031367855.1 Planctomycetia bacterium | reverse complement strand
CGCGTTAAGAATAATTCGGGTTAGGCAAACGGACAATAAAAAAATACCAGCGAACCCACTAGTATTGATATCAATGGCTGTAGCAGCGGCGGAGTCGTCTTGCAACTCTCTAAGAGCGGGCCGCCGCAGATACAGCCGTTGATTTCAATACTTTGCACGGTCGGGCGAGTTCTGTTGGCCGCAGCTCATTTTCTTTTTGCAACATCCCGTGAAGAATTAAGCAGCGGCTCACTAAAACAAAGCCTGCAAATCCTGTAGGGTGGGTTAAGGAACGAAACCCACCAAGATTGCTAAATAGCTTCTGGCCCGCGTTCGCCGGTGCGAATGCGGATGCAGTCGTCCATGGGCAGGATAAAAACCTTGCCGTCTCCAATTTGGCCTTTTTCGCCTGTCTTTGCTGCGGCGATGACGGCGTTCACTGTCGGCTCGACGAAGTCGTCGTTGACGGCGATCTGCAATTGGACCTTGCGGAGCAGATTGATCGAAATTTCGTGGCCGCGATACGCCCCAACTTGGCCCTTTTGCCGACCGAAGCCTTGGCAATCGAGAACGGTCAAACGGAACACCTCGACCTCGGTTAACGCTTGTTTGACGGCCTCAAGACGGTTGGGCTGAATGATCGCGATGATAAGTTTCACGAGAGTTCGCTAGTTTCAACTGAGCCAAAACGGAATTCGCAAGTCATTTTTCTTGGACCACCAAGAGCGAGCGAACGCCAAGCATGGTACAAGCTTAGCGGGGCTTTGTCAGCCGGTGGAAGCGACTGGGTAGGATGTTTGTCGAAGCTGGGGGAAAATCAAGCCTGAGCCAGAAATACCCCGGCTCGGAAGAGTGAGGCGGACACTCATCGCGAGCCATTGGGGTACTCTTCTGGCCCAGGCAGAGCCGAAGTCGCGTTTAGACGACTCTTAAAAAATCAAAAAGCCACCTGAAAAACGACTTGCGGTCAATCCTCAGGCGACTTGGGTAGGGCATCATGAAGCAATAGAGCGAAACTTGGGGATTTTTCGGTAGTGCCTTCACTTGGACCGGCTGCACCTGTCATGAAAAGATTCCAGGGCAGTAGCAACCGGTCCAAGTGAGCGACACAACCCCAACAACCCCAAAAGGAGAACGGTAAAAGCGCCTCAGACGCTGTTTGATTCAGTATCCGCTTCTGAAAAAATGCAGTCTTAATTGCTGCCTTCTTTCGAAGTCTATTCAAAGCAACAACTGTTCCGATTGATCGCCAGCAAAGGTGCGAGTCCGCGCGGCGCGTTACTTAAGTGCCTATGCAAATTGATTTTACGTATCAAGACCAAAATTCGTAATAATTCTTCAACCGGTTTGCTTATGGTGCAGTGCTCACGCCATAAGCAGACGCTGCCGTTAGAAGTGGCAACAGAGATTTAGGGAGAATGCGAACCATCTTGATGGTGGAAAACTACCTGGCTGGCGCCCTGGAGCTTGGGGAGTCAACCGATACTGATCCTCGCTCGCAAGGATACGGGGGGCCGATAGGTAGTGGGTAGCCAAATGCTCTCGCCGCCTCCGATTTTGCGAGATTCTGACGAAAATGCCAACTTGAACTTTGAAATTCCAAGTTAGCCGCACTTATAATGGCCAAATTCCTCTGGTAATTCATTCGATTTACTTTCAATCGATGTCGAAAGAGTACGTACTATGATTTCGAAACGATTACGATTGGAGCGTTTGGAACGACGTGACCTGTTGGCAAGCGATTGGACCAACCCCCTAAATCCACTCGATGTGAACGTTTCAGGCGAGGTGACTCCACTAGATGTTCTTCTCATTGTCAATGATATTAATCGCAGTGGCAGCCGCATTTTACCAGCTAGCATCGAGGTGGTTCCAACGCTTGTCGACGTAAACGCGGACGGAGCGGTGAGTCCAATCGATGTCTTTCAAGTTGTCAACGCCTTGAATCGCTACAGCGGTATGCCGGAAGTTACTTTCGAGAAGATTTTGCAAGGCAGCGGTGAGTCAGCTTTTGTTGGCAGGACAACTCCCAACGCCCGCGTTATTGTCGAACAGTTAGACGTTGCTGCGCCGCAGCGATGGGAATTTACGAGCGATGCTAATGGCGAGTTTCAGGGTTTTGAAGTTGCCGATCATTACATGACCATGAGGGCAAAAGTTACTGATCCGCTTGGACGCGTTGTGACCCAAGAGTTCGCGTTCGCGCCCGGTCAAGACTTAGCAACTCGGGCCGCTGTGGCGACCGATAATACTGGCCCCAGAGTGGGTGAGACTGCGCCCGATTTTCAATTGCTAAATCAAATGGGTGAAAGCGTTTCACTCACAAACGAATTGCAGGCTGGTACAGTCGTACTCTATTTTTATCCCAAGGATAACACACCTAAGTGTTCAATCGAAGCCCAAGATTTTCGCAATCGATCAGCCGAGATTGAAGCTCTGGGCGCACATGTTGTCGGAATAAGTGTCGATCCGGTAGACTCGCATCTGGAGTTTTTCGATCAGTACGCGCTCAATTTTGATATTCTTGCAGATACAGAATACTTGGTGTCCAAGGCCTACGGAGTGCTGTCAAGTTTTAAAGATAAACCCATTGCGTTGCGAACTACCTTTGTCATCAGCCATGACGGTGTTATCCGTGAAGTGTTTCACGACGTCGACGTTAAAATCCATGGTCAGCGAGTCGTCGACGCGCTAGCAACACTAACCACTTAGTCCAAGAGTCGCTTGGCCGCGCGGCATGCCGCAACGCTTGGTAGGTCGGTCTATTCGATAGTTAATTCTGCAATCGATTCAAAGTACGACGTTAAGACCCTAACGTCTGGTGGCTTGACCATATGGAAATCAAACCCAGTGCGAAGCGATTCGTCGCGATCCGTTTGAGCGCCATAGCCTGTCATCGCCACCAATTGAATCGCATGTCCCCATCTCTGGCGTATTTCCTTGGCTAGTTCATAGCCGTTCATTCCCGGCATCGACACGTCCGAGATAATTACGTGCGGACGAAATAAACTGGCGATCTCAAGTGCCCGAGGGCCACTGTTCGCCGACTGAACTTCATGTCCCATCCGTTCCAGAACCCGGCTCAAGGTGAACGTGTTGGCCCGCATATCATCGACGACTAAGACCCGTCTCTTGACCCTGCCTGGTAGTTGCAATGCCGATTCGGATTCGCTCAGTATGTCCGCCTCCAGCGTGGAAACGGATTCCATCGGGATCTTCACCAAAACTCGTGTACCACAACCTTCGCCATCGCTCAACACCGTGGATTGTCCATCATGCAGTTCAACCAACTGCTTGACTAACGCCAGTCCAACTCCTAATCCTCCTTTGCCAGTCGTGTCGCGATCATTGAGTTGCGTAAATAACCCAAACACTTTCCCCAATGACTCGGGTGCTATACCGATGCCGTTATCAACAACCTCGATCACCGCGAATTCGTTTTGGGTTCGTAGAGCGAGCGAAATCTTGCCTCCATTGGGTGTATACTTGGCCGCGTTGTTTAAAATGTTAGTCACGACTTGTGTTAGACGCGTGGAGTCGCCGTTGACGTAAATACTCTCATTGGGCAAAGCCACCTCCAGCGAATGTTCTGAGCCGCGAACAACTTCTTGGATGGATTCTACC
>JANLQO010000091.1:0-8494 GCA_031367855.1 Planctomycetia bacterium | reverse complement strand
GACAAAAGCCACGTCCGGGCCACGCACCGTATCACTAAACAATCGAGTCATTCCATCGGGGCCTGTTGCTACGCCAATTCGATGCTGATCCAAGTAGTTATTTAGCCATTGCATGATGACGCCGGCCAATAGGGACTCTTGCCATCCCATCGCTTTCTCTACAAGAGTTCCATCGACTAACTCGAACAGTCGTCCCTCCGATTCGCTCAGGCGAATGACGTCTTCAATCGTAGCGCTCCCAGGTGCCGGAACAAAGCGAACTCGGCATGCCGGCACATTCCCTAGATCCGCTAGGCGTTCTTCCCAAGTAGTGGCTAGAGCTACGTTCATTTGGCATTCAGTTAACGCGTATCATAAAAGTGACTGTCAGCAGCGCTCGATTATAGCGCAGCAGCCGTGCAAATACTATGTTGCGCCAACTAACAAATGCTTCATCCAACTAGACTCAATTTGACATGTGCGCCCTGAGAAGGCGAGTAATGCGAGCCTCGAAGGGCGTAGTTCAACTGTGCTCAATTGGCAGCGATCCGACATAATTTACAACGGAACCAGCCACGCCCTTCGCCACCCTTGAGCCATCGTAAGCTCAAGCAGGCTTGCGACGCCGATCGCAGAAAGGGTAAACAGCATGCCGTAGAGCGGAACCAAAAAACGGCCTCCCGTGGTGTACAGCAAAGCCACCAAGACCGTGTTCATTACGGGCAGGCCGACCAGCACCCACGCTTCAGGCCTACGCTTGACCACTAAGCAAACCGCGCCGGCCAAAATCAGCAGCCGCCAAACCAGGCTCTTCCCCGTGTACGGATTCCAATGCGTGACGACTCGCGCAACGAACAATCGTGGCAATTCGGTCCAATGGTCAGCCACCCATGCACGCACCAAACGCTTCGATTCATCGGCTATCATCAACTCGCGCGCGACATCGGTGGGCAGCGCGATAAACGCTTCGTTCTCGCGCATCACTTGCCGCAAGCGTTGCTCCGGCGCGTGTTGCCAATCGCCACCGCCAGCCAGCGCTTCGTCGCAATAGCCGCCCAGTAACGTGATCGGTCCTTGCGTCCCCAACGGCATGAATCGATCCAGCACCAAGCAATTTCGTATCCACCAAGGTGACATACACAGCAGCGCTACCACCATAATCCAAGTCGCATCGCGTAATTGATGGCTAGTTCGCAACACAACCAACAACCACCACAGCCCCGGCAGCCACAGCACAAACAGTGATCGACTCAAAATCATCCCAGCTATAACGACTCCCATCGCAACGACCAACCACCACGCAAGCGGTTGAGGGGCAGTTGTGTCTCGGGAGTGAACTATTGCCAGCAGCGCCGCGACCAACAACTGCGTTAGCAACAGAGCGAGCGGTTCGGTCAAAAAATCGCTGGCGTAACTGAGCAGAGTGCGATTGCTGGCTGCTAACAAAATCGCCGAAGCGCAGCCAAGGCCCACTGACCAAGGCGAAAACTTGCGTCCGCACATCTCCAGCTCTACCATCACGGTCGCAGCATTCGCAACCGCAATCGCGCAGCCCAGCGCCAAACACAACGCCGAAAACACACGCACGAATGCAAACGCGGTGGGGCCGCGGTCGACGAATCGGTAAACGATCGCAATCAATGCTGGAAAAAGGGGTGGCCTGCCGGTCATCGGCATCGATTGGGCGGGCGCGTCGAGATAGACTCGAAAATCGTCGCGTTCCGAGGATTGCTCGTAGGGCTGACGCCACTGTGGGTCGTGCCAGTCGATCCAAAACCCACGACCTAACGACAGATGATAAGCCATCTGCTCGTACACCGGCCCATCGCTGGTCGGCTTCGGCAGCGACGTAAATCTAGGGTCAAGAACGACACTGGCAATGCAAACTGTCGCGAGCACGACAACGGCAAATACAAACCAAATTCTCGCATTGACTACGTTCATGAATTGGTGCATTCAGTCCATTCGGCGAAAAAATTGGGGCTCGTAGGCTCCTTATGATAGCGGCCTTTTTGAGAGCTGGGTTTGTAAAGAACAAGCCACTACGCTCACTCGCATTCAGAGCTTCTCCCGAGATGCTCTGCTTCTCCCGATATGTTGTATTTCCCGAGATTCTGTATTTCCCGAGATGCTGTATTTAACCAGCCCTGGAAGTGCTCGACAATGCAGCCCTGGGCATAGCGCAGCGCCGCCCTGGGGGAGGACGCCGGTCAACCAGCAAGCCCTGAAAGGGCGATACATCCATCGAGTGACAGTTTTTCAGGATGTCGCAACACTGGCTCGTGTTTCAATGGGAATGCGAACCCAGGGCGGCGCTCCGCTTTGCCCTGATGCAAAACTTCCGATGGTTTTGTGTATGATAAGTGGACTGTATCTTGCCCTCCCTAAAAGCTATCGCTCATGAACCGCACGACACTTTTCGCCGCCTTCGCCTGCCTAGAATTGCTCAGCGTTCAAGTCGCTTGGGCGGCTGAAGCTGCCTCAACAAGAATTAAGGTTTTCCCGGCTTCAATTTCGCTGGACGGCCGAGATTCCAGCGGCCTCTTGGTCGTCCAAAAGATGCTGGATTCTGCCGGCAGCGAAGTAACCGGAAAACAATTGACCGAAGGCTTGCAAATTGCGTCGGCTGACCCAGCAATTGCAATTTGGAAGGACGGTCGCATCCACGCCGTCGCGGATGGCAAAACAGAAATCGCGGT
This sequence comes from Planctomycetia bacterium, assembly GCA_031367855.1. Taxonomy (GTDB): domain Bacteria; phylum Planctomycetota; class Planctomycetia; order Pirellulales; family Pirellulaceae; genus Aureliella. The sequence continues at coordinate 5,816 of JANLQO010000091.1, read as the reverse complement.
TCAAATCGAAGGGGGGGAAGCGGTCCACGTTCCCGTTGAGGTGCATGGTGCTAGCGAACCTAAGCGCTGGCAATTCGATGCGCATGTGCAACCCGTTTTGACTCGGGCGGGTTGCAACGGCGGGGCATGTCATGGTGCACTGGCTGGTAAGGGTGGATTTCGACTTTCCCTAAGAGCCTACGATAGTATCGCGGATCACTTTACGATTACTCGCCAAGATCGAGGGCGACGCATTGAACCGGCTGATCCGGGTCGCAGTTTATTGCTTGCCAAACCAACCACGCTGATTCCCCACAAAGGTGGTCTGCGACTGCAAGAGGGTTCGGCCGACTATCGATTACTGGCGGAGTGGATTGCAGGAGGCGCGGTTGGGCCTCAAGAAACCGATGCGAAGTTGTTGTCGGTTGAGGTCCTACCCAGTGCAATTGAATTAGCGAAAGACAATCGACAGCAGTTGATCGTCCGGGCAAGCTATAGTGACGGACGCGTCGACGACGTGACCCAGTGGGCCAAGTTCAACTCTGCCAACGAAGCGGTCGCGAGAGTCGATGAAAACGGCCAAGTTCATGTAGTCGGATATGGCAAAGGGGGAGTGGTAGCTTCGTTCTCTAGCCGAGTCGCCATTTCCTCGGTCGTTGTGCCCTTTGAGCACGACTTGAGCCCAACGGCTTATCAAGATTTTCAGCCTCGCAACTTGATCGACACTGCGCTGCTGGCGGAATGGCAATCGCTACGACTGGCTCCGTCATCGAAGTGCGACGATGCGACGTTTCTGCGACGCGTCTACCTGGACACAACGGGCACGCTGCCCACGGTGGCACAAGTCAAAGAATTCCTTGGAGACAATCGCAGCGATCGCCGCGATCGCGTGATTGATGAGTTGCTGTCGAGCGAAGCGTTTGTGGATTATTGGTCTTACAAGTGGTCGGATCTCTTGCTCGTAAATGGAACGTTATTGCGGCCGGAAGCGGTGGCGTCGTTTTACAAATGGATTCGCCAGAACGTCGAAAAGAATACACCTTGGGACGAGTTTTGTAAGCAAATTGTGTTGGCGCGAGGCGAAAGTGTGACGGAGGGTGCCACTAATTTTTACGCAATTCATCAAGACCCCGAGAGCTTGACGGAGAACACGTGCCAGGCGTTCTTGGGCCTATCGATCGGATGCGCGAAATGCCACAACCATCCGCTCGAAAAATGGACCAATGATCAATATTATTCGATGGCTAATCTGTTTGCACGCGTCCGAGCGAAAGGTTGGGGAGGCGATTCCCGCAGCGGCGATGGTCAACGCACATTGGTGGTGCTCGATCGTGGCGATTTGATTCAACCGTCGCGTGGCAAGCCCCAAATTCCGGCCGCACTGGACGCAGAGCCGATCGATATCGATTCAGCCGGTGACCGTCGCGAAGCCCTCTCAGAATGGCTGACTAGTCCCAAGAATCCCTATTTCAGTCGCGCGATCGTCAATCGTGTGTGGGCGAATTTCATGGGCATCGGACTTGTTGAGTCAGTTGATGATTTGCGAGTCAGCAATCCGGCTAGCAGCGAGCGTTTGCTTGGCGAGCTAGCTCAGTTTGCCATCGACAATCGCTTTGATCTGAAAGCTGTCATGCGATTGATTCTGCAGTCACAAACGTATCAGCGATCCGCCCAGGCGCTGCCGGGCAATGCGGACGACACCCGATTCTATTGCCGATACTATCCGCGCCGACTGATGGCGGAAGTTTTGCACGACGCCATCGTAACGGTCACCGGTGTACCGACGAAGTTTACTGAGATTGAATTCCCGGGCTCCGACAAGTCGCCTACGAAGGATTATCCCGAAGGGACGCGATCACTGCAGTTGCACGACTCAGCGGTTGCAAACTATTTCCTCAAGACCTTTGGTCGACATCAACGACGAATCACTTGCGATTGCGAACGCAGCGATCAACCGACTGTGATTCAGGTCTTGCACCTGAGCAATGGTACGACGATAAACGATAAACTGAGTGCACCCGAGAGCGTTGTGGGCCGCTGGGTGAATAACGGTTTGCCGTTGGAAGAAGTGATTGAACAAGCCTACTTGGCGGCGTTATCGCGTTCGCCCTCCGCCGAAGAACGCCGCAAGATGCTGGCACTGGTTGCAGATGCGGATCAAGCGCAAGTCGCTCGACGCGAGTCATTCGAAGACGTGCTATGGAGCCTGATGACCAGCCCCGAGTTCCTCTTCGCCCACTAAAAGAAAAAGGACAGGCCTCTTGGCCGGGAACTGGCCCTGCGGATGCTTTACATAAATGAGGCCTGCCCCTTTTTCGCGCCAGGTCACACTCGGCAAGCTCGACAAGTGTGACCCACGTTGGGTCGCATCTGCCGGATGCGACAATGAAGTATTTTAGCTATGAAGTTGCAATGAGTTCATCGATGAAAATGCTTCACAGCATTGTCACATAAAGTGAGATAAATGTGGTTCAATTGATTCTCGAAAGTCCCATCTCGATTGGTCTCAGCGGATTGTGCGCCGCAGGTCTTGCCGGTTTCATTTGGACGCAGTCGGGTCATAAAGCGGCCGCTTGGAGTGCCCTCGTTCTGCTGCTATTGACGCTCGGCTTGATCGTCGTAAGCGTGCAAATGGAAACGGATCAAGAGAAGATCACGCGCATGTTGCATGAGGTAGCCGGTGCCTTGCAACGCAATGATCACGATTTTGTTCTCAGCCACATTCATCCGCAAGCTGCGGCGACTGTCCAGCGAGCCAAGTCGGAATTGCCACATTACAATTTTACGGAAGCCCGAGTTACTCGCATCAAAACCATCACTGTGGATGATTCTCGCAAGCCTGAAACCGCTGTGGCTGAGTTCAATGTCGTGGTGGCACTCACCTTTGAGGGCTTCAGCGGCAAAGTGCCTCGCTTCGTCAAGCTCTATCTTGCCAAGCAAAACGGTCGCTGGTTAGTCCGCGATTATGAACACGCTGAACCCACCGCCGGATTCCGCCAGTAGTGGCGTAAGCTTCCAGCTTGCGATTTGCGACTGAGTGGCTTGGATGGCGTGCCGCACGTCGCGTGCCGCAGGCGGGCGGGACGCCCGCGATCCAAAAAGGCAAGCGGGCTGCTTACGCCACTATAATTCACTGAGCGGCGGTTCTGGCAAAATTAAATGAGCGCCGTTCAATAATGCGTGACCGCGCAAGAATTCCTCGGCGTCCATCTCGCGTTTACTGGCGGGTTGCAAACGCGCGATCAGCAGTGTGCCGGATCCAGTGGCAACAGCGAGCACGCGCTGCCACGGGGCAGGCCAATCAAGGCCGAGCTCAGGCGTGTTGCAGGGCCAAACTTCGCTTGGATTGCGACCGCTAGAGTGATCGACTGCACGAGCGGTGCGCATCAACAAACGAACATGCTTGCCATCGGCAAATTGTAGCTCGGCGAACGTCCCCGGCCACGGCTGCAGGGCGCGAACCAGGCGCACCAGATATTCCGCCGAAAGCCGAAAATCGAGCTGCCCGTGCGACTTGGAAAAACGAGGGGCTTTAGTGACACCTGCGTTGGTTTGTACGATTCCAATGTCGGACTGGCCATCCCAGTGCGATAACTGTTGAATCGCTTGTAGGCTGGCTTCGATGCCGATTTCGGCTAAACGAGGTTCGAGTTGGCCTGCGTTTTCGTCAGGCAATATCTTTGTCGAAGCGATGGAGAGAATCGGCCCCGCATCCAGACGCGGCGTCATATGAATTACGCTCACTCCGGCTTCCGAATCGCCGCGCAGCAGCGCCCACTGCACCGGCGCCGCACCGCGATGCCTTGGCAGCAGCGAACCATGCAAATTGATGCCACCCAGGGATGGTACACCCAGGCAGGTTTTTGAGAGAATCTGTCCGTAATCGCACACGAAGAACAGTTCTGGCGAGTATTTTTCCAGTTCTGCAATTGCGCCCGGATCATTGATACTCGGCGGTTCGAAGATCGGCAGAGAGTTTTCCTTAGCCCAGTCGCGCACGGGCGTCGGCGGCAACTTCTTCGCAGTCGGATCGACTAACGGTCTCACCACCACCAAGGGAATCTCATGTCCCTCGGCCAACAACCGCTTGCATGTTGGAACTGCGAACGGCCCCGTTGCCATTACTATGATCCGCATTGCGCGGTGCCTTCCATGCTATCAACTGGGAGCATTAACAGAGGGTGAACTCGCCTCATGAATTGTTGCGTCAAGAATCATTGACCATTGAGCGCCGCTTTGCCTGGGCGGCCGCCGGGAGCACCTCCAGGACCACTTGGCGGACCACTGGCCTGGGGAGCTCCGCCAAAGTTGCCCCCTGACATGCCGGCCATTCCATTTCCGCCACCTACACCACCCATATTTGGAAGCGACCCCATAATCTGCTGAAGCGCTGCGTTGAACTCCTGTTGGGTCTTTGCATTGGCCAGTGAACTGGCAAAGGGAATCGCGACCGCTAGACCTCCCGAAACGCTTGGCATTACGAAGTCCAATTGGCCTTTCGCAGAGGCAACACCGTCCTTCCAATGGTCGACGACATTCTTCGGTAGCCACTTTCCTGACACGCGCACCCACTCGATGGGTTCGGGCGGCTTGGGTTGCATCATTTGCCGAGTTTGGGGATTCATTCTCGGTGGACCAGCTTCCGTGAACTGAACCATGGCTGAATCGCCAGATTGTGAGATCACTTTGTGCGCCATTGACTTCTTGATGTCCATACCTGAGAGGCCCGCCTTGACTGCCAGCTGATCCATCTTTACGACCGCACTACCTAATTTTGCAGTCAGGGCTGCCAGCCATGGGCCAACGCTTCCCGGTTTGAAATTGGCCGAATCCCAGTTTGCTTTGTCCGTTAGAGCGTCGGTGAAAAGTTCGATCTGCGGCCAAGTCTGTTGCATTGTTTTCGCTATTTTTGGGTCGGCCGCAGCTACTGGGCTGGCGAAAATAAAGGTCTTCTTTTCATGCACGATGGTTGCCGTATGCTTCATTAAACTGCGCAGCTGCACCAGCATCCCCTTGCCGCCCGACTCCACGGCGGCGACGACAATGTCTTCAACGTCGGCTTGCATTTCGGGCGTCAACGCATGCCAAAAGGCGGTTGCGTTTCCAGCTTCCAGCTCATTGGTCATCGTCGTTAAGAACTCTTCAATTGATTGATTGTCTTTGAACGGTGACTCGTTAAGCAGCTTGGTACTCTCGGCCGTTTGCTCAATACCCACGGCTGCTTTGGGAGCTGCCTTGGTGTACGCTTGGGGCTTGGCCAACTTGAGAGCCTGCAAATGACTGGCCAAACTGAGTTTGGCGAGCTGAACGGAGATTTCTTTGCCGTCCTTTCTGAGCACCACAGCACCGTCAGCCATCCGTACAAACTCGGCGTCGATCGTGGTTTTCTCGGTGTTGTCAGTCCACTTCAGTTTGGCGGGCTGAGCGGCTGCCGGCGCCGACAGAAACGCCATGCAAAGACTCAAGCTGAAGGCTTTTAGAAAGGAACTTGAGCGAAACATTGCAATCTCCCAATAGCGGAACGACCGGGCGACGACTGGCCGACGATAATTTGAAAAGTAATCCAACGCAACCAATAATACACACTGCGACCGCTTGATAACAGAAGCAGCGAAACGCTTGAGAAAATACGTCCTTTAACCCGGATTATTCATGGCGCGTAGCTACGTTCGCCAGAAGGTGGTGAACCGCTTTGAGTTACAGCCACGTTCTGGCGAACGTAGCTACGACAGCCTGTACTCCAACCGACCGTGAACGCCTCTTTTTCAGCGATTTGGCAGATTTCAGCGATTTTTCCAGAAAAATTCTCCGGCCTGCCAATAATTCTCCCGCCCGGC
>JANLQO010000345.1:0-4263 GCA_031367855.1 Planctomycetia bacterium | reverse complement strand
TTAACATTGCTGTGCCTTTTTGTTGGTCGCACCCGGCAGGAGCGACCCACTCAAGAAAAGGCACTTTGCAGTTCGCGATTGCTAGCAATTTAATTTCTACTAAAGAAGTTCGCTAGCAATGTCGGCTAGTTCGGAGCGCTCACCTTTCTCCAAGGTGATATGGCTGTAAAGTTTTTGGCCAACCATGCGATTGATAAGGTGGCTGAGTCCGTTGGAGAGGCTGTCGAGGTAGGGGTGGTCGATTTGGCGGATGTCGCCGGTAAAGATGATCTTTGTTCCTTCGCCCGCTCGGGTGATGATCGTTTTGACTTCGTGCGGTGTTAAATTTTGAGCTTCGTCGACGATGAAGTAAATCTTTTGCAAGCTGCGGCCGCGTATGTAGGCGAGAGGCGTGATGAGCAGTTTTTCGCTTTCGAGCATTTGCTGGATTTTTTTGCCTTCGCCATCCTCCTCGCTGTATTGATTGCGGATGACATTCAGGTTGTCGTACAGCGGTTGCATGTAGGGGTCAAGTTTGGCTTGTACATCGCCAGGGAGGAAGCCCAGATCACGGTTGCTGAGCGGGACGACGGGGCGAGCGAGAAGAATCTGGCGATAGTCGCGGCGGCATTCGAGGGCCGCAGCCAGGGCGAGCAGTGTTTTGCCAGTGCCAGCTCGGCCAACCAGCGTGACTAGCTTGATGGTCGGGTCGAGCAAGGCGTGCAGCGCGAATGATTGCTCAGCGTTTCGAGGCGAAATGCCAAAACATTTTTTCTTGTCAACGCGTTGGTAGGACTCAGTGGTCGCATGGTAGGTAGCGAGCACCGATTTCGAAGGACCTTTGACGATAAAGTTCTCGTGAGTGATAGGGTCTTTAATGCTGGTGATTTGCGATCGAGTTGGCGGTGTGTCGGTGTAGAACAAGTCGACAGTGGCGTCGTCGGCCTCGATGGTGCGTTTGCCTTTATACAGCGCATCAACGCTTTCGAGCCGATCGCGAATGAAGTCCTGAGCGATGATGCCCAGCGATTTGGCTTTCATTCGAATGTTGGTGTCTTTTGATACGAGCACCACCGTTCGATCTGGCTCAGCTTCGGTCAATTGGAGAGCAGCGTTGAGAATTCGGTGGTCGGGTTCGTCGCGGAGGAAGGCTTCGCGGATACGGTGGTCTTGCACGCGGGGAATGACGACGCGAATATTGCCTCGGCCGGCACCGAGCGAAACACCTTTATCGCTGAGCAAATCGCCGGTCAATTCGTCGAGCGTTCGCAAAAATTCGCGAGCTTGAAAGTTGATATCTCCTTGCCCCTTTTTGAACTTGTCGAGTTCTTCGAGCACGGTGATCGGGATGGCGATGTCGTGTTCCTGGAAAGCATGAAGCGACTGCGCGTCGTGGAGGATAACGTTGGTGTCGAGCACAAATAATTTCGACGTTGAGCTGCTTTTTCGCTTGGCCATGGGATTCCATTCAACTGCGGGCAAAAACTTGGAGCATTAGCTGTAGCTGGTTTCGCCAGAAACCGGAAGAACCCCGGTTTCACGCGCAACCAGCTACTAACAAACCTTCGGAACGAATCAGTAGGGTAACGGTTGCGTAGGCCTCAGGGAAGCATGCAAGTGATAAGTCGCCGGATGCGGTCTTCGGTGTGCGGAGATCTCGTCGGCTGAACCCGCGAGTTGACGAAGCAATGATCATTCCATTGGGTACGCAACAAGGACCATGTGGAATGGTTAAGTCTCTCGTTTTTGCGTGGGTCGCTCTTGCCGAGCTTGCCGAGTGCGACCATTCGCTGCCAAAGTTAAACTGGTCGCACCCGGCAGGAGCGCCCCACCAAATACAAGCAATTTGCCCCTGCGCACGCTGTTCCTGGATGATCACGAATATCGGGGATCTACTCCTAGAAGATTGCGTAGAATAGGATACATCAGCGGGCTGCTATGGGTATGCGGCTGCCTAAACTCTGCTGCACTCGATTCCATACAATCAACGTAGATGAATATTCTGAAGAACACAGCAACCGAACAGCGGCACGGCGTGCAGCGCATCGTTTCCGGTGGGCAAACGGGTGTCGACCGGGCGGCTCTCGATGCGGCAATGCTATTGGGTATCGCACATGGTGGATGGTGTCCCAAGGGACGCCGCGCGGAGGATGGCCCTATCGCGGCAAAGTATCAACTGATCGAAACCGATTCGATCGACTACGCGGTGCGGACGGAGAGGAATGTACTCGACTCGGACGGCACGATGCTACTTTATCGCGAGCGTCTCCAACGCGGCACGCTGTTGACGCATCAGTTGGCGAAGCGGCATGGCAAGCCACTGTTACGAGTTCGCTTGGATCGACCGGTCTCGATCGATCGGGTCGTGCGCTGGATTTCGGAGAATTCGATCCACGTATTGAATGTAGCGGGACCGAGGGCGAGTTCGCAAGTGGATATTGAGAAGCAGGCGTTTGAGATACTGAAGAAGATTTTCTGTGCTTCGCCGGCGCTACCCGATGTTTCAACATGATGATTTCAACTAGCCAAAAGGGCGGTTTTATGACTGAGCAACCTGAATCAAGCGTCGCTTGGCAAGGCCATCACGTCCACATTAGACGAACTGGGAAGTGGGAATTCGTTTCTCGCAACACGCAGCGACCGGCAGTGGGCATCGTCGCAATGCATGACGATGGCCGCGTGGTTTTGGTCGAACAGTTTCGGCCGCCGGTAGGTCAGTCGTTGGTCGAACTGCCGGCTGGATTGGCGGGCGACGTGCTGGGAGCGGAGGATGAGGCGCTGTTGATTGCGGCGCAGCGCGAACTGCAAGAAGAGACTGGTTACACCGCAGCTCGTTGGCAACAACTGCTCTCGGGATACTCTTCGCCCGGCCTAACCGATGAATCGGTTTGTTTGTTTTTGGCTCGCGGGCTGAGCAAGACGAGTGACGGTGGCGGGGTCGAAGGAGAGTCGATCCAGTTGCATGAGATCTTGATCGACGAAGTGATTCCGTGGTTGTCGGCGCGAAACCAAGCGGTCGATATCAAATTGCTCGCCGGACTCTTTGCGGCTCAACAGGCGATGAAATCATGACAAATTTACCTACGAATTCACCCAGCGTCGACGCGCACCGCAAAGCGGCTCAGGGCGGCGTGCGCGTCGCTGTGATCACGATCAGCGACACGCGGACGCTGGAGACCGATACGAGCGGCAAGATGTTGATCGACGCATTTGCCGGTGCGGGTTATGAAGTCGCAGAGCGATTGATCGTGCCTGATGAGGTGCCAGATATTCGCGGGGCGGTGACTCGGTTGATTCAACTTGGCAGCGTGGACGCGATCATCACGACAGGCGGTACCGGCATTGCGCCGCGAGATCGGACGCCTGAAGCCATTGAGGAATTGATCGAAGTTCCCTTGCCGGGTTTCGGCGAGTTGTTTCGGATGCTCAGTTATCAAGAGATTGGAGCCGCATCGATGCTCAGCCGCGCCTTTGCGGGCCGCGTCGGGAGGACTTTAGTTTTCTGCTTGCCGGGCTCGAACAATGCGATTCGTTTGGCGGTGGATAAGCTGTTGCTTGGCGAGTTAAAACACTTGATTCATCACTCGCGCGGATAAAATACACAGGAACTTCCCAGTCGCGGACCTGTGAACCGTCGGCGCTAGCGATCACGAGCTTCATCGTGAAATCTACCTTGCTCGGTGAGGTGATCGCGTCCATCGACTTCGATGACAAGTTTTTCTTCAACGCAATAGAAGTCAGCCGTGTAGCTGCCGATTGGATGCTGCCTACGGAACTTCTTGTTGCACCGATGGCGATTGCGAAGCAGTTGCCAGAGCATCGCTTCGTAAGTGTTCTGACACTGACGCAAGTGACGAGCGCATTGTTCCTGGTCCATAGGCTTCATTGCTTTACTCCCAATTCGATTCAGTACTCGGGCTCCTCATCCCCCGGCACCTTCTCCTCTGAGTACCGAGGAGAAGGGGAGACACAAATTCTGAGTGAAACTTTACTCCTATTGGCATCACCCGGCCTTCCTGCATCAGTTCAGTCGCGAAGTAAAGCAGGTGAGGCGAGCCGGGACACTTCGGCCCTCAGGAAACAATAGCATTGTTAAAACGCCAACAGATGTAAACCGCCCGACTACTAGGCCCGCTGCTAGCGTTGACGGCTCACACGGCTACATCAAATTACGGCGCCTCGGTGGTGATCGTTTGCTTGCAATTAACTTCTGCTTTTGAGTCGAAGTTAGTGACGTGGAGTAACCAATAACCATCACCGAATTGCTCGATGTCTTCGGCAGTG
>JANLQO010000321.1:0-4142 GCA_031367855.1 Planctomycetia bacterium | reverse complement strand
CTCGAATTCGACGCGAACTTGTGAGCGGAGTGACTAGTGCTACTAAGTGAGGAATTGAGAAAAGTCGTCGCTGTGATCATTAGCGCAAAGGAAGCAAGGTGGTACGCAAAAGCACGGATACAAATGCGGCGATATTGGCTTTGGCAAGATTCTGCCTAGCTGAGGTTGAATTCGATGAGCGAATGCGGGAGAATAAGCAGGCCGCCCAGGGTGTACTAGACCCCGAGCGGCCCTAGCATCATCCACCTAGCAAGAGGCGAATAATGGTTAAGTCAGCATCGCGGGGCAAGCCTGCGCGGTCAAGTGGTATTCAGTGCGTAGCCTACCTTCGCATGTCATCCGACAAGCAAGACAAGAGCCTTCCTGCGCAGCGTCAGGAAATTCAACGCTGGTGCGATAAGCACGATTACAGCGTCATCCAGTGGTATGAAGAGCCGGGCATCTCTGGCGATGATACACGCCGTCGCATTGTCTTCCAGCGTATGATGAGCGAAGTGATCGATTCTGACGCCACTGCAATTGTGGTGTGGGACCAAGACAGGTTCGGTCGCTTTGATTCCGTAGAAAGTGGCTTTTGGATTCACCCTCTTCGTGCCGCCGGTATTAGCCTAGCCACGGTCACCGAGGGCGTCAAAGACTGGCATAGCTACGCTGGCCGTGTTGTTTATGGGGTCATGCAAGAGGGGAAGCATCAGTTCTTGCAGGACCTCGCCAAGAATGTTTCGCGCGGTCATTTGGCCAACGCTGAAAAGGGGCTTTGGGTATCGGGCATTCCGCCGATTGGCTACTTGGTTGGTGACGATAAAAAGCTTGTCTTGGCGTCGCCGGAGGAAGTGGCGATTGTTAGGCAGGTATTTGACCTGTGCGAGCGTGGTTATTCCATTCGCGGTATTGCCACCGAGCTTAGTTTGCACGGCAAGCACCCGCAGACTGGTTGTGCTTGGGGACGCCAAACTGTGTCGCGCATTTTGAACCGGCCCTTTTACGCTGGCTACTACATCTACCCTCAACTGTGCAACTCAAAATACGCGTCCGCTTCCCTGGGCGGCACAGAGCGGAAAGGATACACGAATTTTGCTGGGGAGGATGATTTAGAAGAGGCCAGAGTGTTTTTGAAAGACAATCACCCTGCGATCATCACCAAGGAACAGTTTTGGAATGTCCAGGCCAAATTGAGATGCAATAAGGCCAACACTACTCCACATACGAATGGTGGCAGCTTCCTTTTTTCAGGCTTGTTGTTTTGCGGTCGATGTGGTGGCAAGTTATCGGGCGCCAATGGTGACAATGGCGTTTACTACGATTGCAACCATTCGCAGCGCACGGGCAACTGTGAGCGAAATAGGGTCCATCAAGACGACATGCTTGAACGGATTGGCAAAACACTTTCCGAGTGGGCCAGTGATCCGAGCACCATTGAAGCACTCGAATTGACGATAGCGAGTCTCATTGATAACGCCGACAAGAACACGTCATCTGAGGCTGTGCTTGGCGCAAAGCTGGATGCGATCCAAGCCAAGCTACGAAAGGCGAAAATCGCTTTAGTAGAAGTCGACAAGGACATGCGCGAAATTGTTCAGGAACAGATAAGGGAACTTAACCGCGAAAACGCCGAGTTGGAGAGCGAAATAGCGGCCCGTCAAGCCTTGGCACATTCACCGAAGCTTACTCGTTCGAAGTTGGAAAGCGCACTCACTGTTGCTAGTCGTTTGCCCGATGCACTCAAGAGCGCCAGAACACCAGAAGCGCGTAGTCTGATTGCAACTCTTGTTAGTCGCATCGACGTAAAGACAGAAAAGCGCGGCAATCGATGGGAAATTGCCGATGGTACGGCCCACATTTTTAACCCACTATTCAGCGAGCAAAAGTTGTCCCGCCTTTCCTAAAGCTTAGGCCACAGGTTCGATCCCTGTCGGGGGTATTTTGCCAGCCATCGCCAACCCTTGCAAAGCATCAATAGGCATGTTTTTCAGGGTTTTTTTCGTTTTGCGATTGGTAGCGATGGAACGCGCCCCATTAGCAATGGGGGAACCAGTGGGGGAACGAGAATCAACCGCTCGTTTCCAGTGCTCATCGGTCACTAGCAAGTAATGACGCTCAGCAACTTTCGTTGAATGGCCTAGCCATGCATCGATCACATGGCTGGGGGAATGGTTACGTCCAATTGGACAAGCCAATTGGGGCGTCGCAAGTAAACTCTCGTGGCGGACACTGCCAGCAGCGTCAGCCACGGCATGCTAAGGCAGCCTAGCTAGATTTATCTAAGCTTGTCTACCGAGGTATCGAGATAGTAAGTAAATGCGCCCAGCAGATCCTTTTCTCTGGCTTCAGTATGGCAAGCGAGGCATTTTTTTGTCGCTCGAATAGCTCCTAACATACGATTGGGATCGTCGTGGGACGTAACGAGGTCACGTCCTTCTCGCAACCTGCTCAAGCCCGATTTCTCGAACTGGTCAAGTGGACGGCGGCGGGCTTGCCGCGCGACCGGTGGTGTCGCAACTTCATCAAGTATGTAGACAGTCGCTTCGAAAGTCGGTGGTTCGTCGTTGACCAACAGACTCACCAACTCGACTCGAACGATCCCTGGCGCAGGAGTTTTCTTCCCGTGTAAATAAGACGTCGCCTTTTGCATAAGTCCAATGTCAGTTGCACTTGTGAATTCCTCTACGGTTGATTTGTGCGCCCGCCAAGCGCGAGGGGGCTCACCATCTCGAAGCGAACGTATCTCTCCACTCGTTGGCGGCATTTCTTTGGTGTTTTTGATCCGAAAGATGTCGTCTTCGGTAAGCGGCTTTTCTCCGGAATAATGTTCCAGATATTTGGTACGGATCGCTATAGAGGTCTTGGGTGATGTTGCTGGATCGTAAGCGTGTCGCTTAAGTTCTTCACCGCGGACACCGTTCGAACAGGGGGCTCGATCCAGGTGGTCCACGGGAACCTCAAGATAGTAAGAGAACGCTCCCAGTAAGTCGTTTTCTTTGGCACCAGTATGGCACTCAAGGCATTTCTCGCCCGCACGAATGGCACCAAACATACGGTTGGGAGCTTCCGTAGTTGCAACCAAGTCCAAGCCTTGTCGAACCGCATCGAGTCCTAGCTGTTCGAATTCGTCCAGCGGACGACGGCGAGCGATCCGAGCTACGGGCGGTGTTGTGAATTCGTGTAGAACGTACACCGATGGTTCGTCACAGATCAGCAAGCTCACCAATTCAATTCGATCGATGCCAGGTGTCCCCATTTCCATTCCACGAGCATTAGTAGATATCCCCATCCGCATGAAACCGAACCCTGCCTTGGTTGTAAACAGATGAAAACTCATTTCATGAGTCCTCCAAGGCCCGTTAGTATGCTCTTCATGTTTGGGGACTTCATAAATACTCTTGCAGCTTGTTGGCGGCATCGCCTTCGTATTCTTTATTCGAAGAATGTCCCGCTGAGTGAGAGGCTCAAAACCGTTAACGATGTCTGAAAAATCGCCCCGCCCTTCGCGCGAGGCATTTGCTGGAGCGTGCGAGCGTCGGCTGCGCTCCTCTGCGTGAAACTCAGCTGCGGACTTTACATACACACCGTCTGCAGGCTCGCTTGACTCGGGCGACAATTCTACGAACTTAGCGACGTTCGGTACTTGAGATTGTGTGGGTTGACCGAAGAGTAACAGTATGAAAAAGCTGCCGACTGCTGGCTTGGTGTCCATCGTTCACTCCGCGTGTAAACTCCAGTGGTGGACGCTAGCAGCGTCAGCCACGGTATTCTACTGGAAGAGCGTTGTGCAAGTTTAGACTGATTAATGCTGCGATTTAAGGCACCAGGACAATAAAAACGTCCCACCGAACCCACTAGTTTAGAACAAAGGTAGCAAAGGCTTAGGCGCGTTCGACTCATGTATAGGGCAGATAGCCTAAACGCCTTAGCCTTTGATAGCTTTGTTCTAAACTGTCTGCACTGAGCCCTGAGCCGGTTTTCTTTTCTTCATTCGATGCGTAGGATCCATCACGCGAACTCAGGGGGGCGCCCATCTTGATTGAGGTGCCCGGATGTCTGTTCCCCAAGCGATCAGAGATGCCTTGCGCGCTGTAGCTGGCCGTGTCACCGGTTCGGCACGTCGCAACATTCAGGCATGGGTCGCCAAGTACCTTGCTTCT
>JANLQO010000308.1:0-4177 GCA_031367855.1 Planctomycetia bacterium | reverse complement strand
GACCAAGAAATCAAAATAGTCCTAAAGGCGCCCCACCTCCCTTTTGACCACAGCCCCGACGAAAATCGGGGCTTTTTACATCAAAGACTACCTTGCGTAACCCAGCCCGTCGGGCCCGTCGGGCTGGGTGCTAGGAGCGATGGAGACTAAGGGCCAAGGGTCCGGCAGTTTGTCGAGTGACATAATTTTTTTGAGTGAACTGCCGGGCCGCGGCCAAGGTTAAACGCGGAGCGTTGCCACGCGGTTAAGTTAAACGTCGTATTTTCTTAAGTTCCTTTACCGAGACGGTGGTGTTCAGCGAGAAGTGTCAAAAATTCTTCATGTGCATGCTTGCGAAGCCACCCCCGCTTGGAGCACAATCATGATCCTATCCTCAACCCATTCTCGAAAAGACCCAGCGGAGTAATTTTCAACATGACCAAGTCTATTCTTAAATCATGCCTAGCGATCGCCCTGAGCATCGGAATGTCGAGCGCCGCGATGGCTCAGAAGTACCTTGGATCGATCGAACGCAAAGAGCCGGAGTTCGATCAACTTGTTCCTGCTGACACAAAAATCGAGATCATTGCCGAAGGATTTACATGGACCGAGGGCCCGGTTTGGATGGGCGATCACCTGCTGTTCTCGGATATTCCACGCAACAGCATTTTCAAGTGGACACCCAAGTCGGGCGTCGAGTTGTTCATGATGCCCTCGGGATATACAGGAGTGACCTACTATGGGCTAGAACCTGGGTGCAACGGCTTGTTACGTGACAAACAAGGCCGCTTGGTGATGTGTGAACACGGCGACCGAAGAGTGAGCGTGTTGACCAAGGGTGGCGGCAAAATGACGATCGCTGATCGCTACCAAGGCAAGCGGTTCAACAGTCCCAACGACGCGGTGCTCAAGAGTAACGGTGATATCTACTTCACCGATCCTCCCTACGGATTACCCCAACGATTCGATGATCCGCTGCGAGAATTGGATTTTTGCGGCGTCTATCGCGTGGCGGTTGACGGCACCGTCACGTTGCTGACGAAGACGATCGAGCGCCCGAATGGTATCGGTTTCTCGCCTGATGAAAAGACTCTGTACGTGGCTCAATCGGATCCGAAAAACGCTAACTGGACGTCCTTTCCAGTAAAGGCAGACGGTACGTTGGGTGACGGCAAAGAGATTCACAACGCGACGGAGCGCGTAGTCAACAAGGAACCGGGTTTGCCGGACGGTTTGGTGGTCGATTCCAAAGGAAACCTGTGGGGCAGCGGTCCCGGCGGTGTGTTTGTGTTCAATGCTGCCGGAAAACTGCTCGGCCGCCTGGTCACCAACGAGCGCACCAGCAACTGTGAAATTGGCCCCGATGGTTGGCTGTACGTAACGGTCGATTCCTATCTATGCCGCGTGAAGACCACTGCCCAGCCGATCGCGATTGCGCCAAAGTAGAGAACCGCTAGAATGTGAGCCTGCTGTGGCCGATGCTGCTAGCATCGGCCCGGCACTGGCGGCGTCCGCCACGCGAGATTGACTATCTTGCGCGAGACTTCAAAACGATTGAATGGGTTCCTAACGCGCCTTTGCCCTCCTTGATGAGCATCATGCGAATTTCGAGCTTTCCATCGGCAAGGGGCCTGGGCAGGGCAAGCGTTTCCTTGAAGCCAGTTTTGTTTGCTCGATAGCGAAACGGCTCATCTGGCTGCGGAGGTATATGCTTTTCCCTCTGCTCGCGAACCCAGCCCTCGATGGATTTCGATGTCCAATCTTGGTTTGTTCGATCACTCTTACCAACAAGCTGCTGCACCTTGTAGCCTTGTTGCGCGCGAAGATCCGTGAGCGGTGCGCATGCGGCAGCTAGTTCTGTTGTTGTTACGATCAACCACTGCGGACTATTGGCAACCTCCGTCTGTGCAGACCCCGGCGAAGGCATCAAAGCCAAATTGAGAAATGTCACGCTGAGGGCAACAGCACGTGTAAACAATATCCGTATCTCCTGATTTTTTTGAACAGGTTTCGAGTAGGATAGTCAGTATAACCAACCGTCCGACCGGCAGCCTGAAGTGCCGTGCGACGCGTTCCCGCCAGGACGAAATCCATGCCTACAACTCAATCTTCTTCTAAAAGCCACGAAGAAAAGGAAATACTCTCGGCGTATTCGCCTGCACTCGGTCGCTTTTTCACTCTAGTATTGGCAATGAGACTGGCACGGGCAACCCTCTTCGCGGTCGGTCTTCCCCCCATTGTTGCCGTCGTTACTGCTGAAGCGATTGCCTGGGACGAACCGAGCCATCCGCGGCGCACGATCAGTTTTATCGACGACGTGCAACCCATCTTCGATGCGGCGTGCATCAAGTGCCACGGGCCGTTGCGACAGGAGGGCGCTTACCGGCTGGATGTTCGCGAGATCGCGATCAGTGGGGGAGCGAGCTACGCGCCAAACATCATTCGACATAACGCCGCCGACAGTCCGTTAATGCACTTTGTTACCGGTCAAGTAGACGACATGTTGATGCCCGCCAAGGGGAATCGACTGACAGACAAACAGATCGAGGTGCTGCGAGCTTGGATTGATCAAGGCGCTGCCTGGCCTGATTCAGCCAACCAAAGTACGGTCGAGAAAGACGATTGGTGGTCGCTGCGACCGTTGGTGAAGCCGCTTGTTCCAACGCACTCTCAAGCACAGCACCCGATCGATGCCTTCATTCGCATTAAGCTGGATGAACAGGGTTTGTCGCCTGCACCACCGGCCAATCGCGAGACTTTGATCCGTAGGTTGTATTTTGATTTGATCGGGTTGCCGCCGACGCCAGAGGCAATAGACGCGTTTTTAACGGATGAAGATCCAGCGGCGTACGAGCGACTAGTGGATCGCCTGTTGGCGTCGCCGCGCTATGGCGAACGCTGGGCGCGGCACTGGATGGATGCGGCTCATTTCGCGGAGACTCATGGTCATGACCAAGATCGAATTCGAGAGAATGCGTGGCCCTATCGCGACTATCTGATCGATGCCTTCAATAACGATACACCTTTCAATCAATTCGTCCACGAGCAGGTGGCTGCAGATCTGCTAGCCGTGAACGAGCCTCAGAAGATCGCGGCGCTCGGTTTTTTGGCTGCTGGTCCATGGGACGAAAGCACGCTCCGGGATATTCGCGAAGACACCATCGATCGCGAAATCGGTCGCTACCTCGACCGCGACGACATGCTAACGAACGTGATGAGTAATTTTACTAGTCTGACAGTACATTGTGCTCGGTGTCACGATCACAAATTCGATCCGATTTCGCAAGCAGACTATTATGCTTTGCAAGCGGTGTTTGCAGGAGTCGAGCGCGCCAATCGCGGTTACGATGCCGATGATGTCGTCCAGAAGCGACGGGAGACGTTGCGCAAACGGGCGGCACAACTGGCTGCGCCGGATTTATCGGTGCGGCAAGAGTTGCTTGACGCGCAATCACAGCAGATGGTCTCCGCGTGGGAGCAGGGTTCGGCCGGTCGCGTCATCTCGTGGCATCCGCTACAGAGCACAACTGCCAACTCAACGGATGGCAGCACATTGACGCTACAACCCGACGGTTCGTTCCTGGCCAGCGGCTCACGTCCGGAGTGCGACACGTACGTAATTACCGGTCACACCGCGAGCAGCACAATTACTGCGGTACGCCTCGAAGTTCTCTTGGATCCCTCGTTGCCACACTCCGGACCGGGACGGCAAGACAATGGCAACTTGCATTTGTCCGAGATCGAAGTCACTGTTGGCTCCGATACCAACATTCCCCTCGCGCGCGCGCTCTCAGATTTTGATCAGTCGGATTGGGGTGTCGCCCGAGCTATCGATGGCCAGCCGGAGACCGCTTGGGGCATCCATCCCAGAGTTGGTTTGGCACATGAAGCGATTTTTGAGTTTGCCAGACCTGTACCCGTCCCATTGAATGCGATCGTGACGGTACGCTTGAAACAATTGCATGGGCGTGGGCATTTAATTGGCCGACCCCGAGTGACGTTGTCCGCGGACGAACCACCGCTAGGTCTGAGCAATTTACCGTCGCAAGTTGCTGCGGTACTGGCAATTCCGCTGGCATCTCGCAGCGAAGAGCAACGCTACCAGTTGGCGTTGTACGTCGCGCAGGAAGGGGTAACGGGTGCACTCGCTGCGTTGCCGAAACAGAACTTGGTTTACGCCGCTGCTGCAGAATTCGAG
>JANLQO010000282.1:0-42790 GCA_031367855.1 Planctomycetia bacterium | reverse complement strand
AGCGATGTGTCTTTCAAACTGGCTCAGACTGCCCTCAGTCAAGGGCAATGGCCCGACGCAGCTAAGATCCGCATCGAAGAGTTCGTCAACGCGCTGGACTACCACGATCCATTGCCCAGCGGCAATCAAAAAGTGGCTTGCCGCGTTGAACAAGCGATTCACCCATTCTTAATGCAACGCAATTTGCTGCGAGTTTCAATGCGAACTGCTGCGACTGGCCGCGCGCAGAATACTCCATTACGATTGACTCTATTGCTCGACAATTCAGGTTCGATGGAACGCCCTGATCGACGCCAAGCTGTCTTGCGAGCCTTCCAAACGCTAACCCAACAATTGACTGCCACCGACCAAGTCACCTTGATCAGTTTTGCCAGCACGCCGCGACTGCTGGCCGATAAGGTGCCTGGCAATCAAGGCGAAACGTTATTGCAGCTGATCGAAAACCTGCCCAGCGAGGGCGGAACGAATATCGAAGCCGCCTTGCTGTTGGCTCGCGAAAAGGCCACTGAACAGCGGCTCGCTGGGGCTCAAAATCGCATTGTTCTGTTGACTGACGGTGCCGTCAACTTGGGCAACGCCAACCCCGACAGTCTCGCCAAGCTGGTTACTCAAATGCGCGACGCCGGTATCGCCTTCGACGCCGCTGGAATCAGCGCGCAGGATCTGAACGATGAAGTGCTGGAAGCATTAACGCGTCAAGGTGACGGGCGATACTATCTGCTCGACTCGGCTGAATCAGTCGGTGAGGCTTTTGCCTCGCAAATCGCCGGAGCGCTGCGTCCCTCTGCTCAGAACGTCAAGGTACAGGTCGAGTTCAATCCGCAACGAGTCGGACGCTATAAGCTGCTCGGGTTCGAAAAACATCGACTCAATAAAGAGGACTTCCGCAACGATCAAGTCGATGCAGCCGAGATGGCTGCTGCCGAAACGGGCGTGGCCGTGTACCAGTTCGAAATCAAACCCAATGGTAGTGGCGATGTTGGCAGCGTTTCCGTGCGCTTCCGCGACCTATCGACCGGTCAGATGATTGAACGACGTTGGCCTATTCCGTATGAATCGAACGCTCCCAGATTGGAACAAGCCGAACCGTCGATGCAACTCGCTGGCAGTGCCGCATTGTTCGCTGCCAAACTGAGCGGTGGTCCGTTAGGTGATAGTGTCGACTTGGAACAACTGAAAAAGCTGCTTTCCAATCTATCAGAACAATGCGCCAGTCAACCGAGAGTTCATCAGTTGCGCACGATGATTGATCAAGCGAAAGCGATTGAGCATTAGCCCCTCCAATCATTTCTCCCCTCTCCCCTGTAAATCAGCGGAGAGGGCTCGGGGGTGAGGGATCCGGCGCCCCCTCATCCCCAACCCTTCTCCCCCGGAGTACCGAGGGAGAAGGGAGCCAGTCAGGCAGTAAGCCCTTCTCCACGGAGCTCCGAGGGAGAAGGGAAACTGAATGCGGTAGTAAGAAGGCAGGATGCCTAGGCTTCGAAATTTTTAACCTCAGAATTGCGATTCCATCATGACTGCATTTAGAAAAATTTTAATCGTTTGGCTCTCGGCATGTTTGTGTTTGAATTGCTTTGGACAAACGTCAGACACAGCCTCTGTAGATACCGAAGAGGCACATACGATCATCCTCAGCCCTGGACGGACGAAGCCGCTGGCGTTTCTCTATGCGGCCAGTGCTCGGGCTGACGTGCGTGTCGGCCTCAAAGAGATTGAGCAGACTATCCAGCTGCAACTCCGTATTGTCCAAGGCGATAGTCACCAGGTAGAGACTGTCAGCCTAGGTCTAAGTGGCAGCGGTGAAGTAATGGAAGTCCAGGGTGAGTCCGTCGCTGCATGGGCAGTTCGTACGGAGAATTCACAGCGATACCTCGATCTACAACTCAAGCCGGCTGCTGGTGCAAAATCTGCGGTGGAAAAGGCTACGGATACGACAGCTACGATCCGCATTCGCAGTGAACATTCCGAACTGCCTGCGAAAATCGAACTCGCGCACTTGATGCCCGGTAAGGCACTTGGATTCGATTCACAGATCCAGATTCAGTACGTAGGCGGAGTAGCTGGAAAGATTGTGGCCGCTGATGGCTTTGCGCCGCTTGTTTCTGGCAAGCAAATCGATCGACTGCAAACGGCAACGGGAGGTCGATTAGCGCTGCGGCTTGATCGTAGCAGCGCGCTGCCGCCAGCCGCCCAACTGCTCGACACCACACTCGTGGGTGAACTTCACCCAAGTGGCAAGTCGGTCAGCTTTGTGCTTCAAGGTACGGCGAATATTAGCGTGGCTGGCACTCACTTGCGCGCCCTGTCGGGAAACGTGGCAATGAGTCAATTACCAGAGAGCTCAGACTATCGCTTGGAGCTAACGAACTCGGATGCGGGCCCTGTTTATGAACTGGTCTTTCTCAAGACTGGCAGTTTCCCTTTCTCGCTACAGTTTGTAGCAGCGTTAAAAACCGATCCGGCCAATTGGCAAGGCTTGGACTTCACTGTCGCCGCTAGCGCCGTAGTACCGATTAGCTTACGCAGCTTAGGCACTGAAATCGAGTTCTCTCGCGATCAGCAAGCGATTGTCCCATTGCTGGTGGAAAAAGAATGGCGAGGATTTTTGCCAGCTACGGGACATGTCATCTTGCGTTGGCAGAGTGCGCGCAACACGGGCGAAGGAAAGTCATTTTTTACCACCAGTGCTACGATCGAAACCAGCGTCGGTCCTGGCCTGCTGCGACAGGATCATCGTATCGCCTATCAGTTGTTGCAAGGGCAATTGAAATCGTTGACCATCCGCCTCGTCGGTCCTGGCGAGATTTTGAATGTCGAAGGCGACAAAATCGTCGCTTGGAAAGTTGTTGGAGAAGGTAACCAGCGGCAGCTTGAGATCACTCTCAATCAACCCCTGACTGCCAACGGTCAAGTGATCGTACGCAGTCAAACACCCCTAGGTACGTTTCCCGTTCGCGTCGAAGGACTCAGCCTTCAACCGCTGGGGGCGATTCGGAACTCAGGACATCTGCGAATAACCAATTCTGGTTCGGTCAGCGTTGAACCCACCGGCCTGCGTGGCTTGACGCAATTGGCTCCCGAGCAATTCCCAGGGGAACCGGTTCAATCGCGACAATTGTTTGTATATCGCTTTCCTTCGGCCGACTATGGTTTCACCATCGTGGCGGACCGCGTGCAACCCGAAGTCAGCGTCACGCAGCTTGTGGTTTATCAACTGTCCGAATCCGATCGTGTGATCCTGGCTGACATCGAGCTGGATATTCGCGAAGCGGCGATTCGCGAGTGGAATTTCAGTCTGCCGGAGGATTACTCGATTGTCTCCGTTACTGGATCGAGTGTGTCGGACTATATGGCATCCTCCGAGGCTGCGGAAGGTCAACGCAACTTAAAGATACTCTTTAACCAAGATGTTCAGGGACGGCAACTCGTCGGGCTACGATTGGAGAAGAACGAGGTGGCTGCGACAGGCGCATGGAGCTTGCCGCACATTCTGTTTCCTGAAGCCAAGGCCGTTCGCGGCGACATCGGCATCGTAGCGGCCCCAGGATTCCGGGCGACCGTGGGCACGATCGATCTGCTAGTCGAGAAGCCGTTGTCTTACTTTCCGCGACCGGTGGCCAATCTTCAACAAGCGTTTCGAATTCGCGAGCCCGGTTGGAAAGCTACGATGCAGATTGAACAGCTAGAACGCAGCATTCAGTCAGATGTATTCCACCAATATTCACTGAGCCAAGGGACAGTGTATGGCAGTGCCTTGATCAATTACTCGGTCACGGGTGCTCCGGTTGCCGAGTGGCAGCTGACGGTGCCCGCCACACTCAGCAACGTCACCGTGGATGGACAAGAGATTCGCACTTGGCGGCGCGAGGGTGATACGTTGATTGTCTCGCTCCAGCAACCGATCCTGGGAGCCTACACGTTACTGGTTACTTTTGAAGAGAAGCCGAATGTCGCCGATGGCTCTTTCCAAGCTGGGCTAGTCACGCCACTGGGCGTACAGGGTGATCGCGGCTATGTCGAGGTGGTCAGTCCTGTGCAAGTCGAAATGGAATCACTGCTGGTTTCTAGTCAGTTATTGGTGTTGGATCCGTTAGAGTTACCAGCCGAATTTCGCTTGCTCAGCACTGCCCCGGCACTAGGAACTTGGCAATACACTCAGCGACCGTTTGATCTGAAACTTAAGGTCAATTGGTTTGACCCAGGTACAACCGCGGCACAAGTCGTGGAATTCTCCGAGGCCAATAGTCGAGTTTCGCAGGATGGCGAGTTGGTGACCGATCTGTTGTACTATGTCAAGTCGCGTGGGCAACGCACTTTGAAACTGCAATTGCCTGGCGATCCTGTTCGGCTGTGGGCAGTTTCGGTCAATGGTCGCCCCGTGACAGCGCGACAAGCGGGAGATGAAACACTGATTCCTCTGCCTGGCGGGGCTGATCCCAATACGCCAATCGAAGTCAGCTTGCGACTCGGCAAGCCCGCTCTGGATAAAGGGCGTGCATCACTGAAGTTGCCTACGGTTTTCGCACCCGTATTAAAGACGCAATGGAACGTACACGCCGACCAAAATCATGTGCTCATTCCCCGAGGCGGGTCAGTTGAGCCCACAATGCCAGTGGTGTGGCCCAACGGCTTTGACTGGTTAGCGGGGCGCGGGCTTATTCCACTGGTCGCATTAGTAATACTGGCTTCGATCCATGCCGGAGTCAGTTCGATTCCGATCCGACTATGCGCCCTGACGATTGCCATCATCGTAGCCGGTGGAGCTGGCTTGGACGCGTTAAAACATGTGGCACCGCCTGTACAACTTTCGCTTAGCCTCCCTGTGTTGGCTTCGGGTGAGAGCGTGGGCTTGGAAGTCGCGAACCTACCTGCGTGGCGAGCCTATATTTCATGGCCTGGTTTCGCGCTGGCACTGATTGGTTTAGCAGTGTTTTTGATCGCATGGCAGATTCAGACATCCCGCGGCGGCTGGCTGCTGCGTGGCTCCGCGTTCGGGCTGATCGCGACGGGGCTATTGTTGCAAACCAACGGAGCACCATGGTTCTTTGGCTTGCTTGCGATTGCGATCTTGGCGTACCAATTAATACCCGCGGCCATGCAATGGCCAAAGAGCACCGATATCGACGTAGCAAGTGGAGCGACGATTCCGGTCGATCAACCAGCAGCGGGAGGCAATGAGGGCTCGGTTGTTACCACGTCAATACTCGTTTTCTTAGTAGGCTCTGTCGCCCTATGTTCGCCCAGCCGTTGGCTGGCGGCAGCCGATACGCCTGCAAGTCAAGTTAACCCAGCAGAATTCGACAACTTTCAATCGGCTAGTTCGCTGATTCAACAGTGGACGGTCTCCAGTCGCGAAAAACGGCTTACGGCTTCCGCCGAAATCATTTTCTCAGGGCATCCTGGTGATCGCTTCGTACTGCTTCGCGCCCCAGCTGTCCTGACGCAGTTCAATGGGTCAGGCCTGCGGCTGAGTAAACTGGAACTGCCAAATCAAGGTGTGACTTACGTCGTAACTATCCCCGCGACAGAAAGCGATGAAGCAGGCAGAGGCGAAACCAAGAGTCCCCCAATAGCGCCCGCTGAGGACAAGCCAACTGATGAAACCCAGCCGCTCAAGAAGTACACAGCCACTTTTCAATTTCAATTGGAAGCGATCCAATCAGCAGTTGGTATCCCAGTGCTAACAGGCAGCGCGGCGCTTCAGCAAGTCGACCTCAGCTATGACGAGCCGAATTGGGAAGTGGTCTGCGACTCGGCGGCCAGAATTGAAGCGGTAGCAACTGAGCAACCATCGGCTGCGCAAGCGGCTCGCGTGAAAATATTGCTTGGCCCTGGCCCAGCCAATGTCATTCTGCGACCGCAGTCCCGCGACCTGACAACCGAGGAGACGCAGTACTTTGTTGAGGGCTCTGGGTTGTACACGCCTGGCCCAGGTGTCATCGATGGCAAGCACCGTTTAAAGATTCGCACGGCACAAGGTCGAGTGCAGCAGCTGAGCATTGCCATTCCCTCAGGACAAACCGTTAGTTCCGTCGATGGTCCTGTGAGTTCGTGGCAGTTTGACGCCGACCAGGGCCGTTTACAACTACAGATCGATCCCGCGACGCCACCAGAGTTTATCATCAATGTGGAAACACAACGCAGTCTCGACGCGCTGCCAACCGTTGTGCAGTTATCGCCATTGCGAGTCGAGAAAGCCGGTGGAGAGGTTGGATTGATCGCGCTTGCCTTCGGCTCAGAAGCGCAACCCGAGAATGTGCAAGCCGAATCGCTTTCGCTGGTCAATTTAAGCGACTTCGATGCTAGCATGGTGACCAACCCACAAACCACTTTACATCGCGTCTATCGTTATGGTGCTCAGGCCGGTAGCTTGTCCGTTCAAGTCTCGCCCGTCGCCGCCGAAGTGCGTGTGGGCAGCAAGCAGGTAGTTTCGTTTGGTGATGAACGGGTGGTGCTGGGCATCAACTTTGTGACGGAGATTACGCGCACGGGGCTGTTCCAGTTGAGCTTCCCCTTGCCAGCCGGTTTAGAGGTGGAATCGCTGACGGGTGAATCGTTGCATCACTGGTCGGAATTAACAACAGAAAATGGTCAGCGTCAGATCGTATTGCACTTGAAAGGCAAGACGATGGGCGCGCAGAAGTTCTCATTGACTCTGTCGGGAGCCGCACCGACGGAGGCTACCGAATGGGCCATACCACGGTTCGAACTGAACGAATCCGCGCGTCAGTCCGGCGAGTTAGTCGTGCAGCCGATCACGGGAATTCGACTACGAACGGTGACTCGTCAAAATGTCTCCGAGGCGGACCCGCGTTCGTTGGGAGCCAAAGGACAGGGCGCGCTGGCCTTCCGCTTGCTACAGAACGATTGGAGTTTACAACTCGGCATCGAGAAACTTTCGCCATGGGTTACCGGTCAAGTATTGCACGATGTTACCTTGCGCGAGGGGCAGACTCGATCCACGTTGCTGGCCGACTTTGCAGTTCAGAACGCGGCGATTCGCACCTTGTGGGTGAAGTTGCCAACTATGGGCGCCGACGAGCTCAAGACGGTTCGCGCCAACGGTGAAACGGTCAGCGACTTTGTACGCTCTCCGCAGGACGAAAGCCTTTGGGAGTTGCGATTCAAACGCCGAGTCATTGGGCCTGTGCAATTTCAAATTGAGTACGAGCGTCGCGGTGAACGCGCAGGCGATAGCGAGTCGCTTCGTCAAGTCGATTTCCCTGACACGCGGCAAGTAGGTTACTACTTTGCAGTTCGCGCCGGTGGTCGTTTGGAGATTGAACCTGGGACGCTAACCCAAGGTTGGCAACGCACTGACTGGAGCTCGATCCCGCAGTCTTTACGCGAAGCGGGCAATCGCAACGCACCAGCCTTGTCGCTGAGAGCCATGGCGCCCACAACGCCGCTGAATTTGCGAGTGATTCGACACTCGTTGGCTGATGCCCTTAAATTGCGTGTCGCTTCAGGTACGTTGACCACGATTCTCTCCCCTACCGGTGACCAGCTGACTGCGGTCGACGTCAACATGGAAGTAATTCAGCGTAGCAGTTTGAGCGTCCAGCTGCCGGCGGGTGGCGAATTGTTTAGTATCTTCGTAAATGGCGAAAGCGTTCATTCAATTCGGCAGAAGGACAGCAACAACGCCTGGCAATTTTACATCCTGCCTGGTATCGACGATCATTCGGCTCAAGTTCGATTTGTCTACTCGCTGACGGGTGACAGTTTACAAAAGCTGAGTCTTGTTAGTCCACAGCTTAATGTTCCATTGGAAAACATACAGTGGAATGTAATTGCACCCAGCGGTTTTCAACTGATCGATAGCGATGGCAACCTGGAACTCGTAGGACACGACAGTCGAGCTAACTATGATCGCCAGTCGTATCTCTCGAGCCTCCAAGGGAAGCGACAAGATCAAGCGCAGCAGGCAGCGAAGTTGCTGGAGCAAGCCAATCAATTGCTGCAAACGGGTGAGCAATCGAAGGCCCAGTGGGCGTTCAATAATGTGGCTAATCGCTACGCACTCGACGCCGCTTCGAATGAAGACGCTCGGGTCCAGTTGGAAAATCTACAAACTCAGCAAGCCATCGTTGGACTGAACACGCGACGTCAACGCTTGTTTTTGGACATTAATCGCGGCGGCGCTGCAATTGCCGACAACGAACAACTGCGGCAGGCAGCAGCCATCAATCCCATTCTTCAGCAGGAGCAGCTCAACTATCGCCCACAAGAGTTGAGCCAACTGTTAGCCGGCAACAGCAAAGAGGAC
This sequence comes from Planctomycetia bacterium, assembly GCA_031367855.1. Taxonomy (GTDB): domain Bacteria; phylum Planctomycetota; class Planctomycetia; order Pirellulales; family Pirellulaceae; genus Aureliella. The sequence goes on along the minus strand of JANLQO010000282.1, from coordinate 34,521 downwards.
AACGCTAATCTCCAGCAGATTGCGGGTCGCTTGGTCCAGCATCAGCGGACTACCGAGCCGGCTCCGCAAGCGATCATTATCAGCCTACCCGAGGAAGGAAACATCTACAGCTTTCGCCGTAGCGTGCAGGTCGCTGAGAATACTCCGCTTGAGCTTCAACTCGAGTTCAATTCGCAGTACAAACTCCGCCTTTGGCAGTGGGTCATGCTGGCTGGACTCGTGGTTTTGCTCGCCGCTGGACTAGCTTGGAAAACTCGCGTGACATAGCCAGTTGCTGTGTAGACTCGCGTGGCAACTTCATTCTTGGTTACAATGGGATCTAATCCGCGCCACGCCACTTATCCCACCCGAGGACTCTATGACTGTTGCACATGATTTTTCGCGCCGACAGGTTTTGCAATTGGCGGCTGCGTGTACGGTGACAGGTGCATTCGCAACGCCTGCGAAGGCGTATTCGGCGAACGACAAGCTAAATCTCGCGTTCGTTGGCGTTGGCGGCAGGGGCCGCAGTAATTTGGATACGTGTGCGGGTACGGGGTCCGTGAACGTAGTGAGCATTTGCGACGTCAACGGAGAGAACTTGGATCGTGTGGCGGCACTGCATCCTCAAGCGAAACGGTTCGTCGACTTCCGTAGGCAGTTAGAGGACCTCAAAGATGTCGATGGGGTTGTGGTTAGTACCGCGGAGCACACGCACGCGTTCGCAACGCTTCCGGCACTGTTGCAGAAGAAGCCTGTCTATTGCGAAAAACCGCTCACACACAACATTGCTGAATCGCAGCGGATCATGCAAGCGGCGAAAGAGGCTGGTGTAGCCACTCAGATGGGAACACAGATTCATGCGGGTTCCAATTACCGTCGAGTCGTGGAGTTGATTCAGTCGAAATCGATCGGCAACGTCACTGAAGCTCACGTGTGGACGTCGCGCGCCTGGGGGCTGCAAAGCAAAGAAGACTCCGATGCGAACAAGGACATTGTGTACGTCACGGATCGACCGGTTGAAGAGAAAACGCCGCCACCGTTCTTAGATTGGGATTTATGGATCGGTCCGGCACCCATGCGACCTTATCATGACGTCTATTTTCCGGGCCCGAAGTGGTATCGCTGGTGGGATTTCGGAAGCGGCACGATGTCGGACCTCGGCAGTCACATGAACGATTTGCCGTTCTGGGCACTGAAGCTCGATTCGCCCAAGACAATTGAGGCAATCGGTGATAAACCGCATCCCGAAATCGCGCCCGCATCGATGACGGCGATTTATGAGTATACGGCGCGGGGAGACATGCCGGCTTGCAAAGTGTATTGGTATCAGGGCACGCACAAGCCTCAAATCTGGCATGACAAAGGAATCCCGCAGTGGGACACTGGGACCTTGTTTATCGGTGACAAGGGTATGGTGCTGTCCGATTACGGCAAGCATATACTGTTGCCAGAAGAACGCTTTAGCAATTTTCAGCGGCCTGAAAAAACCATCGCCGACTCACCCGGCCAGCATGAAGAGTGGCTGGAAGCGATTCGTTCGGGCACACCTACCGGCAGCCCGTTTAGCTACGCTGGTCTGCTGACGATCGCCAATCATTTGGGCAACGTGGCATTTCGCAGCGAACAAAAGATCGACTGGGATGCAGTGAATCTACGCGCGAGGAATTGCCCAGCTGCCGATAAATATATTTCGCGTGTTCCCCGCGCCGGCTGGAAGCTGAGTTAGATTTGACTATGTTGCTCGCGCCAGTCGTGCGCGAGTTCGGCGAAAATGGCTGGGTCAGCCGTCATTAGGTTCAATCGATCGGATGGGGCAGAACGCAATTTGGCTTTCGGCACTTGATTGGCTACTTCGTCCACGCGTAACATACTGTAATTCCGTTCAAGCGGTTTGGTTGCATGCGGAAAGTGATCTTCTTTTAGTTCGTTGATCGGTGGGACGTGGTTGCCAGTGAGACTCGCGAATTTGTCGGCAATGTCTGCGGCTAACTGCGGCAAGAGATTGCGTTGATCAGATGCGCTGTGCAGCGACTGAAGTTCAACGTTTTGCCATTCGGCGGCCAATTGACAATTGAGCTGCCCGTTTTCAGCTTGCGCCTGAGCGGCATAGTTTTTGACGGCGGCATTGGCTCCATTTCCCTTGGCAGAACCAAGCAGGGATGCCTTGGAGCCAACGGACAGCCAGAGCCAACGATCTGCGCTAACACGGTAGACAAGATCTTCCGGCGCAGCAGCTTGTTGCAACCATCGATCGACAGCGGCTACATTCAGCCCTGTGCTGCGGAGCATATGCAGTTGAACGTCATCCAGGGCGTTTTTCGTGCCTCGATCGGCCCTTTGCGATTGATGGAGCAACCAGCCGCGAACCAGCGAAAGTCGGTTGTCGACGGGCACTGTGATGCGAAAAAGCGTACCGCCGAGTGGGCCGACTTGGGCTGAGATCGCTCCACCGATGGCGTTCATCAAAGACTTCACCGTCACTAGACCAATCCCAGCATCCGCCGGAGTCGGTGCCGGTTGCGCTGAGTTGACGAAGCGCAATAAGGAAGCCGATAAACCAGGGCCCTCATCTTCGACTGCAATCACCAAACGCTGCGTAACATTGGTTTGCCAAGCTATTCGCAGGCTCAAACGGCTGTAACGAGGACTGGCCGAGATCGCATTACTGATCAAATTCAATAGTACCCGACCGAGTTGATTGGGATCCAAATACAATCGCGGCAGCGATCTATCCCAACCGACCCAATCCAGTACCACATCCCGCTGACAGGCCATATCGTTCACAATCGGCTCGACAATTCCTCTTAATTGATGCGGGTAGAACCGTTGACGAATCGTGCCCCTGGCGACTTGCTGCAATCGCTTGGGGAGCAGGATGCCATCGACCCAAGTTGCGGCTTGTTCCAACCGTTCATTGGCGGACGCGAGCAATCGCCGATCTTGATTGCTTAGTGCGCCGTCTTGGCGAATGCGGGATGCGATACGATTGAGGATTTGTCGAGCCACGCCGAGCGGCGCGCGGATATCATGCGCCGCTTCGGCCAACATCGCGCGGTATCGATCGCCAAGCCCTTGAACTTCGGCACTCTGCTCGCGTTGGATGCGCACAAATGGCACGGCTGGGGGAGCGGTGCCAGCGCAGCAATCGATCTGCGAACACGCCGGAAGGTCCACTGCGGTCGGCAATCCAATCAGTGACGACCAGTTCAGTTCACCCAGGCTCGGTGCCAGGCCATGTGCACCATCCAGCCTCAGACGCAGGGCCAGCTCCGAGTTATTGGCTGCGGATGGCATACCGTTTTGCAAAACCACCAGGCGCCACATGCTAGGCACTTTGTTGCCGGGTAACTTGCTACTTGCAACGCTCGATTCAGTGGCTACGACCTGAGTTCGAGTGGAAGTAAAGCTGATCGTGCTGCGTTGTTGCATGGTGGCGCTCTTTGCTCATCCTTGGGCTAGTCAATACCGTCTGCGGTGTATCTTCGGAAGGAGAGGAGTGTGCCGATAGGCTAGAGTTGACCAGTTCCACAAGATGGTTCAAGCTCCGAGGCGGCTCTGACAGAAGTAGCGGCTGTAGCGATCCCTCGATTCGGGAACTAACCGAAACGACCGGTAACGTAATCTTCGGTTTCTTTCAGGTATGGCTTTTGAAACATCTGAGATGTGACTCCAAACTCAATCAAACGACCGAGATACATGAACGCGGTGTAGTCACTGACCCGGGCCGCCTGCTGCATGTTGTGCGTCACAATCAAAATGGTGTAACGGCCGCGCAAATCGTTAATCAAGTCTTCGATTTTTCCTGTGGCCAGCGGATCCAGTGCCGAGCAAGGTTCGTCCAGCAAAAGGACTTCGGGGTCGCTGGCAATCGCTCTTGCAATGCACAGACGCTGTTGCTGGCCACCGGACAATCCCAGTCCGCTTTCGTTCAATCGTTCGCGCACCTCATTCCATAACGCCGCACCGCGTAAACTCTGCTCGCACACCGCATTCAGAGTTTTCCGATCGCGTTGACCATCAATCCGCAGGGGATAAACGACATTCTCAAAAATACTCATCGGAAAGGGATTCGGCTTTTGAAATACCATCCCCATTCGCTTTCTCAGCTCGATCACATCCACACCTGGAGCGAAAATGGAATCGCCGCTCAGCAGTATGTCGCCGCGAATCGATAGTCCGTCGATCAAGTCGTTCATGCGATTTACACTGCGAAGCAAAGTCGATTTGCCGCAGCCGCTGGGACCAATTAACGCGGTCACCTTGCCGCGAGGGATCGAAATGCTGACTTCATGCAAAGCTTGTTTTTTGCCATACCACAAATTGAAGTGCTGAATTTCCACCGCTGGTTCGCATCCCAACAGCTCTTCATGGATGACTGCGTCGACTTTCTCGCCCTCAGCAATCAAATCCAAGCGGCTTTTCGTCTTTTCGTTGCCGATGGGCTTCATCACCGGAATACCTTGCAAAGTTGTGTTCATATCGGAAGCAGATTGTCTCTAGAATTGGTTGCCCAGAAATCGTCGCCGCAAGCGAGTTCGCAAGTATATGGCTACGATATTGAGCGCCGCGACGATCAGGATCAGCAGCAATGTGCACGTAAAAACCATGGGTTTGGCAGCTTCGCTGTTCTGGCTTTGGAAACCAAGCGAATAAATCTGATAACCGAGATGCATGAAGTTTCGCGAACCGTGAAAAAACGGAAATTCGCTATCCATTGGCAACTCCGGAGCATTCGGCAGCGCCCCGACCAGCATCAGCGGTGCCACTTCGCCCGCGCCGCGCGCCATTGCGAGAATCGTACCCGTTAAAATCCCAGGCCGCGCGTGGGGCAATACGATCCGTAGAATAGTTTGCCATTTGCTCGCTCCGCAAGCCAAAGAGCCTTCGCGAAGGGAATTGGGAACAGCTGCAAGCGCTTCTTCCGTGGCGACGATTACGACTGGCAGCGTCAGTAATGCCAATGTCAGCGAAGCCCACAGCAGTCCACCTTTACCGAAGGTGGGGTTCGGCAACTGGGCGGCATAGAAACCATCAAAGAAGGGACTTTTCGAAATCAAGGCGATCGCGGCAATTAAACACACAAGCCAAAGTAACAGCGCTGCTCGTGCAAGACCGCGTTGCAACATCGTCTGCGAAAGTGTCCCGCTGCTGGAGAAACTGAATAAAAACGCGAGGGTACCGACGGCGACGGTTGACCATAACACTAAGTACCAAGTGCCCGATGGCCACACGCCGATGTCGGCCCCTTTTGGCCCGCCGTCGATAAATGAGCCAATGGTCATGCAGAAGAATGAAAATCCAAACACGCCATACACGATCGATGGCACCCCCGCTAAATTGTTGATCGAAATGCGAATGATGGAGACGAGCGGCCCACCGCTGGTATACTCTCTCAAATACAACGCGGCCATTACTCCGAATGGTACGACGGCGATAGTCATGATCAAAGTCATCACAATCGTACCCCAGATCGCTGGAAAAACACCACCCAGAGTATTTGCTTCGCGAGGGTCTTCGAACAGGAATTCCGCCCAGCGACTGAAGTACACCGCAATTTTGCGGCTGACTGTCAACTCATTGACCGGCAACACGCGAACTAGTTCCTTGAAAGCGACGGGATGTTCCGCCAGCAGATTGAGCGAACCCGAGGCTGACAAAACATGGTTTGCAGTGCGACTATCGTCGATGGAGACAAGCGATAATGCGTCGCTGGCAAAGAGCACCTTGGCGGAATCTTCGGCTACAACGATATCCATCGCTCTCAAGCGATCGACGACTGCACCGGCAATTTTACCGCTTGCGGTTTGTTCTAGTTCAGCTTCGCTGATTGCGTCAATCCGACGCGCTCCGTTCGGGACGCAGACAATCACCTCGCCTTGATCCAATTCTGCTTGTAGCCTGGCGATTTGTTGTTGTATGGGTTGCTTCTGCACAACGACGTCGCTGTAGCCGGCTTCATAATCTGCCACAGAGTCACGCAAGGCCTGCGGGGAGACTTCAAGTGGTTTGCGCCATTCCGTTAACTGCTGCTGGAGCGCCGCGGTCTCTGCTGGCAAAAGCTTTTCTTCGCAATCAAGAAACAGTTGTTTCAAGCCCACTGCTTGTTCAGCATCCTTAGCCAAGTCCATCAAGCGCACTCTAGCAGCCGGAATTTGACTTATTTTCACTAGCTGTTCAAGTTGAAAGTGAGCGCCGTCTAACTGGACTGGCAAAATGCTCGCGGTATCCAATTCGGCTTGCCGCACAGCAATTCGCAACCTAGATATCCGGACATCCAAGCGGCTCAACTCATGCTTCAGTCGCTCGATGCGTTTACGTTGAGCAGTCACCACTGGAATCACCGCAGCGATGCGCGCCCTTACTTCGTCCGCATCCACGACCATCGCCCGCGCAGCTTCAATGTTAGCGCTCGCTTCTAATTCTGCTTTGGGATGCCAAACGTCCTCACCGACCAATCGATATTGCACGCGTTCCGTATCCGCCGCCTTAATACTTCGGTGAATTGCTTGGCTTTTCGTTCTCTCCAGTAACTGTTGAGTGAACTGAGCCGCCTGAGAGAGCGCGGCTGCTGCGGTCTCACTGTCAGTCGCTGAAGTCGCTAACTGGGAAAGCCATCTGAGTACCTCGTCACTGGCCGCGATTGACTCAAGCTGCGCACGATCCTCTTCACTGACCAAAACTGGCTCGTGAATTCGCAGAGGAATGCCGTACAAATGTCCCCACTCAAAGCGTTCAATCAATGCCGTCGCGGGCACTCTAATTATTCCGCTTGGCAGTAGTTCAGCGGGCTTGAACCAACGATAGTGTGAGTTGGTGATATCGAAATTCTCAGTTCGGTAGTAGTAACTCGTGCCGCTTGAATCTGCTGATGATCCTGCGGTTGCGGACACAATGGCTGTAGACTTCGCTTCGCCCACAGCCAGTGACCCGTCGCGGAGCGCCAGCCAATCGATCGGTTGTGGCCAAAACGTTGGCAAACCCGAAGCCAAGATCAGCGTCAACAGACTGACAACCATCGCTAAACAGACCGCTAGCATGCCGCCAGTGAACCATATCTGGGGTTCGGCGCGCGCGAGCAACGAAAAACCACTCTGCAGTGAACGGCGCGGCTGTTTGTTTGGCTGGCTTTGATGCTTTTCTGTCGCGGGGTTCGTTGCCGTGCTCATAATTGGCTCGCTCGCTTTCGGAAACGTATGCGAACCACCTCGGCGATGGTATTGGCGATCAACGTTAACACGAACAGCAACAATGCGGCCAAAAATAGCGTGCGAAAATGAGTGCTGCCTTTTGCGGCCTCGGGCAACTCGGTAGCCAGCGTGGCGCTCAAAGTCCGAAAGCCGTTAAATGGATTCCAATCCATCACCGGAGTATTGCCTGCTGCCATCAGTACCACCATCGTCTCGCCGACGGCCCGACCCAAACCGATCATGACTGCACTGAACAAGCCGCTCATCGCGCTAGGCACGACTACGCGCATCGTAGTCTGCCAAGGCGTTGCACCGCAGCCGAGTGACGCGCTGCGCAACTGTTTAGGTACCGCCTGAAGCGCATCGTCCGAGAGGGTGTAAATAATCGGAATCACACAGAAACCGAGCGCGATACCGACTAGCAGGGCATTACGATCCTGGTAGTTGCCAAACACAGTCCCACGCGCGTCGAGGCCCAGCATCTGAAATAAGTGAGCAATCAACCAAGCCAGAATGAGCACCGAAATACTCACGATCAATAAACGCACCAAACCAAAAAATGCAAAGCCTCGCGGCGTGCGACGAACCGCGATCGTTCGTGTCCATTCGGCACAGGGACCCAACAACAGAAACGCAACTAGGCAACCGTGAAGTGGCGTCAGCACCAGCATCCAACCGCCCAAGGCACTCCCTGACCCGCTATTCATCCATCCAACTAAATCGCCATCGAAGAGAAGCTGTTCGATCACGGGTGCAAGCCATGTTGTACACAAAACACTGATCGGCAGGCACGCCATCAAAGCAATCAAACGCCAACGTTCCCAGCGTACGATCTTATCGAGCGGCAGAAGGTTCCAGAGGTGCCCCGCAACCACAAAGCTGAACGGAACCACGATGATGGCTACCAGCACAGCCATTAAATGGCTTTGCAACAGCGGTGCAATTACTAGCGCTGCCACGAATCCAAGTACCACGCTAGGCAAGCTCGCCATCAGCTCAACAATCGGTTTGACCCGCGCTCGAGCGGCGGACGTCAGGAATTCGCTGGTATAGATTGCTGCCATCAACGCGAGCGGAACACTGACCAACATGGCATACAAAGTTGCCTTGAGAGTTCCGAAGACCAATGGCATTAAACTCAGCTTCGACTCGGCTTTTTCAGTACCCGCCGACGATTGCCAAATATATTGCGGTTCCGAATATCCCTCGTACCAGACCGAACCAAAATAGGTTGCCAGTGAAGCTTCCGGATGTGGAATCTTCAGAGGGGTGATGGCCCATTTGCCTGCAGCGATAGCGACCAACGCGTCGTCGCCTGGATCGAAGGAGGTAAACAGGGTTGTTTCAGCCAAGGGGCTCTTGGTGCTAAGCAGCAGGTCGTCCGTAGTGACGAATGCGAGGTATGTATTGCCAGCGGAGTCGACAAGGGCAGCCATATGGTTTTTCTGACTGCTCGTGATCGAATGAATGGGCGCATGAGAAATCTGAAGCTCGTGCGCGGGCACTAAGTGAAAGCCATCGGCAGAAGGCAAATCTCGCTTTGCTTGCTCAGGGGACTCAACTTCTCGAAGAATATTCCAACCGATAACACGCCCCGAGCTATCGCCACACAGTAAAGTCTGCCGCGCGAGCAATGGAGCAGCAGCAGTCAATTCGCCGCCACCAACCAAGCCGCTCGCGGATTCGACCAACTGTGGGTTCTCGCCCACCAATGCAAATCGATCCAATGTGCCGTTGGGCCAGGCTACGACCGCCTGTTCTTCGCCATTCAACAACGTTAGCGACTTGGGGCCGCCCTGCGCGCTGCGACTGTTCAAACTACAACGAGCGACCGCGAGCGATTCGGTGAATTTCTTGCCGATCGGAGCTTTCTTGCGCGTGATAGTCCCAAACGCTAGCTCGTCGCCGATGATTGCGATGACATGCGATTTCGATTGTTGAGCTGATGACGAGGTTGGCCCGACGTAATCGATGAGCGTCACCGCAGCGCTACCTAAACTCTTCGGCGTAGACCATTCAGGTACAACGATGTGTGTCCGTCGAACACTGGTAGAATCAAACCATTGATAGACGTGCCCCTCATGAAGTACCACCGGATCCGCTTCAGAAACTTTCAATTCGGGTGGCAGATCCGCCGAATTCAACAAATCGTTTTTGAAAGCGATCTCAGCGACTTGATAGCTTCCATCACTAAAGCCTAACACTAGGCTCGTACGGTCGATGGAAAGGTGCGACGCCGTGACCTTGCGTTCACTTGTCTCGGGGCTCGGGAACTCACTTAGCAGTTCACCCGCATGAGTTGAAAGTACGGACAGCTTGCCCAATGCGTCGACGCCCCATAAGATCAGTTCATGATCGTCAAGTCCAACATGTCTGAATGATGGCCCATCGAAACTTCGCCACTGCGGGCGGTTCGGCGGTTGGAAAAGCGGCCAAGCGGTTCCCAACAAGACAAGCACAACCAACATGATCGCAGCGATGGTCCCAATGCCACCCACAGCGATCACTTTTGAAGCAAACGCATCCCCGAACTTTACTGTCCAAGGCGTCTGTTTGCGGCGGCGAACTCCGGCATAGGCATCTACCTTCACACAGATTTCCTACAAAAGAATCTAGGTCGAACTGTCCGCGAAAGCCCCCAAAAAAGCGTGTCCCGTAATTCGCCCATAGTATCTCATCATTCCGAATTTCAACCAGCCGTCTAGACTGCGTTGCGGGAAGCCGGACACGTCGCCTGGGGAGCCATCGGATATTTGCTCCGCTCGTTTACCCGCGTGCGCGTCGGGCCGCGTTGGTCCTTCGCCAAGAGTTTTTAATGCGGGGCGATGCCCAGGCGGTTTAGCAACAGTCGCCGGCGTCTCAAAAAGCCCTTAATTTCTCAGCCCTCTGCGGTGATTGCCAAATGTGGCATGATGCAGCGCTGCCCGCAATGCACCCACCCTAAACTCCGCCCCGGGTGATTGTTAAGGTCTTGTGAAGATTTGCTAAATTCAACGGCGCGGTAAGATCCAACAAGAATCGTGCTTGGTCAAGCCGATGTGCGGATAGTAGGTGGCGGCTTTCGGGGCAGACAAAAGAATAAGCATCGTATTCAAGCCAGCTTCTAAATGAGTTAGCCGAATCAGCTCACGCCCAATCCCCCGTTTTTGGAACCCAGTGTCCACAGCCAAGTCCGATAGATAGGTGCAGTAAGCGAAATCCGTGATGGCTCTCGAAACGCCCACCAGCAACCCGTTGCAGCGCGCCGTATAGATCACTTGAGCGGCCTTGAGCATCCCCGCGATTGTCTCCGGCTGATCCACCGGCCGCCGCTCCGCCAATGTGCTTCGCTCCAGCACATCGATAAACTCAGCGGACGTCAAAGCCAGCTCCAAAGTGTACACGATTTCCATCGGTTAATCCGTTTGCGATTCGATGAATTCAACTATCGCGATGATAGTGCGACCGCACACCGATAAATCCGTTTGCACGTGATTTGCATTGCATGTGACTATCCCCACCAGCTATCGATTGCAACAAGTAGACAGAAGCCGAAACTGATAGCAACATTTACCTGAAAAAACGCCACGTTCACGCGCGCTAAATCCTTGGCACTGACCAATGCATGTTGCGTTAACACCAACACTGCGACTCCTGCGAGCGCAATCCAGTAAAGACTACCTAGCCTCAGTACCGAAAGACTCGGCAAATAGCATAGCATCAACAGCATCGCAGTGTGTAGCCCGGCCGCGATGCGCAGTGCGCCCTTCACACCGAAACGTGCCGGGATGCTGTGCAGTTTCTGCTGGCGATCAAAATCCGCATCCTGGCAGGCATAGATGATATCGAAGCCCGCAACCCAGAACGCAATTGCGAATCCCAAATAAACCGCCGGATACAGATCGCTTGGGTGCGCGATCACCATTTCACCCCTGAGCGCAATCCACGCACAAACGGGTGACAAAGCCAGCGCGACGCCTAACCATAGATGTGCAGCTGACGTAAAGCGTTTCGCAAAACTGTACCCGCAAATCCAAACCAACACCGGCACTGAACACACCATCGGCAACCAATTGGGCAAGAACAATAGACAGGCCAATACGAACAGGCCGCTCATTGCCGCAAAAAACAACCAAACCTGCAACTCGCTAAGGTCACCCGCTGGAATATGCCGCCGTGCAGTTCGAGGATTCGCGGCATCTATCTTTGCGTCGGCCAGTCGATTAAAAGCCATCGCTGCAGACCGAGCCGTCACCATGCACACTAGCACCCCGAACAAGCGCCTGCACCAGAGCCCAGTCGTCAGCTCCAAAGTACTCGGTGCAACAGTTGCGAAAACGCAAGCCAATGCCGCAAACGGCAGCGCAAAGACGGTGTGGCTGAAGCGAATTAATTCCAAAAATCGCCGCACAAGGCCTGCTGGCGTGTTCGCAGGCCCCCGCGGCCGACAGCTCACAGCGGATCCAGTCGATGTAGAGTCCACTTGATTCACCATGACTAATCTACAGTTTCTTTCCAACGTCGCATTAAGGTGTGCGGCACATCGAACTGATCCAATATTCTCGCTACCACGAAATCGACCAAGTCAACTAACTCGGTCGCACCGTGATACCAACCTGGAGCCGCCGGCAACACCACGGCGCCGGCTTGTGCAACTCGATGCATGTTTTCCAATTGAAAAACGCTCAGCGGCGTCTCTCGAGTCACGACAATCAGTTTGCGATGTTCTTTCAAATGTACGTCCGCCGCCCGCTGAATCAAATTTTGGCTGGCCGCATGTGCAATCCCACTTAGAGTGCTTCCCGAACAAGGGCAAATCACCATACCTGCTGTCAGAAACGATCCGCTCGCAATCGGCGTAAAATAATTCTTGTAATGATGAATTGCCAGCGAGCCATCGCCTGCCGCCTCAGTGACAAGTGTATTGAAGTCCATTGACGGTTGTTTCAAAAACGCATTGCTGGCCTGCAGAACCGCCGCCGCATCCACATTATTTAGGTCTAACCGCACTTTCAATTCTTGCGCAATCACAGCGGCACCCGATTCACTGATCGTCAAGTGCGTTGGCACTTTTTGTTGCAATAGAACTTGAAGCAATCGGGCTCCATAAACCGCACCGCTCGCGCCGGTCACTGCCAAGACGATCGGTTTTACCGGACTGATTGAACTGGTCAAGTTGTTCGGCATGTTTATCTTTCACCCACGTACAGCGTGGCGACGCCAAATGTCAGCGGTAGGACACGCACATCGCGCAGTCCAGCAGCCTGCATGCGATCGGCCAATGCTTGGCCGCAAGGAAACTCCAGCACACTATTGGGAAGATACTCGTATGCACTCTGCTCGTTCTTGGCTAGCCGTTGTCCAACTCGGGGCAACACATGCTTAAAGTAAGCTTGGTATACATGCTTGAGTCCGGGCAGCGTTGGCTGCGAGAACTCAAGTACTGCCACTTGCCCGCCCGGCGCACAAACTCGCGTCAGTTCGCGCAGACCAACATCAGTGTCTTGCACGTTACGGAGACCAAACGCGACCGTAACCGTTTGAAAAGCCGCATCGTTAAAGGGCAGCGATTGCGTGTCGGCTTCTAAAAAACGAACCGCATAACCACTCGCGCTCACTTCGTGTTTTTTCTTCGCCAGCTGCAACATCGGCGCACAAAAATCCGTTCCCACAACTTCGACGCGACCCGCCATGCGCTGGGCAAGCATCAACGCCAAGTCGCCCGTACCTGTGCAGCAATCCAGAATGGGTAATTTGCCGTCCAGCCGCAGCTCACGCACCGTCCGTTTTCGCCAGAGTATGTCGATGCCAAGCGACAGCAAGTGATTCATTAGGTCGTAACGCGGTGCGATTTGCGCAAACATCTCGCGGACTCGTGATCCGGTCTTATCCACTTTCATTGCTTCGGTCGTCATGGTTTGCCTTTATCAGTCGGGTGGCTACGGCACAATGTACACTTGCAATTCGCGGCAACCGTGAGCTCCGATAACTAGCGATTGTTCGATGTCAGCAGTTTTGCTTGGCCCGGACAAGAACAAACCGAATCCAGGTCGGGGCGGTTGAGCCCGCGCGTAGCCTTCGTGCATCGTCTGCACCATATCCGAGCGGCGGATGACCAGCACCAGAAACTGCGTAATGAAGAAAATCACCCGATGTTTGAGGTTGCGATCGGTCAGCCAAATCGCTCCGTTCTCTGCAACCGCAAATTCCCCTGGGTACACAACGAAATCTAGATTTTCTAAATCGTGAGCGTCCGCGGTTTCGTTCAAATCCACATTTCCCGGCACTTCGGGGATCGTCGAAAACACACGTTTCGCGGCCCGAAACTGCTCAAATTCCGCCAGCTTCGCAGGCAACTCGTTGACCGAATTCAAGGTAGTACAGACTCCGCCGACAAACTTGATCGCTTCCGCAAACTGAGCCAAAGGGTCGTCAAATTTGATCCAATCGCCCTCGATCACCTCGGGCAACGGGCGATCTTCAATCATTTGCGTGCGCAGTTTGTCTAGCAGTTCTCGTCGGGTGTTGCTCATTCTAGGGCGGTCCGTGTGCAAATCTTTGATGCCAGTTTTCGACTCACTCATAGTCTATTGGCAAAGTCAAAATCGACAAGGAAGCGCCCTTTTCGGCTAAATCTGGGTTCTCAAGAACTTGGTTGAAATGACAATTTGGAATTTGGATCGTACAAACGTTACAACCCGCTCTTCGAAAAACCGAGTTTACCGATTGTCAATTCTAGTAACGCACATTCGCCTTCGATTTCAAAGCTATGGTTCAGTACGACCGGGATTCCAATCCGCAACTACTCTCGACCCTGTAAGTGTCCGCCAAACATGGGCGACCTGTAACTAACTGGGAAAGCAACATGGCCCTACTACGCCGCAAACGCAACCTTGTCGACTTTGAAGTGCAAACCAGTCTGCTTCGGCGAATGGTGTTGCAATGGGTGTTGTTTCTCATCGTGAACGCGATCGCTCTATACGGCTGGACGTTTCTAATAGGGGGAGCGGAAGAGCCGGTTGGCGGTCACATGAAGCAGTTCGTGCAACTCTACTTGCCCGTTCTCCTGGTTTCGTTGGCTTTGTTGCCGGTTTTCCTGTTGGATGCTGCCAAATTGAGTAACCGATTCGTCGGACCGATTCTACGGGTTCGTCGCGCGTTGGCCGAAGCCGCAGCCGGTGACAGTGTCAAACCGCTTCACTTTCGTGAAAACGATTTTTGGCGTTCGTTGGCCGATGATTTAAACAACGTCCTGAAGTTAAAGTCGGAAACGAGCACACCTGCGCCAGAGACGAACGCACCATGATTCAAAAGCACTCCCAGAGCATGCCAAAAACGCTGCGTACGCGCCGCCGACTCGGCACCGCCGTGGTCGAATTTGCAGTCTGCTTGCCATTGTTAATGTTGATTGTTCTCGGTGCCATGGAGGCCACTCACGGAATATTCCTCAAGCAAGCCCTCAGTGCGGCCGCTTACGAAGGTATGCGAGCCGCCATCGAGCCAGGCAGCAAGCAGGCTGACGCGACCCGCCAAGCACAGAGTATTCTCGACGCACGTCTCGTCAAGGGTTCCAAGATCGCCTTTGATACTGCCGTTGATACAGCCAGTCGAGGACAAAAAATCGCCCTCGAGATAACGGCTCCGATTTCCTCGAACAGTCCGTTCATTGGCCGTGTAATTCCAGATCGCCTGGTCAAAGTACGCACCGTCATGGTCAAAGAATAGCGCACTCAGTGGCGCGCAGTCGACGAATCGCTTTTTGCCTCACCGTTCTGAATAGGAGATGTCCCATGCATTCCCACTACTCAATGTGTAGAAAACCGCGATACGCGTGCAGGCGACATGCTCGGCAGGGCGCCATGCTGGTACTGTTGGCCGCCATGCTCGTGCTGTTTTTTGTCGCCGTCGCATTCTCCGTTGACATCGCGTATATGCACCTTGTACGTGGTGAACTTCGAACCGCGACCGATGCGGCGACGAAGGCGGCTTCGGAAACTCTGGCCAGAACCCAAAATGTCGAACAAGCTATCGCGCGCGGCAAGGAAATCGCTCGCGAAAACCTGGTAGCTGGCCAAGGACTCGAGCTCGATGCCGCCGATTTCACGTTCGGCAATTCGAGACAATTGAGCAATGATCGCTTCGATTTTCGCGAGAACGAGCGGCCGATAAACAGCGTTGAAGTTCGCGGTAAACGCACCGCCAGCTCACGCTCTGGCCCAGTCGGTTTGTTTTTCGGAGCATTGCTCGGTTCAAAAACCTTTTCTCCCGAAGAACTTTCGCGGGCCACCTTCGTCGAACGAGATTTAGTAGTTGTGGTCGACCGCTCGGGATCGATGCAAGGGCAGAAATTCAAAGATCTAAAACGCGCTATGCAGACGTTTGTCAATACTTTGCAGTCGGCGAACTTGAAAACACGACTAGGTCTCGCATCCTACTCCTCCGACGCGACTGAGGATGTTGCATTAACGGCCGACCTCAGTCAGACGACCAGCGCGATGTCGCGGATGCAGGTTGGCGGCGCCACCAGTATCTCTCGCGGTATGCTAGCGGGTTCAAATATCATGCGGCTTGCGCGCTCTGGCGAGATCGTTGAACGGGTCATGATTGTGATGACCGACGGCTTGCACAACACGGGACCAGAACCAGAACCTGTGGCAATTGGACTCGCCAGTCAAGGCATTGTGATTCATACGATCGGTTTTGGAGCGGATGCGGACGTAGCCCGAATGAAACGAATCGCGCAGATTGGTCACGGTGATTCCTTTCAAGCGAACGACGGCAAGCAACTCAACAAGATCTTCCGCGAACTGGCAATGACCCTCAGCACTGTCATTACCGAGTAGATTAACCTTGAAAAGTGGTAACATGAAATCAGCGCAACCTATCCGCCATTTGCTTCGCGAATCCCGCAGAGGAGTGGTCGCGGTCGAATTTGCATTGACTGCGGGACTGGCATTCTTGTTTTTCTTTGCCGCAATGGAATTCAGCCGCGTCGCGATGCTACGAGGCACGATCGACAATGCAGTCTATGAAGGCGCTCGGGTGGGAATAGTCCCAGGCGCAACGGCTGGCGATGTTGAAAAGAAAGTTCGCGACATTCTGGGGTTCTCGCTGGTCGGTGTGGCTGACATCTCGGTCCAACCCAACCCAATCCTCTTTGATGCGACTTCGATCAGGGTCCAAGTCGATTTGCCGTTGGATAAAAACACCTTTTCGCCTGCGAGGTTCTTTGCTGGCAAGTCAATCGTGCGCTCCATCCAAATGAAACGCGAAGCCGGTCGCTTTGTTCACAACTAGCGCACTCTCCAGATCAATGACTGGGGTTGATGTTTTAGGGTGGCACGTCCCTAAGAGTCGCGTAATGCGAGCCTCGCAGGGCGTGGCTGGTTCCGTTGTAGATCCTATCTGATTCGTGCGTAAGTTAAAGTCGGACAAAGCCCGAGCTCAAACGCGATTGCGATTCGGCTAGAATGCAACAGCGTGCCACCGTTTGCAAGATACTTGAACCGACGAAATCCGCCGCCAATGAACCAACGTTTTCAATTCGGTATTATCGGTTCTGGTTTCTCCGGCAGTCTACTTGCCTGGTTACTTTCAAGACGGGGGCATTCGGTCGTCGTTATTGATCGTTCCCATCATCCGCGATTCGCCATTGGTGAATCATCGACTCCGCTAGCGGATTTCCTGCTCGAACAGATCGCTGATCGATACAGCCTGCCTGAGCTGCGTTCACTCAGCCGCTGGGGCGCTTGGCAGCGCGACTTACCGCACTTGCGATCCGGAAAAAAACGAGGATTCAGTTACTATTCGCATCAAAAGTATCAGTGTTTCCATGAGTCCTCTCAGCACGAAAACAGTTTGCTAGTCGCTGCCAGCGCTTCAGATGAACTGAGCGACACGCATTGGATGCGCAGCGACGTGGACCAGTGGTTCTGTGAACAAGCAGTTATCGCCGGCGCGACTGTAATTGCTGATTACGACGCTGGAATTGCTACGCAGACTGCCAGCGGTTGGAAATTGTCGGGCGAGGTGGATGAAGTTCCGATAACTCTGGAAATAGACAAGTTGATCGATGCTAGCGGCAACGGCAACATGCTGGCGCAGGCTCTGGGATTGCGATCGCTGGACGATCTACTTCAAACGCGAACCGCCGCGATGTTCGGGCACTTTCGCGATGTAGCGCCGATGACAGGTTGGCTTGCGCAAAATGGAATTTCGACGCTCGATGACCCATTCGATGGCGATGACGCGGCACAGCATCATTGGATCGGTGGCGGTTGGCTTTGGTTCTTGCGCTTTGCCGATGGAACCACTTCGGTGGGCCTTGTTCAGCCCTGTGCGCGTTGGTCCGATGAGTTGGTCGAAGCACCAGATCGATTGAGCGCATTCAAACAATCTGTCGACTGCTATCCGACCCTCTCAATCTTGCTGAGCGAGGCGTTGCTTGTTGCGCCGCAGGATGCGCAGGGCAAACCCCGCATGGGGTGGATGCCTCGCATCAGCCGGCTGTGGTCACAAGCGGCTGGAAATAATTGGTTGATGTTGCCGAGCACGGCCGGAATCATCGACCCGCTGCACAGCACGGGACTCGCACACTCTCTAAGCGGTATACTGAGGGCGGCAGAGTTGTTGACCAGTGACGTGTCTGAGGTTCGCCGACACGAAGCCCTTGCGCAGTACTCGGCGGACGTTGTGGAGGAGGTGCGGTGGATCGATCAATTGGTCGCCAATTGCTATGCCGCAGCTGCGCATAGTTTTGAAGCTTTTGTCGCTGCAAGTTCATTGTACTTTGTCGCGGCCATTCATAGTGAAAGGCAGGTGGCGGAAACGGGCGCGATGCGTGAGGGCTTTCTGCTCGCCCGATCAACGAAAATGAAACGCGTCATGTATGACACCAGCCGGATGATTGCTCAGTTGCAGCCAACCAGCAGCTCGCAAGAGCTGAACCAATGGATGCGCCAGCAAATCCAGCCCTGGAACGACGTCGGATTGCTCGATCCGCTTTCTCATAATCGACTCAGCCGTTCCGTTGCCCCCAAGTCACCGATCTAGACAGCTATTTGCAGCGATTCTAACGACCGCGCGGCTGACGTTAAGCTATGCTTCGACAAACAGATGCCTGAAGCAATATTATTCATGTTCGATCGCTGCAATCCCTATAAGTCGAATTTTCCGAAGCATGTACACCCAAAAAACGCCTCTCCGTGGCCTGGCCATTACCTACTCCGCCACCGTCTTTCTCAGCGCGTTCTTGCTATTCCAAGTGCAGCCGCTTATCGGCAAATTCATTCTCCCGTGGTTCGGCGGTTCGCCCGCTGTGTGGACCACTTGCATGTTGGTTTTTCAAATACTACTCTTCGCTGGCTATGCCTACGCGCATTTGACGACCGAGTATCTTACGCCTCGCCAGCAGATCGCTCTGCACATGCTGCTAATGTTCGCGGCTATTGTCGCCTTGCCGATTGCACCGGATGCAAGTTGGAAACCGGTGAACAGCGATACTCCTGCTCTGCGCATCATGTTACTCATGCTAGTATGCGTTGGCTTGCCTTACTTTATACTTTCTGCCACCGGACCGCTCGTTCAAGGCTGGTTTAGTCATACGCATGTTGGCCAATCGCCTTATCGATTGTATTCGCTCTCGAATATTGGTTCGTTGTTGGCCTTGGTTACCTATCCACTGCTATTCGAACCTAATTTTTCGGTCTATTCGCAGTCCGCGATCTGGTCTGCTGCATTCGCTGTGTTCGCGGGTTTGTGCACGCTAAGCGGCTGGCGGATGCGGCATGCAAGCCAGGCCACGACCGCTCAGCAATCGACAACAAGCGTCAACGATGAGGTGCCGCACGCCGGAGCGCGACCAACGTGGGGGTTGTTGGGGTTGTGGTTCTTGTTTGCGATGACACCCTCGTTGATGTTGCTTGCGAGTACCAATCAGGTTTGTATGGATGTCGCGGTGATTCCATTTCTGTGGGTGCTGCCACTCGCCTTGTATTTAGTCTCATTCATACTCTGTTTTGACAGTGAACGTTGGTATGCGCGTCGGCCTTATTTGGTATCGACGGTTGTACTTCAAATTGCGTCAGTGTATTTGGCGACTCGGGGTTCGAGCGTGCCGATACTCCTGCAAGTCGCGTTATACTTCGGAGCGCTGTTTTGTTGCTGCATGACTTGTCACGGCGAATTGGCTATTCTCAAGCCCCATCCACGATACTTGACGCTCTATTTCTTAACGATTTCGGCTGGTGGGGCTGCCGGCGGGCTGTTCGTCGGTTTGATCGCACCCATTGTGTTCGTCACCTACAGTGAATTGCAAGTTGGGATATTGTGCTTTGCGGTCGCCTTCATGTGCTTACGAATCCGTGAGGATCGGTTAGTATTTTCGCTACCCCACTGGATTGCCCCTAGTGCGGTGGCATGCGTGCTCGTCATCGCAGTCTGGGGCTTGGCTCAAGCGAACAAAAACCCGAAGAATTCGCTTGTCGCCAGTCGCAATTTCTATGGCATGTTGAAAGTCGAACAGGTACACAAGTCGTCCGAGTCGATATCGCCGATGCTCGAACTTGCGCACGGACGCATCGCTCACGGCTCGCAGTTCATCGAACCTAGCATGCAGCGCATTCCGACCGCCTACTATGCCAACAACACCGGAATCGGGCAACTGTTGCTTGGTGACTCAAATCCACTGGGCCGCCGTGTCGGCATTGTTGGGTTGGGCGTTGGCACGCTAGCCGCCTATGGCCGCACGGGTGATTACTTTCGAATGTACGAGATCAATCCCGATGTGATATCGATCGCCAAGCGGTACTTTACGTTTCTCAGCGACTCGCCTGCCGAGCAGGAGATTCTAACTGGGGATGCGCGTCTATCACTTGAATTTGAAGCGCCGCAGAATTTTGACATTCTTGTACTCGATGCCTTCGCGGGCGATGCCATTCCAGTCCATTTGCTGACTCGCGAAGCGTTTGAAGTGTATCTAAAACACCTTCGACAGGATGGAGTGCTCGCATGTCATATTTCAAATCTACATTTTAATCTGCGTCCGGTTGTCGCTGGTTTAGCAAACGACCTCGGTCTGGCTTATAGATTTCTTGGCAATGCGGCTGATGTTCGCACGGCCGCTCGTCCCGCGGTTTGGGCGCTGCTGTCTCGCACACCGGATAGGCTGGCCGGAATAGGCAACGCAGCTAACACTATTTCTGCTGATCAATCCGTCGGTCGCCCCATTTTCTGGACCGACGCCCGAAGCAATCTACTCGAAGTCATATGGTAATGAGTGCTGCCATTGAACTTGATTTGTGCCGGGTGGCGCTGTTCAATTAGGAAACAAGCACGAACGCGCGGCCACTTGTCTGGCCTTTGGTCTTGAATTGCTACAAAGCGACAGCTATTTGGCTATCTACAGGCAGTGGAAGTATCACTTGCATGAGTTTCTTGGGAGCGGCACAGCCTTGTTCGCGGAAGAACTGTTCGGCGGTCCTACCGTCACCTAAGAAATCGACATCTGGCCAATAAATCGAGGCGTGCCAAGCCGTCGCAATCGCGAACAAGCCCATGTCGGACTGGCGAAGTGCCTCGATGGTTTCTGTCCATTTACTACGAGGTGCAATGGTTCCGAGTGCAGCTTTGACGACAACCTCCTGAGCGTTTGCGACCAGCGCGAACATTGGCTCCCGGCTATTGCTCAGTCGCTTGCAAATGGCGCTAGCTTCCTTAAGTATTAGATCTCTCTTCCCAGATTGGGGAGTGGCGGAAGCGAGGTAACAGCACAGCCGCAAGCTATTTGCGACCCACACGTAATGGGTCAAGTTTGACAAACGACTTTCACTAAATCTTTGCCAGCCTAATTCCATAATACTCGATGCGGCTTCTGTGTTACCTTCATACAGCTCCTGTCGCAGCTCGGAAATCCATACAAAATAACGCGGCGATTCGAAGGGATGGTTTTGAATATCCGATTCAGCGTTTGCAATTACACGACGTCCCTCGGCGGGTTGATCAGCGATCAGGTCGGCCAAGTGAGCCGCATGAGTATGGATCCAGAAGCTCCACATCACATCTCGATTATTTTGCCATTGAATTCGCAATTCCCTCGTTGCTTCGACCAGGGCTTTCAGTTCGCCAGAGTACCAGTTCAGAATTAACAACGTCCATTGAACAAACCCATATTCCCATTGGTGAGTTAAACCAGCAGTACGATAAATGCTAAGCGATTTCAGCCCATGGTATTGCGCGCGGTGGAATCGACCGTGGGCGAACAGCCAAACGAAGGTACACATTTGGCTGAGTGCAAGCGCATTGGCATTGCCGGAGATTTTTGCAAGTCGCCGTCCACTGCGAATCCATTTAAAGGAATTCGAGCGTGTACGCCGGTTTCCGAGCGCGATCAGCGCGCCCCAACGCAACAACGTGATTGCGCGATCACTGTCTGATCCGCGATGTGCGGATGCATTGGCGAGCGCCATGATCAGTTTGCCGCCGAGCCCAATGTTTAAAAAGACGAGTGCTGTGCCAAAGCGATTTAAACATTGCTCAGTAGCCGAAAACGGTTCGTATTCTCGAGGGGCTTTGCGAATTCCACTCAATGAAGATGACAGTTGACGTGCTTCCATCCATAAACGCATGGATGAAAACCAAGAACTGCCAACATCCGCCGTCACACCCAAATCCATGAGCGCCCCACTTAAGCACTCGATACCCTCCCGCAACTTACCTTGGGCTATCCACTGTTCACCCATCAGGCAAGTAAGCAAATGCGACTCGTCTTTGTTCTCGCTACTGTTCGCTAGAGCGCGATACGATTCGATCGCTTCGGATGACTGCCCGCTCGCTGCAAAACAATCCGCTTGCAGCCGAAGTGCGTTTCGTCGTTCAATCGCTGATCGATCGGCATTGGGATGAAAAGCCCGCTCCAAAAACCATAGCGCCTCGATATGTGCGCTGCTGCGCGCGGAAATCCGAGCGGCCTCCATGTAGCACGCCGCCGCTTCGCGAAAGCGGTTCGCTTTCCAATAATGATGGGCTATACGAGACCAAGGTGGAGGCGCTTCACTCGACAGGGTGCGCGCAAGTCGATAATGCCGACGATAGATTCTATCATCGGGCATCGAATCCAAAACGACATCGCGAAACCGATCATGAGCGATTTCCAATTCCGAATCAAGCGATGCGCCATTGATCCGAATCCAGCCCTGCGATGCGAGGTAATTGATGAGCGGTAGCAGCTCGTGCGGCAGTACCCGCGAAACGGTGTGCAGCTGATGAAATCCCAGTGGCTCGTCCGCAATCGCCAAGTATTGTAGTACACGCTCCATCGAGATAGGCAACAGCGAAAAGCGACTTCGCAAGTGACCGCCACGTCCCTGATTGCGAGCAGTCTTCAACCAAGCTTCATCATCGAGCGCAAAGTGCGAAACGTGATAGACATACGCCGATAGCACTTCGCGGAGCAAGAATGGATTGCCACCCGATCGACGTGTAAGATCCGTGTAGATGGGAGGTGCAAGCTGCACGCCAACCGCAGTCGACCATTTTTCAAGCAAGGCTGCGCAAACTGATTTTTCCAGCGGCTTCAGCTCCAATTGCTGAACGACCGGGCGGTCCAGGCTAGCCAGCGCAACTAGCATCGAATCGACCAAGGGACTTTTAACTTTTGGTCCTTGATCGGCAATTAATAGCAATCCCTGAAATCCATTAGCCGCATTGAACAATTGCGATAACAACCGACCGCTGTCGGCGTCGGCCCACTGGGCGTCGTCGATCACTATGATTACTGAGCGTCTCTTACTCAGTTCTCGCAACCAATAAAGTAGTGCATGCAGGCCCGCTGCGCGACGTGCTGCTAACTCTTGCACCCCAATCGACGGGTCTTTCTGGCGGGGCTGGACGCCGATTAGCTGCTGCATCTGCGGAAAACCATATACAATCTCCGCACCTTCACTGGTTGTAAGATCCTCCCATAACTCGCGAGGCAGATCGGGCAACAAAGTCACAAGCTGCTGCGCCAATAGGTTCAGGGCTCGCAGCGGAGTGTGATCTTGTAGATGGCAGGAGATGTGCAGAAGCAGCGTCGATTCATCGTTCAACTTTTGAGTGCGCGTCCAATGCTTGAGCACCGTCGTTTTCCCGATACCCGATTCCCCACGCAGTAAGATCAACTCACCCAACGCGGCGGAATGATGAAAGCTATGGGTGATTTCATCGAGCACCTCATCACGTCCGAGACAAGTCGTATCCGCCGCGAACGATAGTGCCTGGCTATCTTCGGCCCCGAGACGCTGAATGATCTCGTTTCCTAAAGGTCTCGAACGAGGCTCTACTGACAATAAATCAATGCATAATCCAATTAAATCATCTGGGAAACCCTCAAGCTTTGCACGCAATACTTCTTCATTCAGCTGATAACGCAGCTCCAAATCTTTGTTTTTTGGATCAACTGAAATGGGTGGAAACGAATTGGTCATTGTTTCATAAATTAAGACACCAAAACTGTACCAATCGCTAGCAAAGGTTTGACTTTCCCCCCGAAGTGCTTCAGGTGGTAAATACTGAATCGTTCCTACAATCTTTGAACCATCCACCAGCTGCAAACCGGCCGTGGATTTCCCAGCCCGCATCGCCAAGCCAAGATCGAGTAGCATCGCCCGTCGACCGGGCGTGATCATCAAGTTCGAAGGCTTTACATCGCGATGAATCACATCGCAATCGTGCAAGAAACGAATCGCGGAAGCTGTTTCCGCCAGCACTTGCCGCAGCATGTTCCAGCGACTCATATCGTTTGGGCTAAGCGTCTGAAACCAATTGCGAATCGTCAGACCCTCGACCTGCTCCATCGAAAAATAGCGGGTGTCTCCCTCGCTGAACGCGTCATACAATTTAACCAGATGCGGGTGGTTGAGCTGTGATAACCAACTGAACTCTTCCACAAATCGATAGATGCTCCAAGAGTCCAAGTGCCGCATCACTTTCACCGCCACGTGCGCAGTGCTGCGCAAGTCGATCGCGCTATAAACGTTACCCATGCCGCCCTTGCCCAACTGACGAATCAGCAAGAAGCAACCAAGATTGCAGGGCAATTGATCGAGGACCACAGGTTTTTCAGTATTCGTCTCCGGTTCTGTGGAATCACCGCTTTTTATTGGCAACGAACTCTGCTCGTTATCCGCGCGACTGTCGGCTATTCGGTACTCGGTGAGTTGCAGGAGCCCCCCGAGTCGCTCTTGCTCGCTCTCGCACAGCTCGAGGTACGAGGCGATGTTCGGTGGCTTGGAGTCGTAGCGAATTCGTAGCGCATATTCAAGCACCGAAAGCTGAATGATTCCATCGACGCGGCTGCGCAATTCCGGAAACTGCAGCAAGAATAGCCGCAAGGTGGGGCGTACACGCTGGTCGTCATCATCCCCCGAAGGGATAACTGACGATTCATTGCGGAACGCCACCGGTGGTTGGTAACTGAATTCGATCTCCGCGCAGAGCATGCGGATCAGCAAGTCGGTACGCAGGTCTTCGTCAACTTGTTTAAGAATCGGATCGTACGCAGCTGGTCGAAAACCCGACCAATTTTCACGAAACCCCCTCTCAAGCTCCGCTAGCATCATGTCCATGCAGCACCACCTGGGGGAATGTCGAAGATACGAAACAAGGGCTAACTCCAAATGTGACTATGCGTACGCGTCTCAACACGAGTCAGCCCCATGACTCTGCGTTGATGTTAAATTCAAATTTGTGTTTATTCGCGAAAATGCAATTTGCTAAAACAAATGACTGCTAAACCCGCAATGCGCAGCCCTAGCTTAACCAACGTATTATGCGGCAGTAGTTCTACAATGCAAGCGTTTCCAGAGATTGACATTGCGTTTCCCCTGTTGAATTTCTACTCTCCGGGTGCACGATCGAAATAGTCCTACTTAATTTCAAAAGTGCCACACGTAAATCAACCGAACTCGCAATAAGATAAGTGCGTTTGCAAACGGAAGTGTTACGCATACCCCCCCCCAGTCGCGAAATAACCCAAACCACCGCGAGTGGCTGTCATTGGGTCGCGCTCGTACTGGATTTTTCCAGTCAACGTAGAACTTTAGCGATCAGAAGGATCACGCAACTGGCGTTGATCCTGTTTCTCACCGTGGGCTGCGCGTCGCAGAAGTATCTTATTCTGCGCGATACTCCCGCCAATCCACTGGCCATTCCACTTCAGTTAACCAGCAGTGCTGGGCCGCAAATCAGTTCCCGGACCATGGAATTGCTGCGCCGCTATGCGTTGGGTGAACAGTATGAGAAAGACCCCGCCAAGTGCCTCGAGAGCCTCCAGCAGCTACTGGACGCCGAAGTTGATAGTGAACTGGTCTACGGCGTGAGCGAAATGGCTTACATTCTCGGTCAGCGCGCTGAGAAAAAGCACAATGTAGCCTTGGCGTTAGACATGTATGGTGTTGCGGTGAGTAACGCGTACATGTTTTTGTTTTCACGCGAATTCGATGCATCGCGGAACCCCTACGATCCCCAGTTTCGCGGCGCATGCGACTTATATAACGGCTCGCTCGAATCCTCTCTACGACTGGTCAATGCCAAGGGGCAGTTAAAACCTGGAACGAGCTATGAAGTTACGACGGGTAAACAGACTTATGAAGTGGCTACGATTCTGCGCGGCAATTGGCAAAACGATGACTTCGAACGGTTTGAATTCGTTAGCGAATTTGAACTGGATAAACTCGTCGGCACTGGCACCACCTATGGGCTGGGGGTACCCCTAATCGCAGTCCGCAAGGCGGGTAATCCAGAGGACCCTCGCGAGAAGTACTACCCAAAGGGTTTGAGCTTTCCCGTTACCGCGGTACTGCGGGTCGTCAAGCCGGGTTCGATGCCAGGTCATGGCGCCATGCATCGGCATCATTGCGTTTTGGAGTTGCATGACCCGTTGGCCGCGCGCGACTTGCAGGTCGCCGATCGACTTGTGCCCATGCAATCGGACTTGAGCACTTCGCTGGGATACTTTCTTGATAGCGAACAATTCAAGGAAAAGGACAATGCGACAGACGGCTTGCTCAACCCTCGCAAGAACCAAGAGTTGAGGGGCATCTTCATGCTTGAGCCCTTTGATCCGAGCCGCATTCCGGTGCTGATGGTTCACGGTCTGTGGTCCAGTCCCAGCACCTGGATGCCGATGTTTAATGACCTACGTAGTTTTCCCGAACTGCGAAAAAATTATCAATTTTGGTTTTATCAATATCCGACCGGTCAGCCATTTTGGTTGAGCGCGACGCAATTTCGTGCAGATTTGAAAAAGCTGCGCAGCGAACTCGATCCCGATCACCGCTATCCCGCGCTCGATCAAGCCGTGTTGGTGGGCCATAGCATGGGTGGACTGGTCAGTCGTATGCAAACGATCGATTCACGCGATCAGTTCTGGAAGATACTCAGCCACGAACCCTTCGAAAAAGTGCAGGGCGAGGCTGAAGTGGTCGCCGGACTGCGCGAAGCCGCGTTCTTCCACCCCAATGAATCGATACGCCGGGTTGTAACCATCGGCACTCCATTGCGTGGAAGCGACTACGCCAATAGCACCACGCGCTGGGTAAGTCGTCAACTGATTCGCTTGCCAACGATCATGGTGCATACTGGCCAAGCGTTGATAACGCAGAATCCAGGTCTATTTCAAAATACCGAATTGCTGACAACAAGCACTAGCATCGATTCGCTAAGTCCAGATTCGCCCGTGTTTCCCGCGATGCTGCAGGCGCCGCACGCACCTTGGGTCACCTATCACAACATCGTGGGCATGACATCAACCAAGAAATTCTTTAAGGAAGTTGATGCCACGGGCGATGGCGTGGTCAGTTTTGAAAGTGCCCACGCAGATGATGTGGTATCAGAAATCACCGTTAACGATAGGCACCAAGATATTCACCGCAATCCGAAGTCAATTCTCGAAGTCCGGCGAATTTTGATTGAACATCTGACGTTTCTAAGAGCGGATTTCCGCGCGGCGCAATTGGCAAAAGCCGAAGCGCAGTATCCCGAACCGCAGTTTTCCAACGCACAGGATCCCCAAGGGCAATCTGACGCTGTTACTCAGTCAAGTTCCGCAATTCTTGCTGTGGATCCCGCAGTTGCGGCATTTAGGAATTTCCAGACGATTGGCGCTCCCAAGCGCCCCGCGCCGACCAATCTGCTGAATCTCCCCTCCGCCAACCAGTCGTTGCTCAACGGCACTTCTCGCAAAACGCCGGGCCTTTAGAGTCCAACTGGGCCCTTCTTAGCGCGGCTGGGGGCCTCGTTAGCCGCGATACCCAACGACAGGTCACTCGCTACAATGGTCGCCAGCCTCAGTAAGTCGTTGATACCCTATGCATGATGCCGGCACCGATTTCGGAGATATCGATCTATTGTAGGCCGTATCCAGCGAAGGCCGATTTCTCCGAAATCGGCACTTCAAAATGCTATTCAGACTTGCCTGCACGGTGAAGTGAACCAGCTATACCCAAAAAGCAAATGATTGGTGTGCGAGATGACTATGGATTCAAATCCTGTGGCCCCAAGAGCGGGTGGCAACCCAGTGGTGGGGGTAATCATGGGTAGCCGCTCGGATTGGGACACCATGCGAGCGGCAGTGGAAGTTCTCGACGAACTCGGCGTGCGGAGTGAACACCGTGTAGTTTCTGCCCATCGCACCCCAGAATGGATGTTCGAGTACGCACGCGAGGCTGAGTCGCGAGGCCTGAAGGTGATTATTGCGGGTGCGGGCGGAGCGGCCCATTTGCCGGGCATGGTTGCCTCATGCACGCTCTTACCTGTGCTTGGTGTGCCCGTTCAAAGCCGCTCGCTACAGGGCTTGGATTCACTGCTATCGATTGTCCAAATGCCAGGTGGAATTCCGGTAGGCACGTTGGCCATTGGCGCCGCTGGCGCGAAAAACGCGGGGTTGCTCGCCGCCCGCATCCTAGCGACCAACGACCTTGCACTGCGCGATCGACTGGCTGCTTGGGTCGCCAAACAAACCCAGTCCGTCATGGACGATAACTTCCTTTAGAACAAATACAAACCGTCTTTAAGGCCTGCACCTAAACGCGCTGGAGCACCGGCTTGAGAGACCGTCCGGATCGGATGATGAAGTCGTTCTCGATTCGCAGGCAAAAACGGCAGGGCGAAACCGATTGGTCTCTTTTTTAAGCCCTCCCTGTAATTTTAATTCTTAGCAACCGAGGAAAGCATGGCGGACCGCTCATCGATCGCCCCAAAAAACAATTCCATTCAGCCGGGCAGTTGGTTAGGCGTCTTTGGTGGCGGCCAGCTCGGTCGCATGTTCACACATGCAGCGCAGCGCATGGGTTTCCACGTTGCCGTCTGGGAACCTGAAGCCAACTGCCCCGCCTCGCAAGCCGCTGATCTGCATCTGCAACCAGCCAGTCCCGATGAAGAGGCCGCTGCCGCTACCGAACTCGGCACGCTTTGTGACGCGATCACAATCGAGTTTGAGAACATCAATTCCGGCTACTTGCGCGCCGCCGCACTGGCATCGCGAGTCTGTCCAGGTGCCGAGTTCCTCGAAATCTGCCAAGACCGTGTGCTGGAGAAAACATCGCTTTCCCAGGCCGGTTTTCCCACCACGCCCTTCCTGCCAGTTCAAAATCAAGTGCACGTAGCACAAGCCATTGATTCATTCGGCACGCCGGTAGTCCTAAAAACTGCCCGCAGTGGATATGACGGCAAGGGACAAGCCGTGGTCCGCAGTGCGAGCGAGATTCGTGAGACTTTCGAAAGCCTCGATACGAATCACTTGATCGCTGAAAAGTGGATTGCTTATCAAGCCGAAGTATCGATGATCGCCGCTCGCAACGCGGCCGGTCAAATCGAATGCTATCCGTTGGTTGAGAACGAACACGCCAACCACATTCTCGACGTGTCTCGCTGCCCCGTTCAACCCATGCTTGTCAACTTGCAAGCCCAAGCAACCGAAATTTGTCGCGGCATCGCGTCCCGTTTTGAAGTCGTGGGTTTGTTTTGCGTCGAGTTCTTTGTGGACGCTCGAGGCGAATTGCTGATCAATGAAATTGCCCCGCGACCGCATAACTCTGGCCACTTAACCATTGAAGCATTTGATTGCAGTCAGTTCGAGCAACAAGTTCGCGCCATGTGCAACTTGCCATTGGCGCGTCCGGTACAGTTGCGGCCCGCAGCCATGTCCAATTTGCTGGGCGACGTCTGGTCGGCAGGCGAGCCGCATTGGAAGGCTGCTTTGGTGCAACCAAATGTCCACTTGCATCTGTATGGGAAATCGCACGCACGGGCCGGAAGAAAAATGGGACATGTCACGGTGCTGGACGATGACTCTGGACGCGCCGCCGAAAAGGCCCGCCAGATTCGCACACAGCTCGCGAACGGGTGATCCAAGCTGCCAACATCACGCTCTGGATGCAGGCGCTGTTTACCATCCTAGAGGGTCGTCCTAAATACTCCACCGTTGCATTCGGCAGATGCGGCTCCGCTGGACCACGATTGCCGAGAGTGACCTTGTGCAGTGTGTACGGCCTGGAAATACTTAGGTGTCGTTTTAGGAAATTACGCCGCGCACTATACCACTGGCCTTTAATCTCAACCCGGAGACTGTTCGCATGTCCCTATCCCATTCGCAATTATTGCAGATGAAACGCTGGAATACGCCCACAATCTACAACGGATGGGAACAGATTACCTCACTCGACGCAGCGGCGGCTGTATGTAATATAGACGAAACCCGAGACTTTATGCCCCAGATGGGACCCATGGTTGGTTACGCGGTTACGGTGGTGATCGAGCCGAGCGAAGGCAAACACAAAGCCGACAATCCAACGGGTTGGAGCGATTACCGCAAATATATCGCCGGTCAGCCTGGTCCGAAAATAGTCGTCGTGCAAGATCGGGATCGGCCGCGCGTGATCGGCTCGTTTTGGGGCGAAGTGAATGCCAATATTCATCGCACTTTGGGCTGCGTAGGCACGATTACTGACGGCGCCGTTCGCGATTTGGATGAGATGACCAACGCGGGCTTCAAGGCGCTCGCGCGGCGGCTATGCGTGGGTCATGCCCACAGCGTTCCGGTCCGCTGGGGAACAGAGGTCGAAGTTTTTGGAACGCGCGTTGAACCAGGTCAATTGATCCACGCCGACAAACATGGCTTTATTGTGATCCCCAAGGGCGATGAACCCGAGCTTCTGGAAGCGGCCAGATTCATGGACTTCAATGAATGCGAAACGCTGATCGCTGCCGCGCGCAGTGCCGCTGGCCAGCCGTTGGCCGAGACTTTGGCCAAGCTCGATGCCGCTGCGGGAGAATTTGCGGCTGCGACGAAGACGCGTTTCGCATAACCTGCGCACAGTTGCAAGGGAGGTCGATTTATGCCAGATTAGAACCCCCAACAACAACTTACTTCGTGAGGAACATGATCATGGCTATCGCACGACGGGAATTCGTAAAACTGGGCGTTGCCGGCGGCGTCGCCGCAACCCTGACTAGCACATCGTTTGCGGCTGACGGTGAAGACTTGCCGATCATTGATACGCACCAGCACCTATGGGATTTGGTCCAATTTCAGCCGCCTTGGTTGAGCGGCGCCGATGCGAAGATCTCAGCCAAGCACGACATGAGCAATTACTTGACTGAGACCGCTGGCTTGAACGTGGTCAAAGCTGTTTACATGGAAGTCGATGTCGCGCCCGCGGATCAAGATAAAGAAGCGGATTATGTACTGTCGATCATTGCTGCCAAGAAGTCGCCGACAGTCGCTGCCGTTATCTCTGGCCGGCCAGGTTCGGACAAATTCGCGATGTATATGCATCGACACCGTGACAATCCCTTGATCAAAGGCGTGCGTCAAGTATTGCATGCAGATTCGGCGGAACGCGGCTTGTGCTTGCAGCCTCAATTCGTCAAGTCGGTTCAATTGCTCGGCGAGATGGGCAAGAGCTTTGATTTGTGCATGCGCCCCACCGAGTTGGCTGATGGCGCAACTCTGGCCCAAAAGTGCCCGGATACACGATTCGTGGTCGATCACTGCGGCAACGCTGATCCGGGTGCTTGGCAACCGAAGGCCAAACAAACGACGCCACCAGGGCACACGGTAGATCAGTGGAAAGCCGACATGGGAAAACTGGCAAAGCTATCGAACGTGATCTGCAAGATTTCCGGTATCGTGGCGCGGGCTCCTAAGGGCTGGACACCAGAGTACCTGGCGCCAGCGGTCAACTTCTGCCTTGACGAGTTCGGACCAGACCGTGTGGTGTTTGGTGGCGATTGGCCTGTATGTAAACTTGGCGCTTCATACGCCGAATGGGTCAAGGGTCTCAAACGCATCATCGCCGCCAGGCCGTTAGTGGATCAGAAGAAACTTCTACACGATAACGCCGTAAAGTATTACCGGTTGGCATAGCCTCATGGACGCGCGAGTCGCGACGCTCCGCCGTCGCGGTTCTCCGGCCCGCTCCGTCGAGAAACATTGGCAGCTAGGCTTTGTTTCAAAAGGGGGCTGACCCTTTGGAGGGTATGCAAAATCCCTGACAAAAAAACATGCCCCGAGAGGGTCAGACCCCTTTTGAGACAGAGCCTAGTTAGTGTTTGGCGGCTTTGAATTCTTCCAACTGACGGAGCATGGAGCGTTGGAAGGGTTCGTTTTTGACAGCTAACTCCTGAGTAGCGATGGCTTGGTCAATGTTGCCAGCCGTGAAGTAACAGCGGGCGAGCGTGTCTTGATAGATGCCGTAGTCAGGGATCAACTCAAGCGAACGCAGGCTCAATTGCACAGCTTCGGAAGGACGTTCATTGGTGTTGGCGAGCAACCACGCGAGCTGATTGCATTGGGCAGCGAGCAGGTACTCTTTATTCTGTCGCAATATTCGATCAGCATTGATCACTTCACGTTCCAAGCCGGCAATTGTCTCATGAAAAGCTGCGATGCGTTCCGTCAAGGTCTTCTGGTAGGACTGATCGTCCACACCTCCCTGGCAGGAGGCCTTCATGGCAATCAAGATATCTGGGTTCTCAGGGTAGGACTTGAGGGCTTGCAGGTAAAACGAATTGGCTATTCGGAGCTCCCGGTTGAGGAAGGCGGCCTTGCCCGAATAATAATTGAAATTGCCGAGCAGAAAAGCATAGTCGTTTTGAGCATCATTGCCGGAGTTGTTTTTTTCTAAGCGTTCCTTTTCCGCAGGGTTTTCTTGAATCTTTGCAATGTATTCACCGAGGGTGTTTGCTGCTTGAGCAAATTGTTCATCTTCGGTTAGAAGTTCCGCCAAAGCGAGACGCACTCGCAGTTCCGTACGCGGTTGTAATTCGATGCGAATTTGCTGTTCGACACCCGGTTTCGGCTCAGTTCGCTCTTGAACTTCTTTAAGCGGGGGCAATTCGAGATTTAGGGCTTTTTCGTATTCTCTCTGCGCCCATTGGTACATACCGCGTAGTCGCAGCGATTCTGCCATTTCATAGCGCTGGTTCGCCGCAATATCCTCTCTTGCAACGGTGTTCTGTTCTGCATACGATCGCACGATACTGTTACTCGCTGAATCTGCACTGGCCTGGGCTCGCGCTTGATCGCCGGTCGCCAAATAGCTTTCCGCCAGCAGAAATCCGAGCAATGGTTCGGCCGCGAATAGCTCACGATGCCGCTCTCCGAGTTCGTCTACAAGTTCTGGGAGGCCCGCGTCGATTGCCCAAATCGCAGCGCTACGCACTTGAATGGTTTTGTTCTCTACGAGATCCAAGCAGGGCCGCACGATTTCGAGGGCCATTTGACGCTCTGAGTGCTTAATAAAGTCAGCCGCAATGACTCGATGTAGCCGCATGACAAGAGACTTACTGGTATCGCGGGGAGTCTTTTCGAGCAATATGTATTCAAGTTTCGCCACCATTCGCCAGCGGTCGGCGTTGGGGGCACCTTCATCCATCGCATCGATCAAAGTTTTGATCCACTCGGCGGCCGGTCGTTGACTATCTCCCATTGCTTCACGGACATGCGGAGTCAACTTTTTCGCCTCCTTGGGTTCCATCCGCTCGCCCATCGTCTCCATCAGGTAAAGGGCCGCACATTTTGACAACCTTTCGGAACTTTCATAATGCGCAATTCGACAGAGCGCTAGAATCGCATCGCCAGATTTTTCACTGGCCAGCTTTTGCATGGCAGTCTCACGATCTTCGTTCTTCAAGTCGTTGTAATCCTGAAGAACTTGTCGGACTGAAAGCGGGTCGGTATCGAGCCACCAAGTGACCGACTGGCTGCGCACAAGATAGCGAGCGGCGACTTCAATTTGCACGTTGGGGTGATTCATTGCTTGGCGTAGCTGTTCGAAGGCCGGCAAGCCGATTCGAACGAGCGCAAACTCTGCAGCGCGGCGAGTTTGAAAATTCTCATCGCCTAGCTGCTCAATCAACCGCGCTATCTGCTTTTGCAGCGATTCTTTAGCCAAATCGACAGCGGAGCTACGCGGCGATTCCGTCAACGGCACTTGACTCCAAGCAATCAGCGGCTCCGCAACGATTGTCGCAGTGCAAATTAGTACTGCACCTAATGCTCGCTGAGCCCGCTGAAGTTGCATCCGAGTCCCTTTCGGCAAATAAAGTCTATGCGAGTGGTTGTTACTTCGCAGCAAGTTCCTTTTCGATCGCCGCAATCACTTCCGGCGCGTCGGGCTCGGTCCTCGGCGAGAAACGGTTCACCAATTCGCCTTGGCGGTTGATCAAGAACTTCTCAAAGTTCCATGACACGGGCCCCTTACCAACCGGGGGCGCTTCTTTGGCAGTCAAATACTTGTAAAGGTCGCAGGCGCCGTCCTTGTTGACTTCTACTTTGGAAAACATATCAAAAGTAACGCCATAGTTTTTAGTGCAAAACTCAGAAATCTCCTTGGCTTCGCCTGGTTCCTGTTTACCAAATTGGTTGCATGGGAAACCGAGCACCGCTAACCCTTTGTCCTTGTATTTCTCGTTGATCGCCTGCAAGTCCTTGTATTGCGGCGTTAGTCCACATTCACTGGCGGTGTTGACCACCAAAACGACTTTTCCAGCATACGTTTTCAAGTCCACTTCTTTGCCGTCCAGCGATTTCATCGTGAACGAGATGGCTTTGCCTGCTTTTTTCGCGTCGCCTTTATCTTCAGCGCCTGACATGGATGTCATAAGGCAAACTCCGAGTGCTACGAGTGAGAGTGTAAGTAAGCGTTTCATAGACCTAAATCCCTGTAGTCGAACGAGACCAGTTTGAAATAACGGAAATTCCAACCGCAGTGCGGCATTTGAATTATAGCGGGTCAGCCAAGCGACAGGCACTTTTACCACCATTTGTTTTCCGCATCCCTTCTGAATACGTCGCTGCGTTGTTTCGTGTACCGATAGTGGCGCTGCGAGCACT
>JANLQO010000255.1:0-12284 GCA_031367855.1 Planctomycetia bacterium | reverse complement strand
TTAGGAAGTGGCTCGATTCTGCAGACTGGCAATGTACAATTTAGTTTACGAGTCCCCTCGTCTTACGCACATGAAAAGTGACTTTTGACAATGTCGACCACTATTCCGATAAACCACGTTGGACCCGAGTCGGCAATTGGCGGTGTTGCAGGCAAAAATGCAGGAATACATCGACAACGGAGTGCGGCTCGGATGGCTGATCGATCCGCTTGAGAAGCGAGTTCACGTCTATTGTGCCGATGAACAACCAGTCGTGTTTGAGAATCCGAAATCAGTATCGGGTGACGATGTTCTGAAGGGATTTGTTTTGGAACTCGCACGCATCTTCTAAGATCGCTATGGGCCTAGGATTAACTTTGCGATGTTGACGTAGACCACGATTCCCAAAATGTCATTCATCCCAGCGACGAATGGGTTGCTCATGATCGCGGGTTCTAATCCAAGGCGACTGAAAAGCATTGGGAGAATCGAGCCGGTAACTGTGCCGCACACAACCACCACCAAGATCGTAGTCGGCACCACACAGGCCGCCCAAGCAGTCGGGGCAAGAAACAGTGCCGGCGCGAGTCCCAGCAATGCGAGAAAGGTCCCCAACAACAAGCCCTGCGCTAGTTCCCGCCAAACGATCTGCAGCCAATCCTCTAGCTTCACGTCGCCCGTGGCCATGGCCGCGATAATCAAAGTCGACGATTGACTGCCGGAGTTGCCTCCCGAGCCGATTACCAGCGGTATAAACCACACCAACCAACCAAAGTGGTCGAGTTCCGGTTGGTAATGCCTCAGCGCTAAGGCGGTCAATAGCCCAGCAAAGAACAATATTCCCAACCACAGGCCACGCTTTCTAGTCAACGTCAAGATGGCCGTGCGGGTGTAACTATCGCGTAGCGGGTCTACACCTGCGATACGTTGAACGTCTTCAGCGGCTTCTTCGATTACCACATCGATAACGTCGTCGTGCGTAATGATTCCCAGCATATGACGCTGCGCATCGACGACCGGAATCGCCAACAGGTCATATTTGGCAACTAACTGTGTCACCAGTTTCTGGTCGTCGTTCGCATAGACTGTAACCAAATCCGTATGCATCAATTCAGACAGCGGACGATCGGGTTTGCCTATGGACGAAACCAGTTTTCGAGTACTTACCACGCCGCGCAAATGGTTGGTTTCGTCGACAACATAGATGTAATAGATCGTCTCCAAGTGTTCGGCTTGGCGACTCAGCTTTTCGAGTGCCTGACGCACTGACAGCCGTTCGTCGAGGCAAGCCGCCTCGGTCGTCATGATCGCGCCTGCCGTGCCTTCTTCAAAGGTCTGAAGCCTACGTATATCGCGTCGATCCGGAGCCGGTACAAGCGCTAGCAAACTTTCCACACGTCCTTCGGGCAACTCACCTAGCAAGTCCACAGCATCGTCGGCGGGAATATGCGTAACAAGCTCAGCAACTTGACGCTCGTTTTCGTTGTCAAGCATCAGCACTTGACTATCGTGCTCGAAGTAACCAAAAATCTCTGCGCGCAAATGCGGTTCAGCGAACTGCAAAACCTGCCAGGCTTCAGAAGTTTCGAGCCCCTCCATAAATTCGGCGGTTCGTGCCGGATGGAGCGCCGTACAAAATTCGCGCAGTTGGTCAACGTTGTTTTCCTGCAGCATTTCGCGCAGTTCTGGTAAAAACAGGGTGTTGACCATTTCCAATTTTTCCCTCTATTGACTTCGCCATTAAGGCACCGCTGCAAAGCGTTTTGGGGCGACAATGGCGCCACCAGTTCCCTCTCGGCATCGCTGACGTTCCCGTGGGTCGCATCTGCCATGTGCGCCGATGCGGCCAATGCTAAGCAAAGGCAATTGGCCGCAGAGAAGTGATTCCGTGCTGTCGCGGTCCATTCAAATCCAAGTCGCATTATCCAGAGCTGGCTCGAATGGCGAAGGGGGCTTAACGATTTCTCTTGCCACGCTGAAACCATGTCGCTCCGACACGCACTGGAATTGCTCCCTAAGTGACGCAAGAAGGGGGTCAGAATCGAGAACTTGATTGCAAAATTGCTCTCGAAAACTGGTAGAATCACGGAGTGTTCCGAATTGCGACCCCTGTGAATCGATGACTATGCAAACGCGAGCGTTTACTGAATCCTCGTTCGCCGCCTCGTTCGAACACCTGCGAGCGGGTGACGACCGCGCGGTTTCAATTTTGTGGGAGCGTTATTTCAAGAGGATGCTCTTTGTCGCTCGCAAGAAGCTGGCCGGTGCACAGCGCAAAGCTCGCGACGAAGAAGATATTGCCCTCAGCGCTTTCAAGAGTTTTTGCCTCGGGTTCCAGCAAGGACGATTTGAACGCGCTGGCGACGATTGCGATCTTTGGCCATTGCTAGTTACCCTTACCATCAATAAAGCGATTGATCACCTGCGTCATGAAAATCGCCAGAAACGCTCGCGTGTAGATGCCCCCGCTTCAACGATAGAGGATCTACTCAGCGGCGAGCTCGCCCCTGAACTGCAGCTGATCGCCGACGAGTCGTTCGAAAAGCTGCTGATGGCACTGGATGAAACAGGCGATCCCAGCCTGCGCAGACTTGCAATGCTAAAACTTGAAAACCAGCCGTCTGCGTTTATCGCTGCTGAACTCGCTTGTACTATCCGCACTCTGCAACGCAAGCTGAAGACAATTCGTGCGATCTGGCAAGTGATTGAAGTATGAATGGGCCTATTAAGAGTCGACCCGATGAGCTTTCCACCCAATCCTCGCGGTTCAGTGGACTCACTCCGGAACAACTGGTCCAGATCAATCTTTTATGTGATCAGTACGAGCAATTGTGGAGAGAAAACGGGAAGACTTCGCTGGAAGATTTCCTGCCACAGATTCCCGTGCACGGTCGCACCGAAGTCATCCACGAACTGGTTTTGATCGACATCGAACTGCGGCATCAACATGGACTCGCCACAAAGGCCGAGCTTTACTTGAGCGTCTACCCAGCCTTGGATCGCGGTTGGTTGGAGGAACAACTTACACAGTCCCTCCAGCGCTTCCAGCAAGCCGCTGTGAGCGGGCTGGCTGCCGGCCAGCGCGTCGGCGATTACGTGATTATCGAGCCGCTGGGGGCGGGCGGCATGGGGAGCGTCTATCGCGCCGAACACATCTTGATGAAGCGTCCCGTCGCGCTGAAGATCATCCAGCAAGAGAACCGATCCAGTATTCTATTGCAGCGTCGCTTTGAACGCGAAGTTCGAACAATTGCCAAGCTATCGCATCCCAATGTTGTCACAGCCTTTGACGCGCGCCAAGACTCAGGTTGGTTGTACCTAGTCACCGAGTTAATTGACGGGGTTGATCTGGGGAAACTGGTTCGCAAAAAAGGTCGACTTTCACCGATTAAGGCAGCCCATTACGCTTGGCAAGCCGCCCATGGGCTCCAATACGCTCATGCCAAAGGGATCATTCATCGCGATATCAAACCCGAAAACCTTCTGCTCGACTCAAGCCAGAAAGTCAAAGTGCTCGATCTTGGTCTAGCTCGATTTGCCTCCAGCGATTCGGAGCAAGCAGAGCATGGTGCATCGTTGACCGAATCTAACCAAGTTCTCGGTACGGCTGCGTACATGGCGCCAGAACAAGCACGTGCATCCGCTGCCGCCGACGTTCGCAGCGACATCTACAGTCTCGGTTGTACACTGTTCTTTCTGTTAACCGGACGCCCACCCTACTTGGGCGACTCCATGGTAGCCACACTTCTCGCGCATGTCGGTGAACCGATTCCATCGGCATCGAATTATTCAGGCGATCAACTCATTCCGCCGCAACTCGACGAGCTTGTACAGCGGATGATGGCCAAAGATCCGCAAGCTCGCCCAAGCTCCATGAGCGAAGTAGTTGCTGAGCTGGCGATAATTATCAAGCAACTGCAGAAGATTTCACCCCAGCTCGTTCCTGCAACCTTGGTTGAGCCTGAAAGGGGACATGGAAGTTCTTGGCGAAACCTTTTTCTACGCAGAGATTTCTTTTCCGTCGCGACGATCGCAATTGCCACTATGGCGCTCGTAAGCTTTTTCGTTTCGCGCAGGTTTAATAATGGAAATGCGAGCGACGAACCCAGTTTGAGCACTCCCAATGGCCTCCCATTCAACGGCAGCGACAGTTTTGTCGAAGTTGATAATTTCAATGAATCCATGGCTGGCTACGTAGCGATTGAAGCGATTGTTCGCCCGAGCTTCTCCAAAGGTACGTCGAGCATCGTGAGCTGGACAGGACCACAGAGTTTTGTACTTTTTCGTTCGGCAGATAATGAGTGGGGGGGCGCTTATTTTGATGGGATCACGTCTCGTCTGATACTCGCTGCTCAGCCATCGCCTCCAGGTGTGGCAGAGATGGTCGCGGCGGTCTGGGACGGGAAGCAATTGAGTTTAAGCATCAATGGGAAACCAATCGCAGTTCAGCCGCTCGAGTATGAAATGATTCCCGCCCCTCGTAAGTTGTTTATCGGTGGAATTCCTGATGGCATCATCCCAAGCCGCCAAGGCACGCGTTACTTTCACGGCGAAGTCGCTGTGGTCCGAGTTTCAAGGAGCGACACGCCGATTCCTCTAACAAGCGATCCGGCAATGATTTCTGTAGTCCGCAAAGAGACGCTCGCGCTATTCGACTTTCAGAAGCCCACGCACTTAGAAACCGTAGATCAAACAAATCGATGGCCAGCTCTGTTGAGGGGTAGCTATGCTCCGAGCAAGGACTCTTCGCCGAACTGATTGCTCGCAATAGCCAAATGCGAGGGGAAACCCGCGGCTAACGCCCAATGGCACTCACTTTGATGTTGTCAAAACGCGTGCGTACTTCGCGATTGGCGGCCGTAGCTGTATTCATCAACCGGAACGCTTTCGAGAGCGTTCCGCTGAGGAATCAAATGATAACACTGATTTACAGGTGTTTTATCAGCCGGAAGGCGTTAGCCTCCGGTTCTATCCACAACCGGAGAAGAACGCCTTTCGGCTGATTCAACCAAACCGCTGTAACAACTACTACCTGTTCAATCTCCTAAGCGGGACGCTCTCTAACCCGTTCCGGCTGATAAAGTCAATGGTCTGCTTATTAGGCTGCTCCTGAAACATTTTGACAAAGTGAGTGACATTTGGCTAACGCCGACGGCTCACTGTTAAGCATGAGTCTGCCGGCGTGTGCGATGTTTGAGGATTTAGTCACTTGCACATCAGTTCAGCGCTTCGATCGCGAGCGCGTCGTTGATATCGCCTACTGCCAGGAAGAACCAATCTCGATCGGCCAATCCGCTGAGCACATTCCCGCCTGCGTCAGCTTGCACTTCAATTCCGCTGCGCAAGTAGCGATTACCGTTCGCTCTCGCCGCAAAAGTGGGATTGGCTTGACCGCGTAGATTCTGCACGCGCTCACTGTAAGTTCGCACCGAAGTCCACTCTGCCAAAACGGCACGCAAGGCGGAATCATTGTTGTCATGTGTCGTACTGCCTGCGATCAAAATATCTTCGCCCGCATCGCCAACCAACCGATCACCATGCAATCCGCCAATTAGCAAGTCCCGCCCATCGCCAGCGAGCAGTTCATCCCGCCCGTCGCCCCCGAGCAAAATGTCGTTTCCGGCTTCACCGCGCAGAAGATCATTGCCGTCGTTCCCTCGCAATAGATCGTTGCCAATACCACCAAAAATCGTGTCCGAGCCATCATCCCCCCGCAAGTCATCGTTGCCATCGTCACCGTACATGATGTCGTCATCTTCACTGCCACGCATCTCATCATCACCAATGCCACCATGCATTTGATCTGAGCCCCACATGCCAATCAGCAAGTCGTTACCCGCATCCCCCCATATTTGATCTCCACCTATCCCGCCATAAATTCGGTCGTCGCCATCACCGCCTCGCAGGGTGTCGGCTGCTCCGCCGCTGGGTGCTGGAAGATTTGCGAAGGCATTGTCGCCGATGATCAGGTCATTTCCTTCGTTGCCACCGATCACATCCAGTCCATCGATGGCCAGCAGATTAATCGCCGCAAGCGTCGAACCGCCTATCAGGATGTCATTACCCACGTTGCCATTGATGTTGTCGTTGCCTACGCCACCTTCCAGCCGATCGTTGCCGAGGTCACCGAGCAGGATATCGTCTCCGTTATTGCCATAGCCAAAATCATTTCCCGGCCCAGCAAACAACTGGTCGTTGTCATTCTCACCATACAAGTGATCATTCCCTTCATCACCCCAAATGAGATCATCGCCATTGCCTCCATACAGCCGATCATCGCCCGCTTGACCGTGGAGTCGATCGACTCCATCCACGCCGTAAAGTGCGTCATTCTCCCAGCCGCCATCGAGTTGGTCGTCGTCCCCTTCGCCATGCAGTTGGTCAGCGCCCTCGTTGCCAAACAGCGAATCGTTCCCGTCGCCACCGTACAGCCGATCGTCACCGCCGTTGCCAAATAAGGTATCAATTCCACTATTTCCATAGAGCCCGTCATTTCCGTTACCGCCGACCAGCACATCATTGAGCGCACCGCCACGGAGCGTGTCGTTGTCATCGCCGCCGTTCAAGAAAATCACATGTCCTGTGACAAATGAAGCGTTCAGCGTATCGTTGCCCGCTTCGCCACTGAACTGCATCAGTCCGATGCCCGCGAACGCGCCTACTGCGAGAACCGAATCGTTCCCCTCGCCTGCGTCAATGCGAATATCATCCACTGAAGCTGGAACGAAACGCGTCATGAAGGACTGCGACCCGTTAGTGAACGGAGCAGTCCCAGGTATATCAAGGCCGGGATTGACTGCGGCCTGAACGAAAGCGACCTGCGAAGTCAGGATGATCGAGTCCTTCGAATCGCCCGTTTGCCCGCGCACATGAACATCGCCGCTGGCATCCTGCAGCCCGTAGAATGTTGCTTGGCGTTCAAGACCACCAGCCGCCAGCGTGTAACCATAAGTGTCCCGCAGAATCAACGCCACCGCGTTCGAAATCAGATTCCGTGTACTATCGCTGAATGCCGCATTGCCTAAATTAACATTCCCGTGAACTACTTCATTGTCGACCAAGACGCTGTGCGTCGCATGCGGCCTGGCTGTGTGCGCAGGAAATCTTTTCGAGTTGCCATCGACGTCGGTCATCAGATAGTTGATCGAGGGCCCGTTGAATGCCCATAGCGTTGCACCCGTCCCAAGCGAGGTAGCGTCCAGCATACCTGTGTCGACCAAACTGACTCCGCCGACTCCCACCGCGCCGGCGTCAATCAACTCACGGTAGGCGGAGTTCGTCGCCGAAGTTATGCCTAAGGCGTGTGTCAGCTCAGCCTGAACCAGCGAATACAAATCGGTTTGGCCAAGGGCGGCTGGACTGCTGGCCCGGCCACTAAAGGCGTTGTTTATATCCCCTTGAAACTCCGAATGCTCGTTTGGAGTGGAATCGATAAAGTAGTCCGTCCCGAGCCCATCCGCGCCACGACCAAGTAAGACCAAGCCTTGGATCGGCTTACCAGCGACGACCGTAATTGCCGAGGGAGGTGCCTGACCAGAAATGACGTTGATCGAACCACTCCCAAAGCCGTAATCGTCTACATCAGCCTGTGTTGCCATACGCAGGTACAAGTTATAGGTATTGGCGTTGGCGTTATTGAAGTTTGCAATCACGCTTTCCCAGTCATCGATCGCTGCGTGGACAACATTCCTGGCTGCGGCAGCCTGAGCACCGAAGACTGCGCCAAAGTCATCGGCTCCCACATTGACCCAATTAATCGACGCCAGCAGGCGGCGATCTTCGAGCGGCTCCAAAAGCAACCGACGTTTTGAAGGCAATCTCTTGGCTTGCTCGCTAATATTTCGTGGACGAACGCGGCGAAGGGCTAAATTGAGAACCATGATTTTATGCTCCGGTGACAAGAGGTCGGGACGCTCAACCGAGAGAGCGTTACCCAAACAATGACTCGTCAAGCGTTTCAGAACACGACACGATTCCGAAAGGAATTTAGAATTTAGCGCAGTACACCAGCACTGGGAGCTGATCTCGCTTATGTCGCTAACGAATGCTGCTAAGGCGTTGGACTCCACCGAGACTCGCGATAACCGCGATAAAATCGCGGTGCCGGACTCGGAGAGAAGGGCAACGCTGTGAAGCATTTTGTGCTAGGAAACTGTTGGTATTCATGCATCATGCGCAGCATCGATTTCATAGAAATCGATCTACGTAGGCCGATTTCTCCGAAATCGGCACTTCGAAATGCTTCACCGCGTTGAGAGAAGGGCCTACGTCCTGTGCCAGCCGCTTTTGCTCACTGTTCCCTATCTCTTCCTCGCTTTGTTGCTGTCGTTTTGATCTGCAGCTTGAGCCTGTTGCAGCTTGCGATTGGCGGCGATGAGGGCGGATTGCATGTTCGCAACTTTCACATTGATTGTAGCCAGCGATTTCCGCTGGGCGGCGAGTGCGCGCTCGCTAGCTTCAAGTTTGCTTTTGAGCGATTTGACTTCGGGATCAGCGTCGATTTTGGAAGAATCAATTTTGCGGCGCAGATCGGCGATCGCGTCAAGCGCTTGATGGTAGTCGACTTTCAGACGCTTGATTTTCGGATCAGCATCAATGGCCGCCGAATCCAGTGACTCCGGTGCAGCGATTTGATTTTCCAGCTCAGTCAACTGAGCCCCCAGATCAGCATCGGTGCGAGACGCGTCGGTGAGCAACTGTTCGCGAATCTGCTGTGCAGCGCTGGCCTGCTTGTTAGCCACTTTCCATTTGTCGCTCTTGTGCAATTGCTCCAAAATGGGCTTGGATAGCGTCGCAATTTCATCGCGAAGGCCTCGCATTTTCCGAATCGCTTCAGGCAAGCCGCTGTTGTCGGCCAGTCGCTCTTCGGCTGCTTCTCGGGCTTGGCTGTAGGCTAGCTGGTTTGAACGGAGGACGCCTGCGGCCCGTTGCATTTCGATGTTCTGAACTCGAAAGGCTTTGACCGACGCGGCCACTTCATGCTGTGCCTTTTGCAAATCCTGCTTGACATCGTTGACCCGTTCATTCTCTCGTTTTTCATCTTTGCGGTCAGCTTTGCCTTGGGCATACGCCAAAGAGCTTACACTAACCGCAATCGCTAGAAGGGCAATCGACCGCAACATTTGAGTTTACGCTTGAGGTTGGCGTTAGAGTTTTGTATAGAACAACGTTTCCAGGAAATACTGATGCGTTTTTTGAGTTTTATCCTCAAAGTCAAGTTTGCGAAGCACGCCCCCAAAACGAATCGGACCGTCATGATCGAGACGCTTACCTCGAACGGTTGCGACCATGGAATTCGGTTTCTTCATTTGCTTGTCATCGAAGACTTCGTAAACATCGAATTTATCGAAAATCGGAACCATGAACGGAACCATGACTCCGCCGACCATCACGGGGACCATGACCAGTACCTTAAATTGATTGCGATTTTCGACGAAACGTGGGAAACCACAGATAATCAACGAGCGTCCCTCCACGCCCTCTTTATCGACCGCTGAAGGAAGAAGCGTGAGTGGTCGGTCGCGAAGAAACTGCTTGCGCAACTTCGTTTCCAGCAGTTTTATTATTGTCTGTTGGTCATCGACGGTTAAATTCTGTTGTGCCATCTCCAAAAACAAGAAGGCGCTCGTGCCTATGGAGTAAACGCCTGCCGCTTTCGCGAGTTCGCCGCGCGATACGACTGAGTCGTCTGCAGCGTTGAACAAGTTATAAAACCGACCACCATTGTCGATCGCATTCTCGAGACCATGCACTGTTTGATAAGGCTTCAGTTCCCGCATCGTTAAACTTTCTGGTTTAGGTTTGGAGGTCTGGGTAGCTGGTGCTGATTCTTCGAGGTCCCTGCCGAGCGCCGGTATGACTTCAGCTCTAAGATTACTGAACTCGTGAACGAAGCGCAAAACCCGTATGCGTTTTTCTAGCAGGTTAACTCGCAGAATTCCAGCTGCCACACTCGATTGGGAATCTATGCGCGATCGGGACAGCGACGCTATGCTAACAAATAGTGTAGAACGGTTGTCCCAACCGTTCTGCAGAAGGGCGACGGACCGAAGGCAACTCGCATTTTTCCAACCGATGAAACCGTTCAAGTGAGCCAGCGAGCTCACCGCAACGATTGTGGACAATCGTTCTATAATGGTTTGTATCA
Source organism: Planctomycetia bacterium (assembly GCA_031367855.1). Lineage (GTDB taxonomy): Bacteria > Planctomycetota > Planctomycetia > Pirellulales > Pirellulaceae > Aureliella. Next base: position 2,158 of record JANLQO010000255.1, on the reverse strand, counting down.
GCCCAGTTTCTCCTACGTTCTCCTGTTTAAAAAAGCGCTAACCTAACTCGACGCGAAGTTGCCAGAATTTGTTAGAATCTTTGGCTGCAAATCCGGCGAGGCTTTGCTTAAAAGGATTGTGTGGTTCCGCCAGTAAGTGTTGGGCTGGACTAAGGTGCGGTCAATTGAACTATGGAACGAGGACAAGCGAAGTGCAAAGTGCTGAACAGGATTGGATCGCGGCAGCATGCCGTTGGTTGGGGTTTTCGACGACTGCGGACGTGCCCGAAGGTTTGCTGGCGCCGCTGAAGTCTGCGGGCGGACCGGAATTGGAAACATTTTTGAATGTTGTGTCCGCTAATTTTGATCAACTCAGTTCGGGTGCCCTGCGGCTGCGACAGATGATGCAGCAAGTTGCCGTTCGATTGAATCAACTGGTTCGGGACGAATCACCGGATGTAGCGGTGATCTCGCCCGAGATTTTGGTGCGACTGGCCGACATGCTATCAGCCATCGATGCGATTGCAGCGGCTCATTGCCTGCAGATGCTGGCGATGCAACCGGATGAAGAGTCGATCGACGCATTGGCGGCTGCTTTGACTGAACAAACACCCGAACAGTTGCAAGCGGTCGCGATCGCGCTCAGCCCACTGTGGCAGCTTGATGGCAGTTTGCTGGAATTGTTCTTCGACCGCTTGGGCGATGGGTTCTTTCACCCTGCAACAATGTCAGCGCTGTTGGACTTGGCAAACTACAGCACGCGCACCGGGAGATTGCCAATTCATCCGTATGCGCAACGTGTTGACGAATTGCTTAGTCTGCTCGGTAATTTGACTCAGCGTTTGAGTTTAATGGAAGAGAACCCAGCCAAGTTCGGTGACGATGTCGAGTCGATTCAAAAGGTACTGGGCGAAAGTGTCGCGTTGACAGTTTCTCTATGCGACGCGCTCGGTCAGATCGGCGACAAGCAAGCTACTGAAAAACTGAACAAGACACTGGCACTTTCGCATCGACGCCTGCAAACCGAAGCCGCAAGTGCGCTCGCACGCTTGGGCGATGCGGCTGGGAAACAACGCTTGATCGAGTTGGCGGAGGATCGCGTAGCACGACTGCGAGCGGTTACGTATGCGGAAGAGATGGGATTTGCGGAAGAGATCGCGGCCGATTTGCGATTGCCACAATCAATGGCTGAAGCAGAGTTGGCAAGTTGGTTAGCGTCCGGTGATCGCTTCGGTGTTGCGCCGCATGAAATGGAGTTGTTCGACTCGCGAACGCAGTACTGGCCGAGCTTCGAGGAGCCACGCGATTGCTATTTGTTTCGATACACGTACATCCTGCCAACTGGGCGACTGAGCAATATCGGGATCGCAGGTCCGCTAACAAGCGCCTTCAATTCTGATTTGGCAAACCTGCCGCCGGATGATATCTACGCCGTCTTCGCAGGTTGGCAAGCGGAACATGATGACATCTTCGAAGTCCCCGAAGCCCTGCTGAATCGGGATCAACGCCGCGAAACAGATCAATTAATTCGATCGCTACAAGAGCGTGAGTGCGAAGTGAAGCAGATTTTGGCTTTGACATTTTTTCTCGGTGAGATCGCTTTGCTGGCCATAATCGAGCACGAAGGAAAACGTGTGCATGCGGTGACTGATGGCAACGAATTGCTCTGCTACCCAGCGTCTGATCATCCCACAGCGCTCACACCGGACCTAGTGCTTTCGATATTTCGTGGCAGGAAATTGCTGCGAACTTTCAATCGATAAGGTTTGCGATCTGAACTGAGCTAAGCGTCGCAAAGTCCCCGCATTGCCTGAAGTGCAACGCTTCGTTTTAGTGAGCCGTCGGCGTTAGCCGCGGGTTTCGGAGCAAACGACTCAACCTGCTCGGTGATCGCCAAATGCCAAGCGGTTCGCAGCCAGCGAACTGACTCTGGACGAACCACAAACAGCCAACGACCAAAACTTCGAGACCCGTGGCTAACCCGGATTATTCATAGTCCTAATCAATATTTTACGTAAACGAAAATCTCGCGACGAGTTACGTCTAAACTTGAAAAAACTGACTGTCGTAGCTACGTTCGCCAGAACGTGGCTGTAACTCAAAGCGGTTCACCACGTTCTGGCGAACGTAGCTACGCGCCATGAATAGTCCGGGCTAACGCCAGCGGCTCGCTAACCTC
>JANLQO010000247.1:0-11247 GCA_031367855.1 Planctomycetia bacterium | reverse complement strand
AACTCGTATCCGGTTTATGGTCGAAGTTACGGCTATCGCCGATGTCGTTAGCATAACTTTCCTTGAACTCTGAATTCAGCACTATGGCTATGGCGGTTGGCACTCGAACCGGAAATCTTCACGTTTTGGCACTTAATTCAGCGATTTTGGCAATAAGTGCAGCGAGCGCTCGAATAGACTAGTGCTTAATCCAGATCAATAAATGAGGATGGCACGTCCCTGAGTCACATCGAACAGAGTGGTGAATCACACTCCCACAGGTGCGTGCCACCCCCCAACGCTGTGAAGTATTTTGCGCTAGGAATCTGTTGGTATTCATGCATCATGCGCGCATCGTTTTCGGAGAATTCGATCTACGTAGGCCGATTTCTCCGAAATCGGCACTTCGAAATGCTTCACAGCGTTGGGGATTACTCATGCGCCGCCGACTACTTCGAATTGAGCCGTTGAGTTGGCGGGTTTGGAGACGTCGACCTTCAAGGTAGGTGAATCTTGATCACCGACTTCAATGCGGAAGGTGATCTTGTGAACGCCAACTTGCAAGTCGGCTTCGATATGTGTCATGGATTCGGACGGCTGGTCGTCTAGCCAAACCTGGTACTTTTCAGTACTGGCAATATCGAACGCAACCGTTCCAGCTTCATTCACCTTCACTTCACCTTGAAGGATGAGCACCAGCGGCTGCTTTTCTTGACGCAGTTCGGCTAGCGGCAAGCGACCGGAAAACATGGCGTAGACACTGGTCCATTGTTCTGGCTGGCTGCTCAATACTAACTCGCGAATGTACTCTAAGTGTGGTACGTCCGTGGTCAACTCGGTTGGCGCGTTAGCCATTACACGCCAGCGCTGAATGCTGGGCACTGCTGCCAAACCATATTTGCCAGGTTTGCCTAGATCTGAAATGAACTTGGCCAAGTCGAGTACTTCGTCGCGGGTGAGGAATTTTGTCAACCCTTGCGGCATGAGCGACTTACCCTCCGCTTCATCGTCGATATCAGCGGTCGGTATTGTCACGGTGTTGCCCTGCGCGTCGCGCATCAGGACTCGATTATCATCGCGATCGATGACGACGCCCGTCAGAATCTTGCCGCTTGAGAGCACGAAAATCTTGGTGACATATTGCTCTTTTACGGCCAGGTTCGGATTGAGAATCGAGTTGACGATGTAGTCGACGGGCGACGAGCCACCGACGGCGCTAAGATCAGGTCCGATTTGCCCGCCGCCGCGATTTAACCCATGGCACCGCATGCAACTCAGTTCCGCGCGACGAAAAATCAGCTCGCCCCGAGCCGCGTCGCCTTTAGCGACAACTTCTTCAGCCAGTTTGGCAACCTCTTCCTGAGTCGGTGGGGGCGGATCGCTCGCCACTCCCGCCGCTTCGCTGAGCACGGCAGACAGGTCGGCGTCGCTGCGCCCGACTGAATACATGTAGCGCAGCGACATCTTGGCAGAATCGACCGACAGTTTTTGTTTTTTCACAGCCGCCGCGAGCATTGCAGTTCCATCTTTACGGTCGAAAAACGCATTGAGCAATGCGTTGGGTTTATCGCCTGCGGCTAAATCCGCCAACACGAGGGCAGCTTGCTCACTAGCTAAGGGCAAATTGATTCCGACCAAGCCCGCGATGGCTTGCATGCGGACGGGCATCGCTTGACCCTTAGCAGCCAATTTCAACAACGTTGCTTGGCTGTCAACTCCGCTGATGGAAACCAAGCCCTCAATGGCCGCCTTCTGCAATTCGGGATTCGCTTCGGCGCTGGTCGCTAGTGCCTGTAATTCAGCCGAGGCTCCCGCCAGTTTCCAGGCCGCTGCAGCTCGAATGGCGGCCAACCGCACGGGTGTCTCTTTTGCGGAAATTAGGTTCGTGAACTTAGACAAATCTCCCGTTGGGTTTACCTTTCGAGTCGAAGCAGCTTCACTCAACCATCCGATCACTTTCAATCGCAAGTCCGGCGCAAATCCTTCGGGCATCATTAACTGGTCGAAAACAACTCTTAAGTCGTGCTCGTTGCCCCGACTGCAGATCATCTCGACAACCGTCCCTTGTCGCTCGGGTGGCAATCGTCCGCTCTTGAAAAGCTTCAACACGGGACCCACCGCGCTAGGCGGATCTTCGGCACGTACTGTTGAGCCGGAGACGGAGAGAATGGCGAGCGAAAGCAGGCCTAGAACAATGAACTGCATGCGACGGTGATAGCAAACGAACATCACTCAAACTTCCTAGCTGACGCTTTTTGAAATTGCGATCTTTGACTTTAGGGGCAAGGCCTCGTTCGTTTACCTAGCCTAGCCCAACGGGCCCAACGGGCTGGGTACAAATGAACAATACATAGGCTGACAAATGGCCGGACCTTTGGCCAACGCTGTGAAGCATTTCGAAGTGCCGAATTCGCAGAAATCGGCCTACGTAGATCGATTTCTCTGAAATCGATGCGCGCATGATGCATGAATACCAACAGTTTCCTAGCACAAAATGCTTCACAGCGTTGACCTTTGGCTCTAAAGAACGATTCTGCCAATCACCTAGCCCGCTGGGCTAGGCTCGGTAAATTGTTGGGCCTTTGGTCCGAAAAGACAAAAAGTTCGCAACTTAAAAACTGACGACCCCCGACGTTCCGCGGCCAATTACTTCGCTGCTTCTGAGAAGGCTTTCACCCTCCGGTCGAGCGTCTTGTTGGTTTCGCCTAGTGTGTGTTTGATGTAATCATCTTGGTCATACACTAGCGATTCCACGGCGATCTCTGAAGCCTTGGCTGCATCGGCTCCGCTAAAGTAGCTGAGAGCCCAAATGGCTTGTAGCCGCACTCGCGAATTTTCGTCGTTGACTTGCTTTTGAAGCAGTTCAAGCGGCGAAGCAACTCGATCGCGCCAGTAAACAAGCACGCGCGTCGCAGCGGCTCGAGCCCTTGGTTCAGGCGATTTGAGCATCTGCTTCAGCAACTCTTCGTTCACGACGTTGTGACTTTGATGCAGCCACAGGGTTTCCATCAGATGATGCTCATAAGCTGCATCGCTTTTGTTCAGCTTGCCAGACCAAGCTTTCGCAGCCGCAATCACTTCAGAGCTTGGACGACCTGACAATTCGATGCGAGCTCGGTGACGCACGCGATCGTCTTTCGACTCAAGCAACTTCAGCAGCTTGTCGATCGGTTCACCAGCAATCTTCTCGGGTTTCAACAGATCGCGTCCTTCATAACGCACTCGATACATGCGACCATGATTGCGATCGCGGCTGGGGTCACGCAAATTGTGCTGCATGTGGCCGATGATCGGATTATGCCAGTCGGCGAAGTAGATCGAGCCGTCCGGAGCGACTTCGATGTCGGCGGGACGGAAGTTCGGATCAGTCGAGGACACAATCGGTTCAACTTCAGTAGCGCCAAAGCTCGAATCTTTTTCTTCCAGTTTGTATTGCAGCACACCCTGGAAACCAATCACATTCAGTACTAACAAGTTGTCGCGATGTTCTTCAGGGAAGTGGCTGCTGCTGAGCACTTCAACACCCGCACAGGGCCGCGTGCGCTGCTTATAAACTTGCGGCGGACGCCCATGCTTGTTCGGATAATCGAGATCGCCAGAGAACAGCAATGCATGAAAAGGGTCGGCACCGGTTCCGTCATAAACGAAATCCTGCCCCCACTTTTCAAAGGCGTGACCGTGCGGATTCGCAAATCCAAAAGACACATAGACATCAAATTTTTGAGTTCGCGGTTCGTAACGGAAAACGGCACCGTTAGCTACGCGACGTGCCGCGCCCCATGGCGATTCAACTTGAGTGTGGTGGAACGTACCCTCCTGGAAGTAAACAGCACCACCTGGATCAAGCGCAAAGCTGTTGGATGTATGATGCGTATCAGCGGTATCGAGTCCATGTACGATGCGTTCTTTGACGTCGTACTTGTCATCGCCATTGATATCTTTGAGGAACAGAATGTCTGGCCCCTGAGCCACCAGAACGCCGCCGCCCCAAAACTCAAAACCAGTCGGATTGTGAATATCTCCTGCAAAAGTCTTGCAAACATCGGCTTTGCCGTCGTTATTCGTGTCTTCAAGAATCAGCAGTTTGTCTGCCATCGGCTCTGTTGGATTCCAGTGCGGATAAGTTGGCCAAACGGCGACCCACAAACGACCCTTGGTATCGAATGCCATCTGCACTGGGTTCACGAACTCGGGGAACATCGACTCTTCAGCGAATAGTTCGACTTTCATCTTCTTGTGAACTGTCATCTTTTCAATGGACTGCGCGCCGGTAAGGAATTCATGCTTGCCGCCCTCGAGCGGACCTGGCTTATTCGAAATCACCGGAATCAACTCAGGGATATTCGCATCGTCAGCTTTGGCAGATTTACCCCGCGCTGTGGACCAAACAACCTTATCTCGATTGGATGTCTTGACGTCAAGGATATCGAGTTCGCGTTGGCCGACGGAGTAGTTTGACAAGCCGTCGCCGTATCCGCCTGGACCTTCCGAGAACTTCAAGAATGCGCGATCACCATAGGTTGAATATCCGTCGGTAACGCGGTAGCGGTTGAACCAATAAAAGTTCTTATCGAGAACGGATTTTCGCAGCCCATCGAGCGATGACGAGTACTTCGATTTGCCGGTCAGCCCCTTTTCGCAGGCCGTTGCGATCGCTAAATCGCCCTGTTCGTTTTGGTGAACGCCGTTGATCGTCATGGACTTTCCTACCGCTCGATCTCCGGCGGTTGAAGCGACGATATCGACGTACGGAACGTTCTTTGCCTTGGCGACTTCGGCAAGGGCGTCAGCGTACATCCGGATCGCGGCGTTGTGTTTCTTTACAACTTCTTGTGTCGGCAGGTTCGGATCTTGGATGTACTCATGAGCAACTGGCGAGAACAGAACCAAACGCGGTGCCGACCTGCCGTTGTATTGTTTCGAAAGAACATGGTCGACGAAATCGCTAGCGTTCTTCTTGAAGGCAGCCAATCCAGCTTCGCCAGCCATCGATTCCGTCGCGCCGTAAAAGGCAAGGATTACATCGGCTTTGGTGTTGGTCAACTCAAAGCGATTTTCGCGGACTTTACCCGCATCGCGCGGCGAAAGCTTATCGACTTGCGGGCACGGTGCCGAGCCTTCCAGCCACTGATCGAACGAGCCGAAATCGCGTGAACGCATGCGCGTGTCAGGGTTACGAAATGCGTCAATCTCATCACCGCTATAAGCGAGATTGCGGAACACCAATTCATGCTCTGGATATTCAGCGTGGAGCAGCGTTTCCAACCACCCATAATGTTGCATGCGTTCGGCCATCGTACCGCCCACAATGCAAACGTGATCTCCTTTTTGGAGCGCGAAATCAGCGGCTTGTGTGACGGCGGTCATCGTCACAAATAGAATCGCCAGTAGCGACCATTTCATAAGTTGGGTCCTCTGCAAGGGCAAAACGGTGGGATTAGGATGGATTGTGGGTTTTCGGGATACCGTCGATTTCCAAGTCACTTGTATGCCCCCCTACTTGAGATGAAGCTGGGGAAACAACCGTCGGCGACGATAGTTTAGTTGCAGGTTCGCCATTTTGCCATTGGACGGTGCGAAGCCGGCCGCCAGATAGGTTTTACCACGTAGCAGCGGATCTCCGAGAAACTGAATTGCCCGCCCCGTATGAAGGGTCAAAGGCCCGAGTGCTGCGTCAAATTGGTAAACAGGGATCAGCCGGAGTGCATTAGCACCCGGTTTACATTACAAAGATCGGACGCCAACGCGTTCCGGCTGATTAAACACCCCCCATTTCCGTCTTGGACAGAGCACTAGCCATCTTATGCAGCACGATACGATTGTTACCGCCCCTGGCAGTCTCGGCGATGTGAATCCGATGCTTGGCATCGCCCGCAGCTTGCACGCCCGCGGTCGACGAGTCTTGTTTCTGGCTGCCGAGCCTTACCTGCAGCTAGCCGAACGAGCCGGTCTGCAAACGCGTGTATTGACTTCGCACGCGGACTTCTACGAACTGGTCAAGAACCCAAACATCTGGCACCCGCGTCGCGGTCCCAAGCTGTTGTTAGATAAGATGCTCGGTGAATTGCTCAATCCACATTACGAATGGTTGGTTCAGAACTGTGTACCGGGTGAGACGTTGCTCGTCAGTCATTTCTTGGATTTTGCTGGACGAGTGTTTCGCGATCGTTTTCCGAGTACGAGACTAGTCACGGTCGTACTCGCCCCCGTTCTCTTTCGTTCGCTCACCGCGCCGCCGCGAGTCACGCGATTGGGCATCGAATGCCGTCTGCCACAAAGCCTCTTGCGGGCCGTCTACCGCTGCGCTGACCACTTCATCGATTCGTTCGCGCTGAAGCACATCAACCCACTGCGTCGCAAAATTGGGCTTCGTCCAGTACATCGCCTGATGAAAGACTGGTGGTTGTCACCGGACTTGGCCATCGCTCTGTTTCCCGATTGGTTCTCTGTTCCGCAGCAAGATCTGCCCAAGCAAGTGCAAACGGTCGGCTTTCCGCTGACCGACAGTGCCGATTGTGTTGCGCCCGAAGTCGAACAACAGCTTCAACAGATCCTCGCCCGCTTCGGTGGGGAAAGGCCGGTTGTCTTTGCACCTGGCTCAGCCCACTTTCAAGCTCGACCGTTTCTTACTAAAGCCGCGGAAGCTTGCCGCAGATTGAACCTGCCCGCAATTCTAATTTCGCCGAATCCCCTGGAAGTCCCAGCGGATTTACCGCCCAACATCGCAGCTGCACAGTACTTGCCCTTTTCAAAGCTCTTTCCTGCAGCACGTGCGGTTGTTCACCATGGCGGCGTGGGCACCACCAGTCAGTGCTTTGCAGCTGGCGTTCCTCAGATTGTCTTGCCCATGGCCTTTGATCAGTTCGACAACGCGCACCGTGTCGCAAAACTCGCCTGTGGTTCGTGGATGTCCATGAGCACCATTTCCGTTAGGACACTCCAAGAGCATTTGCGGGCGCTAGACCAAACAAGTCGGGGCGTCACCGAGGTTGCCCGTAGATTTGCTGGATCGCAGCACGCCTGCGACCAAGCCGCCAATGCCTGTCTTTGTCTTTTCAAGCCAAGGGCCCAACAGTTTACCTAGCCCAGCCCCATCGGGCTGGGTGTATTGTCACGGTCGCATCCGGCAGAAGCGACCCACCGTGGGTCACTCTTGCCGAGCTTGCCGAGAGTGACCTTATGCCGCCTCAAAATGCTTCACAGCGTTGGCCGAAGGTCCGGCCATTTGTCAAACCACGTGCTGCTAACGAACAAACTGCCGGACCGTTGGCCCTGCTCGGATTGTTGGGCATTATTTCCCAGGCCTTCAACGGCCTGGGAACAGGGTCCATTGTTGCCCCTTAGGGCCAAAAGGCCCGGCAGTTTGTAACTCTAGCTAGCTGCAACAGGCCCAAGCACTGAACAAAGGAAAGCTACTCGAACCGTTTCACGCGTTAACCGAGCAACTTGGCGGAAAACTTATGTCCGCACTGGGCGATGATGGCGGCAACGGATAGATCGACCTCTTCACTATTCAACGTGCGATCCATGCTTTGGAAATGCAGCGTCAACAATGTTCGTTTCTTGTTCACGCCGTCTTTCTGCGGGTCGCGGTAAGTCTCACGATAACTGACCGCCGTCAAGAACTCGCCGCCAGCGGCCCTGCACGCTGCTTCCAAGTCGCTCCAGCGCAAAGGTTCGTCAACCACAAAGTTGAGATCCCGGGCGACCGCCGGAAAGGCGCTGACTGCGTCGGCGCGACGCACTTCTTCCAGCGCCCGTGTTAGTAGATCAAAGTTGAGTTCAGCAGCGGCGACGGGTTGCTCCAACGCGAGTCTGGATTGGATTTTTGGATGGACCAGGCCGACAAAGCCCAGCACCTCACCGTCCAATTCCACTCGCTGCGAGCTGCCCGCGGCAAAGCCGGGATGATCGACTACAACCCACTGCACCTGAGTTTGCTTGCCGGCGATTTGGCCGATCAGATCCTCAACCACTCCTTTGACGGGCGACAAATCACTCAAGCCGACCAGAGCCAACACCGACTGCTCCCGTGGCAATAATGTGCCTGCTGCGTCTGGGATGAAGACCGTGGCAACTTCATACAACTGAGCGTCGCGAATCGACTGCGATTGGTTAGTGTATTTTGCAGCGAGCAGACTTGGGAGAATGGCGCGGCGCAAGAACTTGGCTCCTATAAGGAGCGGAATCTCTGTCGTCAGTGCCGGTGCATCCGTCCAGACGCTACCGCATTGGTCGAGTTGTTCGGTGACGACGCTGGGTGTCATCGCCTCATCTACGCCATAGGCGCTCAACACACCCCGAGCGCGGCGGAGGGCGATATCTTTAGGCCGTTGCGCGGCAACGGAAAGAGGTACCGTGACGTCTTCAGGGATCTTTTCGTAACCGTAAATGCGCGCGACTTCTTCGATCAGATCGACTTCGCGCTGCAAGTCCGCGCGCCAACTGGGTGGCGCGACGCTCATGGTCGATGGATTAACGGTTGAGACTTTGCACCCCAGGGCCGCGAGAATGCGATCCGTTTCCTGCGTCGAAATATCAATTCCAAGAATGCGTTCAATCTGCGCCAGCCGAAATCGAATCTCTTCGCGCGGTGGGGGATCAGCAGCGGTGTCAATAAATCCTGCGCACAATGTGCCGCCGGCAATTTCAAGAATCAGTTCGCAACAGCGGCGGCTCGCCCAGTCGAGACCGGCTGGATCGGGTCGACGTTCGAAGCGATAGGACGAAGGGCTTTGCAGTTTCAGTTTGCGAGCCGCGCGGCGAATGAGCAATGGCTCGAATGCGGCCGACTCGATGAGCAGATCTGTGGTGGTCTCGGAGACTTCGCTATCAGCTCCACCCATCACACCGCCAAGGGCGACCGCCCGCTCGGCGTCGGCGATGACTACCATGCGCTCGTCGAGTTCATAGGTGTGATGATCGATTGCCAAGAATTTTTCGTTCTGCAATGCAGCTCGGACGACGATCTTTCCACCGCGAATGTGATTGAGGTCGAAGGCGTGCAGCGGCTGGCCACACTCCATCATCACATAATTCGTGACGTCGACGACATTGTTCACTGACTTGAGACCGATCGCGGCCAGTCGACGAACTAACCAGGCGGGACTGCGACCAATTTTCACTCCGCGAATGACACGAGCCGTGTATCGCGAACAGCCCGCGCCAAATTGGTTTTCAATTTGTAGCAACTCGTTGACAGGCGCGCCATTCGCATTGGGTTGTGGGTTGGGAATGCGAAGTGGCGTGCTGAGCAAAACGGAGGCTTCGCGGGCGACACCGATGTGCCCCAAGCAATCGCCCCGATTGCTGGTGACTTCGAGATCGATGACCGTGTCTTGTCCGACCTGTGTCGTCGATTCGTGATTCAGTCCGGACATCGCGAATCGATGCGCCAACGTGTCTGGATGAGTCGTCAGATTCACGTATTGCGAGAGCCACTCCCAGCAAACAAGCATCGCACAGTTGCCTTACGGATGAGATTAGAATTGATGTAGGAAGCGGAGATCGTTGCGATACAAGTCGCGAATGTCCATCACTCCGTGGCGTCGCATGCATAGTCGTTCAACGCCCAAACCGAATGCGAAACCTGTGACTTCTTCAGGATCGTAACCGACCGCTTGCAGGACGTTCGGATCGACCATACCAGCGCCACCGAATTCGATCCACTGATCATTCCACAAAAAGTCCGCCTCAACGCTCGGTTCAGTGAACGGAAAAAAGCTGGGACGAAAACGAATCGTTACATCGCCCCCGAGATAGCTGGTCGCGAACATCCGCAACACGCTTTTCAGCTGGGCCATTGTCACGCCGCGCTCGATCCATAGACCTTCCATCTGGTGAAACATGGGGAAATGAGTTGCATCCGCTGGGTCCGGACGATAGACGCGACCGAGGGAAATGATGCGGACCGGGGGTGGATTCGACTCCATCACGCGAATCTGCACGGTGCTGGTTTGGCTCCGCAACAAACGGGCTTCTTCGGCGTTGATATCGATCGACGATTTGCCTGCGACGCTCAAGTAAAAATTGTCCAGTGGATCTCGTGCAGGGTGATCTTCTGGAATGTTTAGAGCGATAAAGTTGTGCCAAGTATCTTCAACTTCAGGGCCTTCGACGACTGCAAACCCGAGCCGTCCCATGATCTCTTTGAGATGCTCGATCGTTTGCGTGATCGGATGGATATGTCCCAGATGGCGACGCGTTCCGGGCAACGTTGGATCTAGGATCGGTCGCGAGGGTTTTGCGCTCGCGACGCCGGAGTTAACGCGAGTTTGGGAAGCGTCGAGTGCGGCTTGGATGCGATTCTTGACTTCGTTGAGTTTCTTACCCGCTTCAGGGCGAAACTCCGCTGGAACGGACCCGAGTTCCTTTTGGATCGCTTTCATCTGGCCGCTTCGAGCACCAACAAACTGCACTCGAACGGACTCGAAGTCTTCGTGCGTTTTGGCGTCGGCGAACGCTTGCTCCGCCAAGCCTGCCAAGCTTTCCAACGCAGTGACGAACTCCTTCAACTCCATGAAAACGCCCTGCGTAAATCAAGCCCGGCCAAATGAAGACTCGCTTCGGCACTGTGCAAAAAATGACTCTTCTAGATACAACTTATACCATCAATTTCCCCGCCTGGAGCCTCGTAGCGACCGTTTTTGGGGTGGCGATCAGCGAGTTCCGTCCCGCTTAGGAATCGAATGGAACACTTATTTACATAGGTGTAATATCAGCCGGAAGGCGTTAGCCAAATGGCACTCACTTTAGTTCCTCAGCCGACACGCGCTAGCGTCGGTTTCTTCAGATTCCCTGGGAAACCGGTGCTAGCGCACGGCGGCTAATAGGCGTTTTGTCCTGAATCGTGACAAACTGAGTGTCATTGGGCGTAGCGTCGGTTCGTTCCCTATAACCGGACGCTAACGCGTTCCGGCTGATGAATACAGCTACGGCCGACAATTTACTCACCCACGTAAGGCAACAGAGCCATAAAGCGAGCGCGTTTGATCGCAGCGGTGATAGCGTGTTGGCTGACAGCCGAGCAACCGGTTTTGCGACGACCCACAATGCGACCGTGACGATTCACCAGTTTGCGAAGCAGTTCAACGTCCTTGTAGTCCACGAACATGGGACGTGGACGCTTGCCATCGACGAATAGTGGATCTTTCTTCTTGGTCCGTGAGCGGATGCGTGAACGTTTGCGAGCGCGGCTCTTGGCCGTAGGTGCGCGACGCACGGTGGACGAGGACGGAGACGACATTTGGAACCTCAATAGTACTGAAA
>JANLQO010000239.1:0-3111 GCA_031367855.1 Planctomycetia bacterium | reverse complement strand
GACAAGTCGTATCAAGTCGATCGAGATTGGCGGCCCGTTTTCTTTTCAAAAGCAGGACGCGTGGAGCCGACGGAAGTTGTTTTCGCTGGCTACGGCATTGTGGCACCGCAGGATGGAGATCAAGCGGAATACGACAGCTACGTTCACCTCGACGTGCGTAATAAGTGGGTGTTGGTATATCGTCAAATGCCGCAAGGGATCTCACCCGAACGACGCCAAGCGCTAAATCGTTACAGCGACCTGCGATACAAAGCCATGGTGGCCCGCGATCGCGGTGCAACTGGATTGATCGTCGTCAGCGGCCCGACCAGCCAAGTTCGCAATCAGCTGGTTCCACTGAACATTGATGGGACCTTGGGCACTTCAAGTATTTCTGTAATCAGTGTTTCAGACGCCGTTGCCAGCGAGTGGTTCAAGATGGCTGAGATGGACTTGGCCGAAGAACAAAAGTCTTTGGATGGTGGCGAAATGGCCATGGGTGTCGAATTGCCGAAAGTTAAGATTAGCGCAGAAATCGACGTCAAACCCGTGACCAGTCGTGGTCGAAACGTGCTGGCCTTGTTGCCTGCAGGTAAAGAGGCGGCCCGCGAAATGGTTGTAGTGGGGGCTCATATCGATCACCTCGGAACCGGCAAAGGTGGCTCGCTCGCCCGTGAAGATGAGATCGGCGGCACGCATCGCGGCGCCGACGATAACGCCTCGGGGGTTGCCAGCGTTTTGGAAATCGCCCAATATTTGGCCAACGAACACTCGAGCGGCAAACTGAACATGAAGCGGGATGTGTTGATCGCTCTATGGAGCGGCGAAGAGTTGGGTTTACGCGGTTCGCAAGCATTTGCAGATGATTTTGCTACACTCTATCCAAGTCGACAGCCGATGCATCCGCACGTTGTGGCGGCGGACGAAGTGGCGAACGTTGATGCAGCGGCGGCACACGCCGCTGGTACTGCGGCAACATCGCTTTATCCGCAGGTTGCTGCTTGTCTGAATCTAGATATGGTCGGACGCTTGCGCGAACAACTGGTTTTGCAGGGGCTCGGTTCGTCATCCTACTGGACAGGTGCTATCGAGCGACGAAACGCGGTCGTGAAACTGCCGTTGACGCTGCAGAGCGATTGCCATTTGCCCACCGATGCCAGCACCTTCTTTCTGCACGGTGTGCCGATTCTCTCTGCCTTCACGGGCTCGCACTCCGAATACCATACGCCGCGCGACACGCCCGACTTGTTGAATTACCAAGGCGCCGCTCAAATCTCTCGTTTGATGGCTTTGATTACCCGCGACTTGGTTCAAGCAGATAGCCCGCCTGATTACCAAGAACAAACGGCTCAACCCGAGATGCGAGCCAACTTGACGGCTTACCTTGGGACGGTACCCGACTACGCAAAAGGTGACATTAAAGGGGTAGCCCTCGGCGGAGTTACCAAAGGTGCCCCCGCCGAAAAGGCTGGCATGCGGGCTGGGGACATTATTATCGAACTGGCGGGTAAAAAGATCGAGAACATTTACGATTACACCTTCGCGATCGAAGCCCTCAAGGTCGGCGAAGCGATCAAGGCGAAAGTGAAACGCGGCGAAGCAGTGATTGAATTGGAGCTAATACCCGCGTCCCGCCAATAGTTGCAAATGTTCGTGGCCGAGTTGCTCCGCAACTCGGAACCATATAGTCTGTTTATCGTGGTCGTTTTCGCGAGTCGAGTCGAGTCGCTGAGCGACCCGACTACGCTGACAAAAGCATCGCTCACCGCTACCCATAAATCAAATTCTTTTTTGCGAACAAGCCACCATGAATCCAATAATGCCCCGACTGTTCTTGCTGTTCTTGCTGTTCCAGGTGACAACCGTCATTGCGCAGGAAAAGCCAGCTAAAGCACCGTCGGTTGCCAAACTCGATCCAGCCATGGATGTAAACAAACTGGCAGCGGCGAATCTGGAGTGGCACGACGTGGCGACTTGGGGCGTCGAAGGTCGCATCCTGCCTGACCAGGAACGTCAGCAATGGTTCGATCGCTTGCCAAGTTCGGCTGAAGGTAAAGTGACGCCGAGCGTGTGGAGCCTCAGTCGGGATAGCGCTGGCATGATGGTGCGTTTTAAGACCGATGCGACTGCGATTTCTGTCCATTACAAACTGAAAAAGAGCGCGCTCGGTATGCCTCATATGCCAGCGACAGGCGTGAGCGGGGTAGATCTGTATGCGCGTGATAGTGAAGGAAAATGGAAGTGGGTTCAAGTCACCAAGCCCGACACTCAAGAGGTGCAGGCGGAAATCATCAAGGGGCTCGCACCGGGTATTCGCGAATACGCGGCGTACCTGCCGCTTTACAATGGTGTCGAGTTTATGAGCATCGGTGTTGCGAAGGGGAGCATGTTCGAAGGGCTCGCACCGCGTGGAGAGCCGATTGTGTTCTATGGAACGAGTATTACGCATGGAGCGTGTGCGAGTCGACCGGGCATGGTACATACGGCGATTTTAGGGCGACGCTTGGACATGCCAGTCGTCAATCTCGGATTCTCGGGTAACGGCCGGATGGATAAAGAGGTCGGCGACTTCTTGGTGCAACTCGACGCGTCGGCGCTGGTTATCGATTGCTTGCCGAATATGGGACCAGCTGATGTGACCGCGAAGTGTGTACCGCTGGTGAAGCAGTTGCGAGCCGACAAGCCGTTAACTCCGATCATCCTGGTGGAAGATCGACGATTCACGAACGACTGGATCACTCCCGACAAGCACAAATTTCATACTGAAAACCACGCAGCGCTCAAAGCTGCTTTTGAGCAATTAAGTAGCGAAGGCATCAAGTACTTGTACTACATTCCTGGCGATAAACTTTACGGTGAAGATACCGAAGGCGCTACCGACGCTTCCCATGCCAATGATCTTGGGTTTATGCGTCAAGCCGACATATTTGAACCGGTGCTCCGCGAAGCGATCACGGTATTCCACGAAGTTGCACATCGACAAAGCGGAAAGTAGTGCCTTGACACATTGTAGAACGATTGTCCTCAATCGTTCCGGAGCTGGAGCTAAATCAGCGAGGCCTACGATGCCACGTTTGGGGATCAGAATAGCAAAATCGGAATATGTCAAGTAAACTTGGAATAAATTCCTAA
>JANLQO010000235.1:0-23499 GCA_031367855.1 Planctomycetia bacterium | reverse complement strand
CGGTTTGGAATCCGCTTTGACGTTTATACGCCACTGGAATCTATGCGCATCGAAGATGTGCTCGAACTGCGGTCCTATAACCTGAAGCAGTTCAAGGAGTTCATCACTTCCGTACCGAGCTGGGAGGCGGTCGATTTTTATGACTTCCGCTATTCGATCAAGAACCCCATCAAATTGGACGCGACGACTCAAGACGTAGTTGTGATTCTCAAACGCAAGTGACCGCTCCCTGGACCAATGGCGGAGAATGTTGCAGATTTGATGGTGACTTCCAAACCGCCGCTGTAGCATTTTACCGTGGTGAAGTTTCACATTGAGGTCGCGCGGGCGAGACGAGCTCGCGATGCGAAAAAGCACTGTCATTCCTGGAGCTTGCGTGCGGAAGCCCACATGCCGATGGCGGTAAGGGCTGAAAGCGTCGCCACAGCACCACTGATCATTGCCAGAATCTCATTTTCGCGAGCGGCGATCTTCATCCAATAAAACCTGGGCTTGTTTTTCGGTCCTAGCCCACTGCGCTCAAAGTTGCTCCAGTCCACCATCAGGTTTTCCATTGGCATTAAGTCATAGCTTTTGTTTCCAGCGATGATTTCGTCTTCCATGCCATACGAAGTGTCAATCTGCCAGCGTATGAAAAGGAAATAAGCGCATGGAAGGGCGGAGATCACCAACATGGCGACAGAAATAGCCATTATGGTTCCGCGCCAACCACCCCATGCCCGTCGCTCACTTTCGGCAGTGATTGAAGAGGCCCGGGGCTTGGCTGGTAATGTCTCAGGGCCTGCTACCGGCAATTCCGCAAATCCCCGCAGGGTGGGAACTTGCAACCGCTGTCCGCATTCGCAGCTCAGTTCCTGTCCTGCTTGACTGCGAGAAACCAGGATTTTTCGGCCACAGCCGCAGGTTAGAAGGTGCTCCATGTTAACTCGTCAATGCTTCAAAAAGGATTAGCGTTGGATCAATGTTTCTTGACCCATTTACAGATTGTGACTGGACCGGGGAAATGGTCCAGTTAAAATTAAGTTCGCTGCAACGGGACTTAATCATCCTAATGCAGCCGACCCACCGCTTGGAAGGAAACAGTGGTAAAGGATCGGTATTGAGTAGGCGGTTGAGCCCCGAAGTTTTGGGGTTCAATTGGCTACCGGGGGTAAAGATTATAAACGCGATCGAGTACGCCTAACTACAAAACCGCTCAAGTTTCTTGACGGTAGGGTGATTCCTTAACAAAACATCGGGCTGTCTGATCTCGTTTGCCGCACGCAATCTGCTTGAATTTATGGTTGATTGGCATTGGGTTGATTGGTTTTCTTCCTGTGTGCGGGACATCTTCTCTCGGGTATTGCCTGCCGTTTGACGGCTGCTTACTTGTGTGCCGACGACAAAATGACTTGTCGTTTGTGGCAGGGCGCGAGAGACTCTCGCATCTGCATCGGGTTGTACGATGGTAACCGACCAGGGGATCGCGCTGATTTGTGGCTGATTTGTGATGGTGCCTTAATGATAAACGCACATCGCCAGCTACCTGTTGGATTGCCTGCCATGAAATTGAAGACGTAAGCTGCTTTTGGTACTGTCGAGCGTGCCCCCAATCAGCACGACCGTTAGAGTGCCGAGCAATGAAAAAAGTTTACCTAACTGCAACCTTTTACAATTTATCGCTGCACACTAGAACGCATGATAGTAGGTGGTAAGCTTACGAGTGATTCGCTCGTCGAATCTCCGTTACGCCATCGTTACGCCAGCGTACGTAGCAGCACTTTAGATCATTTTGGCTTCAGAGGAGTATCGCCTTGTTCGACGCAATGCTGGACGAATTCGATGACGACGCCCCGCGCGCAGACGAAGACTTGGAGAGTTATCAGAAGCTTTCGCTGGATGATGATGAAACCAGCGAGACCGAAACAGCTTCCGATGACGACGGTCTAGCCGCTGAGGGTGAAGTTCAGCTTGAGAGTGACGAGGAGCTGTTGGCCGCCGCAGAAGAAGAGGCGGAAACATGGTCCGATGATCCTGTTCGCATGTACCTAACGCAAATGGGCGAGATTCCCCTGCTTACACGGGATGAAGAAATCCGCCTTGCCAAAGCTATTGAAGTTACGCGACGACGATTTCGGACAAAGCTACTCGAGTGCGATTATGTAATGCAGTTCGCTTACAAGATCCTCAAGCGCGTTCACACTGGTGAACTGCCATTCGATCGCACGGTGCAAGTTTCGGTTACCGACAAATTGGAAAAGGATCAAATCCTTGGCCGCTTGCCGCACAACCTGAAGACCCTGGATGTATTGCTTAAACGCAATGCACGTGATTACCGATTGGCCCTCAGCCAGTCCACTCCGCAGGCGCGCCGCCAAGAAGCTTGGGCTTCCCTGGCCAAACGCCGTCGGAAAGCCGTTCGTTTAGTCGAAGAACTCGGACTGCGCACCCAGCGCCTTGAGCCCCGAATCATCGACTTGATGAAGTTCAGTCGTCGAATCGACGAACTCCGCCGCGAAATCGATCGACTCGAAGGTGACCGAGCCAGTGCGGCTCAGCGCGCCGAGTTGCTGCGAGAGTACCGCGAAGTGCTGATCAGTACGCAAGAAACCCCATCCAGCCTGCGCAATCGGGTCAAGATGGTTCAGCAGGTCTTCGCCGAATATCAAAAGGCGAAGAAGCAGTTGTCCGAAGGGAACTTGCGTTTGGTGGTTTCGATTGCCAAGAAGTATCGCAACCGCGGATTAAGCTTCCTGGATCTGATCCAAGAGGGCAACGCCGGTCTGATGCGAGCGGTCGACAAGTTCGAGTACCGTCGTGGTTTCAAGTTCTGCACCTATGCGACTTGGTGGATTCGCCAAGCCATCACGCGTGCGGTAGCTGACCAAAGCCGAACGATTCGTATTCCGGTCCACATGGTGGAAACCATGTCACGAGTACGCAACGTTT
Source organism: Planctomycetia bacterium (assembly GCA_031367855.1). GTDB lineage: Bacteria > Planctomycetota > Planctomycetia > Pirellulales > Pirellulaceae > Aureliella. The sequence goes on along the minus strand of JANLQO010000235.1, from coordinate 20,571 downwards.
CGCGTCAATTGCTACAGGAACTCGGCCGCGAACCGACGCTCGAAGAAACCGCCCGCCGCGCAGAAACCACCATCGAAGAAGCTCGACGCGTGCTGGCCATGAGTCGCTATCCAATCAGTTTGGATCGGCCTGTGGGCAACAGTGAAGACAGCCAATTCGGTGACTTGCTGCCCGACGGAACCGCTGAAAGCCCAGCCGTGGGCGCTGGCCAAGAGATGCTCCGCGACCGCATCACTCACGTCCTCAAGACGCTGAGCTACCGCGAGCGCGAGATCATCAAACTGCGCTACGGTCTGGGAGACGGTTACAGCTACACACTTGAAGAAGTCGGCCACATCTTCAAAGTGACACGCGAACGCATTCGCCAAATTGAGGCGAAGGCAGTCCGCAAGCTGCAACAACCCAGCCGCAGCCAAGACCTCGTCGGCTTCCTGGACTAAGTTTTTCAATTTGCTAATCACTGGCCAGCTTCAGGCAACTGAAACTGCACAACCTCGAGTCAAACTTTGGCTCGAGGTTTTTTCGTAGGCTGTCGTGTGCCCCTTGACGGCTTCCGCTACGGTGTATTTATCCGCGACTTTTCAGCCATCCCAGCTAGAAGGGAACTACATTTAGCGTCGTCTGCCAATATTTCGAGCAAACCTTAGCAAGTCATCGAGTCCGATAAATCCATCCCCACGTTCGTCGAATGCGGCAACGTAGTTGCGGCTATTTGAATTAGTCAGCAATGCACGAGCGAATGCCACAACATCTGGCGCGTCGACGACGCCATTCCCATTTAAATCTCCGAACAGTCGAAATAGCCGCTCGTCCGCAGAATCACCAATGACAATGCTCTGTGACATTGCCGCACCTGACTGACGATTGGTCACCGCATTTTGAGCCACAGTGAGGACATAATTGCCATCAGCTAGAGTGTTGCCGCCTATCCGATTAATGACACTGCTACCGCTAGCGAAGGCTATGTTCATGCGAAGCCCACTGCTATCGATGGTTATCTGCAACGGGACATTTAGATTAGTCGTCGTATTAGTGAGCGTGACCAGTGTGGGATTAACAAATATCGGCGCCGAGAAATTTAAGGCTACGTTTGTGACAATTGATCTCTGCGCTGCACCATTGTTAACTTGAAAGTTAGAAAGAGTCGGTGCATCCGAATCGCGAATTCTGATAATTGCCGTTGGAATCGAAAAGTTGCCTGGATTGGGACCCAAGGGAATATAAGATATCGGTACGTCTTGCACTCCCTCCAAAACTCCGTCATTGATCGCGTTTAGCGTGAATGTATTACCGCCTATATTCTCGATTTTCATTTGGTTGGTATCGTATGATGCGCCGAATGCTGGACCGGTGTAACCATCAGGATAGCGTGCGTCGACGAAGAATATTTGTGACTCTCCTTCAACCAATTCCAAATCGTAGTTCTGCACATAGGGTTGGCTTTCAGTATCGATAATCGTCGCAATTACATTCGATACACTAACGCCGATATATTGTGGATCTTGAGTCTCGACGGTTTGTGACAGGACCGCCTGGAAATTGCCGGTTACTGTCTGGTCGCCTACCCCGAAGACGGAGATGCGTTTGGGCGTCCAGTCGTCAGGCGTGAATACGACTCGGCGCGTAAAACTCTGCTGAGAAAAAAGGTTCACGACGGGGCTATTGGATGATAAGTTGAATGCAACTGTAGATGTCGGTTTTGTATCTAGTGCGATGTCATAAAAGTCAGCTCCGTACCCATTGTCGTTGAGCATGGTCCGGTCGACCGTCTCGTGAATCGACACAGCGGCCATGACTCGGCGATGCTCCATCGTTTCAAACGACAATTTTCGGCGGGACGCTTCGTGCATAGCATTGAAAGATCTCGATCTAGCCGACTTCATAGTGAATCCTTAAAGTTGAAAAGTAGATAAAAAGAAAGAATTATAGTGAACGGATTTCCCCATGAAGTCAATACATCGACGACCTTGACCTGAAGCATGGCCGACCAAAGTTCGACTGGGGCTGGTGTACGCTTACGACCCGCTGTACGCTTCTCCTAAAACCCGTGCCATTCGTGTCTGACACCTAAGCAAATTAGGCAAATCCATGCAGTGTATCGGTCTTGATATAGGTTCGACTACGATCAAAGGCGCCGTGCTGGATTTGCACCAGCACGAAGTGCGATGTGTCGTTCAGAGACCGTTTTCGCAACCACTGGCGGGCTTGCCGGATGGTTTTTTTGAAGTCGATCCGCAGGCCGTGGTTAGCCTCGCAGAAGAAGTTGCGAACCAGTTGATTCGCTTGGCACCGCAAGCACAAGCGATATTTTGCTCGGGTCAGATGGGTGGTGTGGTGCTGGTGGATCAGTCAGGCGCGCCGCTCACGAATTATTTGTCGTGGCGCGATCAACGCGCGTTGCAGCCACATGAAAAGTCGACTTCACACCTGCATGCGATGCGTCAGCGTTGGCAAGGGAATGAGTTGTCGGATTTGGGTAATGAACTTCAACCAGGTTCAGTAACCAGCTTGCTCTTTTGGCTCGCTGAGCAGCGGCTTTTGCCAGCGGGGACCGCAACTCCCGCGACCATTGCCGATTTCGTGATCGGTCGACTGTGCCGCTGCGTTCCGCGCATGGATCCGACGCAAGCCATCGGGTTGCTGGATTTGAAATCGGGTGGATGGCATCATCGAGCATTCGCTTCCTTGGGGTTGTCCCAGATCCAATGGCCGGAATTGGCCGACTATCGAGAGCCCGTTGGGGTTTGGTCTATACTGGGAAAACGACTTGCCTGTCACGCATCCTTTGGGGATCAACCCTGCGCGCTCAAAGGAATTGGTTTGTCGCGCAGCGAGTTATCGATCAATGTTTCGACAGGTTCCCAAGTCAGTCAACTCATGGATAGCTTTGTGCCAGGGACCTATCAATCTCGACGCTATTTTGACGGCGACTTTCTGAACACGATCACGCACTTGCCAGCTGGTCGTTCGCTCAATGTTTTATTTGATCTGCTGACCGAATTGGCACGTGGCGAAGGTCACGCGTTGCAGCGAGCTTGGGAATACATTGCCAGCACTGCGGCGAGTTCTGATGGGAATGGCTTGAACGCAAACCTGTGCTTCTTTGCAGGTCCATTGGGTCATTCTGGGAGCATCGAAAAAATCACCACTGAGAATCTTACGGTCGGCAACCTGTTTCACGCAGCCTTTCGCAACATGGCTGACAACTATCATGAATGCATGAGCCGTCTTTGCGCTGATCGATCCGGTTTGAGCATTGCGCTTTCAGGCGGATTAACACGCACCGTTCCAGTTCTTCGTCGACTGATTGCTGAGCGCTTCGCTATGCCTATCCGCGACTCAGCCGCCGAAGAAGAAACACTGCTCGGGTTATTGGAAATCGCCAGCGAAGTTTACTGTCAAAATACACCTAGCGTCCCTTGAGACTACCAGAGCCTCGAATCGTGGAGAATTAGAAAATGAGTAAGCGACCGCCAAGTGAGTTCGCTTTAGTTTTTTGGGTGCTGTGGATTTCGGTAGCTTCAAGCGCCCTAGCCACTGCCCAAGTCAACAGCGATGCCACGCAGACAGCGCGATTCATCGATCATTCATTGTTGATTTCACCCGAGTTGCCGTGTACATGGCCGACCGCTCCGTTTCCGCGATTTCAACTCACTCACCAGCGCGTTATAGGCCCAGAATCGAATTATAACGTCGACGTTTTGTTAATCGATGGCAATACCGGAACGCAACTGGATGTGCCGCCGCATTCCGTTGCTCGACCTGAACTGAAACGTGAAAAATCGGGACCGCTGGGGTTGGCTTACACCGATCAGATTGAGGCATGGCAGTTTGGTGGCGAGGCATGTGTTGTCGACGTGCGAGATTTGCTGGATAAGGCTCCCAAGGGCGAGAGTCCCTTAGTAAAGCGCGAACATATTGAGCGATTTGAAAAGCAATTTCGTCGGCTACGTTTTGGCGATGTCGTTTTGTTTCGCAGCGATTACAGCGATAAATACTACCGGCTATTCCCAGAGGGAAATCGATTCATAGCCGACGCGCTGGACCGCAAGGCGCCTGGCTACCCGGATCCAGATCCTGATTGCATGGAGTTTCTGGCAACGCGCGGCGTGATGACACTTGGCACCGACAGCGCGAGTATGGGGCCGCTACCCGATCTCGCTGAGCCGACACATTACGCAGGTCTGAAACATGGCATGATCTGGACCGAGAGTGCCACCAACCTGGGTTCGCTGCCCGCCACGGGTGCGTTTTATTGCATGTTAGGTCCCAAGCATCAAGGCGGTCCCTACGGTGAAGGTCGAGCGTTCTCGATGGTGGGTGGGGACTTGCCGAAGCGATTGATCCAGGCGGCGAAGAGCAAGCGGGTACTGGACCTCTCGCCTACGCTCGCAGCGAACATGCCAATCGCATCGCCCGGTGTCACTTCGGGCCAGCATCGTCAAGCTTATCTCAAGATTGACTTCCTTTACTCGGAGTATTTGGACATGTGGCACCATGCGCATCTGATGGATGCGATGGCAGGAACGCACTTGGTCCCTCCCGCTTACGCTCTACCTCCCCCTCAAACCAACCCAGCGTATGCACCTGAAGTTCGCGGTTGGTTGGAAGAATATGAACGGGCCTACGGTCCACGCGGAAACAGTTCTATGACCACCGAGCAGGTACCGCTCAGCTGGACATGTGGTACAGTGCGAGTCATCGATACGAGTTCGCTGATGGGTAGCACGAAACCCGATTCGTGGCCGGCATCGCCAGAAGTTACGCCCGCTTTGATCAAGGAATTCGAGTCACGCAAGGGTGAGTTGCGCAGCGGTGAAGTGGTTTTGCTTTACACTGGTCATGTCGACGCCTTTTACAAGGCGGCACCCGCTGGCGATGGATTGTGGACCCTTCCACTGAAGGGTAAGAACGAAGGTTGGCCAGCATTGGGAGCGGATGCTGTCAGATACCTCAAAGGAAAAGGCATTCGCTGTGTTGCGACCGATGCACCCGACCTCGGTGGCGTGAACCCCAAGCGCGCGTTGTCGACCTATTGGGCGCTCGGCAGTAGCGAGATGGTGGGAGTTGAATTCTTACATCATGCGAGTAGCGTCGTAGATGGGGACTATTTTGTATTCGTGCCCTTGAAGATTCAGCATTGTCACGGTGGCCCGGGACGAGCCATCGCCTTTAAAGTAAACGATAAATGATGAACCAAATTCCCCCTTGGGGCCAGGCTGAACTACCCGAGCCAAAGGCACTTTCATGGCGAAATTGGAAGAGCTTTATCGGACCAGGCATCGTAATGATGGGCATTCAAATCGGCGGCGGTGAATGGCTGCTGGGGCCAACGGTCACCGCACGATTCGGCGGCGGCCTCATGTGGATCGCCACCGTGGCGATTGTTCTGCAAGTGTTTTACAACCTTGAATGTGGTCGCTATGCACTTTACTGTGGTGAGCCTGTGTTCACGGGTTTCATGCGTATGCGTCCTTCGCCGATGTTTTGGATGAGCGTCATGTTGATGCTCAACTTATCGGCACTTGTACCTGGACTATCGACCCACGGCGCGGCCTTGATCGCAGCGATGATCCTGGATAGACCGCCAACTGTTGCCGATCGAGGATTGATTACGATCTTAGCCTATGCATGCTTGCTGGGTGTCTCCTTGCCCGTCTTGATCGGCGGCAAGGTCTACAACATGCTACAGATGGTGATGACAGCCAAAGTGGCCATCGTGTTGGGGTTTTGTTTGATTGTCGGCGTGACCTGTGTCAGTCCTATGAATTGGTGGAATGTCTTGAGCGGTTTTGTGAGATTCGGCAACGTACCAGTCAGTGATGGTCAAGGCGGTGAAGTTGTCACCAATGCGATCTTTCATGTCTTTCAGTACGGCGAATTCCCAACGATCTCAGTGGCAAGTATCGTGATGCTCGGCGCTTTCGCAGGCTACGCGGGTGGCGGAGGCCTAGCGAACTCGACCTACAGCAATTTTGTGCGCGACAAGGGTTGGGGAATGGGCAGCCAAGTAGGCGCAATCCCGAGTGCCATCGGTGGACGTAGCGTAACGCTTAGTCATGTCGGCAAAGTATTTGACCTTACGACAGAAAACATGCGGCGATGGCGCGGCTGGTGGCGCTACGTGCTGACCGACCAAGTTCTCGTGTGGGCGCCCGGATGTTTTATGGGGATGGCACTACCCGCGCTGATCTCCATGCAGTTCACGCAGTATTCATCGATTACCACTGAACAGCTGGGAGTCGCCCAAGCCGTAGTGACTGCAGACGGTATCTATCATTCAGGCTTCAGTCCCGTTCTCGCAAAGATCTTGTGGATCGTGGCATTATTCACTGGGTTGATGGTGATGTTGCCCAGCCAAATGTCAGTGGTCGACGATTTCAGTCGGCGTTGGACGGATGCCATTTGGACCGGAAATCGTCGCGTCCGCGAAACCATGCGACCGCATCAAGCTAAGTACATCTACTACAGCATTCTTGGCGGGTATGTATTATGGTCGTTCTTTTGTGCGTTTATGTTTAGCAATGCCCCCAAGTTGATGACCGATTTTATCGCGAATTTCAATAATTTAGCGATCGGTTTCACCGCGTTTCAATTGTTGTGGATCAACAATCGCCTGTTGCCTCAAGCCGTTCGTCCGAGCTGGTATCATTCAGTCGGTGTGGCGGGTTGCGGAGTGTTCTATCTGGGACTTGCAGTGCTGGTATTCATTTTCAAAATTCTACCGATGATAGTCGGGTCGTAAGTGGATGTTTCGATGGCTGATATGAATCTATTTGATCTGTCAAGTCGCGTCGCTTTGATTTCCGGTGCGGCGAGCGGGATGGGGCGTGCAGCAGCGATCGCTTTGGCCGCCTACGGGGCGGACCTGGTGTTAGCCGACTTGAATGCCGACGGCTTGAAGAACACTGCGAAAGAGGTCGAAGACTTAGGGAGGCGCGCCATTGCTGTGAACTGCAACGTGTCCGACCCGGAAGCAATTCGGGCGATGTACGCCAGAGTCGACAGCGAATTTGGTCGAATCGACTTCCTCGGCAATATTGCAGGCGAAGGATTCTTGGCTAAGCCTGAAGATATCACGCTCGACCAGGTGCAGCAGGTATTTCAAAATCTCGTCTTTGGCCGCTTCTGCATGTGCCAAGAAGCTGGCCGCAGAATGTTGCAAGCTGGCAAGGGAAGTATACTTAACATCGGCTCGCTGGCGAGTACGACGGCGCTCGGTCGAGGTCATATCGCTTACAGTATGGCGATGGGTGCCGTGGTGCAGATGACTCGTGAGTTAAGTACCGAATGGTCGGGGCTTGGTGTGCGAGTGAATGCGATCTTACCAGCTCAAGTAATCAATCCCAGCTTAGAGAAGCGTATCGCCGCGGATCCGTCGATTAAAGAGCAGTGGCTAAGCGGTATTCCCATCGGGCGTCTGGGTGTGCCGACGGATATTCAGGGTCTGGTGGTATTGCTGGCTTCGGATGCTTCCTCTTGGATCACGGGAACAACCATTCCGATGGATGGCGGTAACCTTGCAGCGAACGCTGGAGCAACGATGCGGAGAGCCCCATGAGTGACGCAAAGCTATACGACTTGCTTGGTCTGTACCGTACCATGCTGCTGATTCGACTTACCGAAGAGGAACTTGCGCGGTGCCATCAACGCGGCCTGATTCACGGTGCCTGCCATACCTATGTTGGACAAGAAGCGATTGCGACAGGAGTCTGTGCGCATCTGAAAAACAATGACCCAATTTTTAGTACGCACCGCGGGCACGGTCATGCACTCGCGAAAGGCATGCCCCCCCGGGAGTTGATGGCAGAGCTTTTTGGACGCGCCACAGGTTGTTCTCGTGGTCGCGGCGGCAGCATGCATTTGTTCTCGCCCGAGATCGGCATGATGGGAACCAGCGGCATCGTCGGCCCTTGCATCCTGCAAGCCTGCGGTGGCGGTTACAGTTCGAAACTGATGCGTACCGGGCAAGTAGCCGTGGCTTTTTTCGGCGATGGTGCAGTGAACAACGGAGCCTTCCATGAAGGTTTGAACATGGCCAGTATCTGGAAACTGCCGGTGCTGTTCATCTGCGAGAACAATCAGTTTGCGACAGAAGTTCCGTTCGAGTATTCCAGCGGAATTGCGGACGTTGGACGTCGCGCGGCCAATTACGGATTGCCTGGCTTCGAAGTGGATGGAAACGACGTCGCGGCTGTGTCGGAGGCCGCTAGCGAAGCGGTAGCGAGAGCTCGCGCGGGCAAGGGAGCGACCCTCATCGAATGCAAAACTTATCGTACTCGCGCTCACGCAGAAGGCATGGGCGATTTTACTTATCGGACGCGCGAGGATGTTGATCAATGGAAACGTCGCTGCCCTATCGCGCTGTTTCGAGAGCGTTTGCTGAATGAGCACAAGATCGTCGAAGACGCGATTAAGGCAATCGAAGCAGATGTCGCGGCCACCGTGGCTGAAGCGAGACAGTTTGCCGAAAGCAGTCCTCCGCCGGAAGCAGCCACGGCTGCAACGCACGTGTACGCAACTGCTCGGCCTATTGCCAGCAGTTCGCAACCAACTGCAGACTCGCGTCTGATCACGTTCACGCAAGCAACCCAAGAAGCGCTTGCTGAGGAGATGGCCTCGAACGCCTCCATCTTTGTCATGGGCGAAGGAATCGGCGTGCGCGGCGGCAACTTCAAAACCACTGCGGGGCTTTATGAACTGTACGGCACAGAGCGATTGTGCGATACGCCGATCTGCGAACGCGGCTTCGTCGGTCTAGCTTGCGGAGCGGCGATGACGGGAACCCGTCCAGTGATCGATTTTATGTTCGCAGATTTTGTGCTTGATGGATTTGGCGAAATCGTCAATCAGATCGCCAAGATGCAATACATGTCGAGCGGTCGATTGAAAATGCCAGTGCTTCTGCGTGGCTGTATCGGGATCGGACACTCGGCCGCTACGCATCACTCAGGAAGTTACTATTCAATCTACGCTCAAGTCCCCGGCCTGCGGGTGGTTGTGCCATCCAATGCTTACGACGCGAAGGGACTATTGAAACATGCGCTGCGTTGCGACGATCCCGTGATGTTTTTGGAGCATCGCGAGATTTTGACGAACAAGTGCAACGTGCCTATGGGTGAGTATGAGATCGAATTCGGCAAAGCTGCGATTGTGCGAACTGGTCGTGATGTTACCGTTGTCGCGCTGGCGCGGATGGTTTATTTGACACTGTCCATTTGCGATCGGCTAGAGAGCGAAGGGATCTCGGTTGAACTGATTGACCCTCGCACGGTATCGCCGTTGGATGTGGCTACGATTTTGCAGTCGGTTGCGAAGACCGGTCGATTGCTCATCGTTGACGAGCCGCCGGCGGCTTGCGGTTTTGCATCTGAGATTGCTGCGCAGGTAGTTGAGGCTGGGTTTGATGATCTGGATGCACCCATTCGCCGCTTGACGGGCGTTTTCACACCGACGCCGTACAGCCCGTCGATCGAAAGCGCCGTGGTGCCTACCGCAGACGGAATCGCCACAGCCATTCGATCTTTGAGTCAGGAGTGAACATGGCTTTTGAAGTTGTCATCCCGCGATTGGGTTGGTCGATGGAGGAGGGAACCTTTTCGGGCTGGCTAAAGAAGGAAGGTGATTTCGTTCGATCGGGAGAAGCACTTTTTTCGCTCGAAGGCGAAAAAGCCATTCAGGATATTGAAGCGCTTGATGAAGGCATCCTGCGAATTCCGCCGCACGGTCCAAGTGTCGGAACGATTGTCAAAGTGGGTGCAATTGTGGGCTATCTTGTCGCCGAGGGTGAACCGCTACCATGGTTGACAACACCTCCAACGGAACTTGAAAGCACTTCAGTATCCGCTTCGCCGCCACCTACGAGCGTACCGCCCGTCGCGTCGCCTTCGGTCCGCAGACGGGCACGGGAAATGGGCGTTGAGTTAGGCGACATTGTCGGTACCGGTCCACGCGGTCGAATCACTACACCCGATGTTTTACGGTCTCAAACGCCCGCTGCGGTGATTGTTCCAGCAAATCCCTCAATCAGCCGCCAAGCAAGCCTAGCGACCACCAGTCCAGCAGCAGGTCGTAAAACACTGGCTAGTCCACGTGCGCGCAGGGTTGCCCGCGAGCTGAATGTGGACTGGAAGTTGCTCGCTGGCAGCGGTGCCAATGGACGAATCAGAGAGCGCGATGTTCGGGCGGCTCAACCACACCTTATTGCCTTTGGAGTGCGACAACCGATCACAACGCGCAGGCGCATTATTGCTGAACGACTGACCGCCAGCCGCCAGCAAACTGTGCCTGTGACGCTAACTCTAAAAGCGGATGCGTCAGAACTAATTGCGCTGCGCGAGCAAATGAAAACAGCCGCCGGTTCGTCAGTGGTACATAGCTATCAAGACATGATTATCAAAGTGGTCGCCAACGTCCTTTCGCGACATCCGCGAATGGCTGGTCGTTGGGAAGAGGATGGGATTATCGTCCCTCGGGATCACGAAATGAATATCGGCATAGCCGTTGATACCGACGACGGGTTGCTGGTGCCAGTGATTCAAGATGTTAACAAATTAACACTTGCCGAAGTTGCCGAAAAAAGCCGTGCGTTGATCCAGCGGGCTCGCGCGGGAAGATTACTTGCAAGCGACATGCAAGGCGGCGTCTTCACGGTGACGAATCTAGGGGCCTTTGGCATCGACGCGTTTACGCCCGTGATCAATTTGCCGGAGTCTGCAATCTTGGGGCTGGGCGCAATTCGCTTGGAGCCTGTCGCGACCCCCGATGGTCAGCTGGTGGCGCGCCACCAATTGAGTTTAAGCTTGACATTCGACCATCGCGTCATCGATGGAGCGCCCGCCGCCCGATTTCTCCAGGACCTCGTAGCTTCGATTTGCGATCCTTCTGTATTCTAACTAACTAAAAAATATACATCGCTTAACTTTAACCGCGTGCCCATCGCCGCGCGTTTTACTCATAGCCCCTGCCCGCTGGGCAAGCAGTTAAATTAAACGAATTAACCGCAGATGGCGCCGATGGGTGCAGATCTCAAATCTATCAAAATCATCTGCGTTAATCTGCGGTTTTCGTCCGCCGGTCCTAGTTGGGTGAAGTTTGCAATTTTTCAAACTCTCGTGGCACCTGCTGTTTTTCCTGTGACAGTGCGCTTGGATCTTCGCGGGCGAGCAGATTTTTGGTAAGTTCCAAGCTGGCAATTTTCAAATTGCTGGCAGGGCCATAGCCACCCCCAGGCAGACTTCAATACCCGCGTTTTCAACGAGACCGTCGATGCCCAACCGACTTGCAGATGCGACTAGCCCATATTTGCTGCAACACAAAGACAATCCGGTCAACTGGTACCAGTGGTCCGACGAAGCGTTGCAGCTAGCTAAAAAGGAAGACAAGCCGATCTTTCTTTCGATCGGTTACTCCGCCTGTCACTGGTGCCATGTGATGGAGCACGAGAGTTTTGAGAATGACCGCATCGCGGCGATTCTGAACGAACACTTTGTGTCGATCAAAGTCGACCGCGAAGAGCGGCCAGACTTGGATCATATCTACATGCAGGCTGTGCAGATGCTGACCGGCAGCGGTGGTTGGCCGATGAGCGTCTTTTTGCGGCCTGATGGCAAGCCGTTCTTCGGGGGGACTTATTGGCCGCCGGAAACAAAATTTGGGCGGCCTGGGTTTGGTCAAGTTTTGACAACCGTCGCCGACGCTTGGAAAAACAAACGCGAACAACTGGAACAGCAAAGCGAACAGATCACTCAGCATTTGCAGGAAGCCTGCCGCGGCCCCGAAGCAACCGCTGGCTCACTATCAAAAGAACTGCTGACGACCGCCGATCGCTGGCTCTCGCGCAATTTTGATGCAACTCATGGTGGTTTTGGCAGCGCTCCTAAGTTTCCACATGCGATGGATCTCTCACTTTTATTAGAACTCAACGTTCAATCTCCGACGGATGCTCGCAAACAGATCGTGACTGTGACGCTGGATAAAATGGCGGCGGGAGGCATCTACGATCATCTTGGAGGCGGCTTCGCTCGCTATAGCGTCGATGCACGTTGGTTGGTACCGCATTTTGAAAAAATGCTCTACGATAACTCGCTGCTTGCTTCACTTTACGCCGACGCCTATCGACTCTGGGGCACGCCCACGTACGCTCAAGTCACGCGCGAGACGCTCGATTACATCCTAGTTCAGATGACTGACATGACGGGTGCTTTCTACAGCACCGAAGACGCCGACAGCGAGGGAGAGGAAGGCAAATTCTACGTCTGGACACTCGGTGAAGTCGAGCAAGTGCTCGGCAGCGAACGGGCCAAGGAGTTCTGCTCGGTCTACGACGTAACTGCCAAGGGCAACTTTGAAGGCCATTCGATCCTCAATCTACCGAAACCGATCGCGGCATACGCAAGGCTCAATGCGCTCGATGAATCGGAGTTACAAAAACGCTTAGCCGAAGACCGTGCACGGCTCTTCGCGCAGCGAGCCACACGCGTGCGACCGAGCTTGGATGATAAAGTGCTGGTAAGCTGGAATGCACTGATGATCACCGCCATGGTTAAAGGTTACCGAGCTCTTGGCGACGATCGTTACCTGCAAGCAGCCCTGAAGTGCAGTCGCTTCATGCGCACGCAACTGCGTCGAGAGGACGGTCGCCTATGGCATTCTTGGCGTCAGGGAAAAGCGAACTTGGACGCCTACCTGGACGACTATTCGTACTTGATCGACGCGCTTGCCGAGTTGATACAGGTTCATGCCGACGCCGAGTTGCTCCATTGGTCGCTCGAACTTGCCGAGATTATGCGCAAGAACTTCGAAGATCCCGCAGGCGGATTCAACTACACCGCCACCGATCACGAACAACTGATCGCGCGCAGTAAAGACATGGCTGACAGCAGTGTTCCGAGCGGCAATTCAATGGCGGCATCCGGCCTGCTTACACTTGGCCGCTTGACCGACCGAAACGAGCTAATCGACGCCGCCAAGAAAACGCTGCAAGCTTGCTCGGGTGTCATCACGAGTTCTCCGCAAGCGGCCGGCCAGTCTCTGCGAGCTCTGCATCGCGATTTTCTGCCAAGCCGTCAGTGGGCTCTCATCGGTGGGGAGGATCCAGTAATATTCAACCAAGCGAGAGCGCGATTGCTGCGATTGATTCAGCCCAATGCGATCACGATCATCTGCCAAGACGAGCCGCAGCGAAGGTCGCTCGAGACAGTATGCCCATTAGTTGAAGGCCGAAAAGCGATGGGCGGTCAAATCACCCTTTACGCATGCACCGATTCGGTTTGCTCCGCTCCCATTATTGGGATCGAGGCGATACTGCAATTCGTTCGCGTAGAAGGCACTCGAAAGGATTAAGCTCCGACTGAAAATGAAATTCCCAATAGAACCGCCGACTCTTGCCAGTACCATCACGCCCCCCACCAGTACACAGTTTCGAGATTCCGTATTAGTTCAAAACAAGTTTGCCGTCTTAGCGGTGTTGTTTTTTGTAACCGGATTCCTAGGGCTCCCATTGCTGTGGCTTTGCCCGCGTTTTTCGAACGCGGAGCGCTGGATCTGGGCCATCATTAATACGATTTACACCTGCGCACTGATTTGGATCGTTGTCAGGATTTGCATGTGGAGCTGGGCTCAGATCAGTTCGACTTTCTAGCTCGATTTACAAGTAGAATTTGCATTAGGGGCAAAGCCCCGTTCGTTTACCCAGCCCAGGCCAACGGCGCCAACGGCCTGGGAAAGAAAGACGATACAAATCGTAGGGCTAACGGCAAACGCTGTGAAGTACTTTCGTCCGCGAGTTCGTGCGTTTTAAGTCTACAGGTACTTCATGGTCGCATCCGGCAGATGCGACCCACCGTGGGTCACTCTTGCCGAGTGTGACCTTATCTCGCCACATATTCGTTGCGGATCCAACCGTCGCCAATGCCTTCGAAACGCCCAAGTGTCCAATCCGCTGTCGCGTTCAGCACGCGAAACTCTGCACCATCGCGCAGTGGTTGATCGAATGCAGGTTCGTACGAATACCCTGTACCCTTGCGCGCAATCGTCTCGCCTGTGATGACAGCCCGCTGCTTGCTCGCGGCTTCAGCGTTGTTCAGGGCCACGTCAGCACCGGCGATCAATCCGATGGCTAATAAAGCTGCAGCTAGCCAACTCAATCGGGGCATGCGCGCAATGACAGCGATCAACATCACCAAAGGGGAGCCACATAACGCGACTCCGCACATAAAAACCTTTGCAGGAAAGGACATCCAGGCGGTCCAAAACAAGATATGCGACCACCACGGCTGGGGCGGAATAGCGAGCTTGCCCGGCGCGGCCGCAATCGCTTGCTGTAAATTTGCTTTGAGATAGGGATCGCGCGGAAGATAGGCTTGAGCTTTGCGATAATTCAATATGGCTCGACCATACTCTCCCGCACGAAAGTACGCATTGCCCAGGTTGTAATAAACGGCACCATTGCGATATCCGTCCACCAGAATTGACTCGAATTCTTCAGCTGACTGCCGGTATAGCTCGGGAGTCTGTGCTGCATCAAACAAATCCAACGCGCGAACGAATGACCGTTCGCGGAATGAGTTATCCGTCGCAACCAGGGGAGCTGGCCACATCACCAAGGTGATTAGCATGACGAGTATGCGCATGTTCAAGCACCGTGCTCCAGCAGTGGAGCAACTCGCCGAAGCCACGCCGACGCTTCGTCAATTGCGGATTTAGGATCGGTTGGAAGCCCCGCGCCGTACTCGTGGGCTTCGATGGACTCGAGCAGTTTTTTGATCGCCGATCGATCAACCTCCGTGACGTTAGCGGCAGCAAGTACCTGTTCGACGTCCGTGGCCGTTAAGCCCTCACTCACTCGATTGCGAGCGTCGGCAATCAAGCCAATTACGGCTGAGCGAACCTCGCGCATCGCTAACTTACTGTCTCCGCGACTGAGTGCACTGCGAGCTGCTCCCAGCCGCTTGTTTGCGTTGCGTTTGGCCAACTGCCGACGCTGCAATCCTCCATCCGAGGCATGGCGACGCCGCAGCAGTACCACGGCACTGGTCGCTCCCGCAACTGCCCACGCGACTGCGACCAATTCGCTCCAGGCAACCCACCCGACGCGTTCATCACGCAATGCCGCAGGGTCCGTTATATTTTGAAAAATACCCTCTGATCGCGATTTCAGTCCTGACGTGCTTGATGAAACGCTGCCAATCAAGTCGACACTATTTAATCCAACTGCTTCGCTGACTTCGAGCGCGATGGGCGCCGTGCCAATCTGCTTGAAGGCCTCAGCCAGAGGGTCAAACGTGGCAATGCTCAGTGCGGGGATGCTTACATCTGCACGTTTCGGACGGACGACATAAGAAAACTCTTTGGTGACTCCATCAACGCGGCCCGTGGGGTCTTTGTCAATCAATTCAAAGTCAGCCGCGAGCTGCTCATTGGAACTCAGGTCAGGCGCGGAGATCAGATCAAGCGAACCGCTATCACCCGCCCGTTGCAATCTGACCGTCAGCGTAATGGGGTCACCCACACGCAACTTCGTCGGGCGAGCGATGGCATCGACCGTGAAATCGCCGATGCCGCCACAGTAATTCGTGGGCCGCGGCAATGGCACTTCGCGGACCTCAATTTCAATAGCTGGCGCAGTTGCCACAACTTTTTTTGCCCGATATCCATCTCGTCCAATCTCCGAAACGAACGCGCCTTTGACGACTGCCGGGCCAAGCGGGATCCTACCGAATGTCTCCGCCGTAAACGTTCGCGACAACTCGTATTTGAAGTAATCACGCGGTGTGCCATCCGGACTATTCCGAGTCTCTCGGCCTTTGGAAAGATCCAACACCGCGGCACGTGATTCACCAAAGAAAAATGATCCACTGCTCGCACTCACGTCATTCAGGGTAAATCCCGTTGAATCACGTGCAAGCAAAGGCTGGAGCCACTGGTACTTGTCTCCCGCCGAAAGATGGTCAGGTGTATCGATCCAGTTCACTTCAATATGCGGCGGTTGTCGTCTAAGTGGCCGCAGCGGATCGGTACTGGCGTTGTCGGGCAAGGGCTGAACTAAGATTGTAAGGTTAACGGTGAAGGGTTGGGTTGGATACACCTTCAAGTGGCTCGAATTCATTTCCACTAAAACTAAATCTTGCGGCTCCGGTACTAAGACTCGTAAGGAAGGCTTTCGCCCCGTCAAAGGCTTTCCGTCGACCGTGGCCGTCGGTGCAGGGATCTGCAATTCTCCCGGCTGTTTGGGGGTCAATCGAAACTGGTAAACGTGGCTTAAGTACGTGGATTGCGATACGCGTCCATTGATGATGGTCGTTGAGGATTGATTGCGAGATTGATCACCAGTTGCGACAACTTCGAACAAATCTCTGAGCGCTGACATATCGGGAGCCGCTGGGTTTTCCGTATTGCGAATTTCAACGGTGTAATCGACGCTTTCGCCGGCAAAAATCTCCTCCGCACTGAGGCCAACTCGGATCTCAGGAGCTTGAAATGCAAGCGACCTCGATGCAGGCAGGGCTAGCAACAACGAGACTAAAATCCTCAAAAACGGATTCATCACCAATCCTTTTCTACGGGCGCGCGTCCAAGAATTTGAGCCCTCATCTGTCGGTCGCGATCTTGCTTCTCCTGCTGGCGTTCGCGTACCTTTCGCAAGGCCTCCGCCATTCGTTCAGGAGAGACTTGCGGTTTGGCTGGTTGCTTGTCCTGTGAAGGTTGCTGGTCAGGTTTCTGCTTGTCTTCTGGTTTGTTGTTCTGTTTTTCGTCCGACTTGTTTTCATTGGAAGGATCCTGTTGATCTGCATTCCGTTGCTGCGAGTTTTGTTGCTGCTCCTGCTGTTGTTGGTTTTGATCCTGTTGTTGATTATCCTGATTTTGCTGTTCGTTCTTTGGCTGTGCTTGCTGAATTTCTTCCAGGATTCGTCTTGCTTCCTCAGCGGCAGCGTAGGCTTTGGCCCATTCCTTTTGCTGCAGAAATTCGAGCGTGGATTCCATTTCGATCACCGCTTTTGGTGCCAGTTCAATTGCCTTTCGCAATCCTGCCTTCGCCTCCTCCGGATCAATTTGTTTTGGACTAGTCGATTCAGTCAAACCGTTAGAGCCTTCGTCCGATTTTGGTGGTTCTTGAGGTGCACGATCGACTGCCGGGGCTGCTTCAAGCTGCTGCAATTCCATCTCAGCCTTGGGTGCGAGCATTCGCGATTTGCGCAGCGTGCACTGCTGAGTCTGCGTCACTTGTGGCAACTGGCTTTCAGCAATCTGAAGTGTTTGCGCTTGCGGCGGGGCATTTTCTTCCTCGGCAGCGGGCTCCTTAGGCAACACATTCGAAGTGCCGTCAATCGAATCGATCGATTCTTCTTTCACAGAGTCAGCAGAACTCGGCTTGAGGGTTCCGGCGATGGCGGTCTGCTCGGCCAACTCCTTTGCCAACAAGGGTTGAAACGGAATGATCGCATCCCAGATTTTATCAAGCTCTTCAATGGCGGCTCGTTGACTTGTGGCCGACTCGGCAGCTACTCGCAAGCCAAACTGCTTCGATGATGTTGCCATATGCATACCCGCGGCATCGGCCCAGCCTTGAAGTAAGCGAACCCCTTCCTCCAACAATTTATCATCGCTCGCGCCTGCATTGCTGACGGTACTGTTCCCTGAATTGCCATTGGTATCGTTGGTGGGTGGTTTTAATTCGCTCTCGATTTTGTCACGCAAGATCGGAATCTCTTCGCGAAGTTCATCTTGCGCGAGTTTTAATTCTGCATAACTGTCCGAGGTTGCGTTCGTTGGCAACGCTTCGGTAGTCTCTCTCAAACTTTGTTGAGTCGCCATGATATATTCGAGAAATGCCAACACGTTGGATTCATCGCGTCGCTTCTGTCGATCCTGCTCACGCCACTTGTCAGAGTAGTATTTGATCCACAGGCGGACCAATTCAAGGTTCTTGCGAGATTGAATGTGGTTGGGTTGTAACTCAAGGCAATGTCGATATGCCTCCACCGCTTGCTTGAGATGATCGAGCACCCCTGTTCGCTTATCTAGGGGCAGCAGTTCAGGTTGCTCGCCTGCTGCAGAGCGAGCTTGTTCGGCGGCTAGATTGCCTAGATTAAAATGAGCTGTCGTCGCGATGCGGCGATCTTGACTGAGTCCAGCTAGCAAGTAATTCTCGCGAGCCTGTTCGATATCACCTTTTCGATGATACGCACAGGCATTGTCAAAGGCAGCGATCGCAAGTGACTCGGACTTGCTTTCGCCCAGTTGCTCGACAGCTGCCGCAAATTTTTCCTGAGCGGCGTCGTACTTCTCTTGCGAGTAAAGCTTTAATCCCTCGCGCACTGCAGCAACCGGTTCTTCGGCTTGCAGAGGAGCGCCTGCCATCTGGCTGTACATGAGTGAAAGTATCAACACATTGCTGGCTGCTTTCGAAAGTCGCATTCCGGCGGTCTTGCCCGGCCCCTGGTCAGTCCTTCGATAGGAAGCAATGCAGGCGTCGATCACCAGCGATATTAGGGCGAACCCCAGGAACAACTGATACTGCTCAGAGCGACGAATTCGCTGTTGGGACTCACCCTCACTAGCCCGCCGCTGCTTCAAATGTTCCGTGTACAGTTCGGCTAAGTTATAGGACTTTGTACCAGCCGGAACATAAACCCCCGATGTCTTGAGGGCAATCTCGCTCAATAAACTACCGTCCAGCTTGCTCCAAATCTGCTCGCCTGCATACTCGACATAGTTTTTCGAATCTCCCTTTTCAGGAATTCTGGCCCCCTGCTGGGAATCGCCCAGTCCGACTGCGTAGATGGCTACTTTTCGCTCTGCAGCGATCGCCGCAGCTTCCAAAGGATACGAATTTTGATCGTCGCCGTCGGTGATCAATAAAATCGATTGATCGCGCTCAACTTTTGCATGAAACACTTCGAGAGCCTTCCGAATTGCATCGCCAATGGCGGTGCCGCCACGCGGTGCGCTGCTGGGGTCGAGTTCTTGAAGCGCACGCCGAAAGGAGTCGTAATCGATCGTCAAAGGGCACTTCACGACCGCCTGCCCGGCAAACGCAATCAAACCGACGCGTTCGCCATCCAGTCGATTCAACAGCGCCGAAACGTCAGCTTTCGCTCGCCCCAATCGCGATGGTACTACGTCCTCGGCTAACATGGATCTTGAAACATCAATCAATACGTAGAGATCGCTTCCGCGCGGCGTGACTTGTTCTACCTGATTCCCAAAACGCGGGCCAGCCAGGGCGATTAAACTCGCAATGATCGCTAGCTCGCGGAGTAACAACTTGAACCAGAATCTCGCCGCCGACTCTTCTGGAAAGATCTTTGACCACATTGACTGAGCCGCAAAGGCTTCGCGCGCTCGCCGTCGCCGACGTTCTGAATACACCGTCAACAACAACCAACCAATGCAGAGCGGCAAGATAAAGTAAAGAAATTGAGGACTTTGAAATTCCATCATGCAAACACAAAATTAGGCGTTCTCACTAGTGGTGTGTCAAATTGGTAAACGGGGATCAGCCGGAACGCATTAGCGTCCGGTTTACTTTACAAAAACTGGACGCTAATGCGTTTCGGCTGATTAAACAAACCCCCGTCTTCGTCATTGACAAAGCACTAGGCTTTGTCTTCCTAGTGCTTAATCTGGCACAACCATTAGCTTGATGAATTCAATGTAGTTTTTCCAGTCCCAAGCCAGAATATCATGCTTGCCTTCGCGCAGGTGATAGCTCACCTGCCCCACCGAAGCGGTATTGGGAGCGGGAAAGTCTTTCAATGCCAATGGCTGTCCGCCGATTTGCTTGTAAAATTCTCCCGCTAGCTGAGTTGCCAGAAACTCACCCTTGGGATCGGCCCACAGATCTTCGGACGCACTGGCGACATACAAGGGCCGGGGCGCAGCAAGTGCCAACAGTTGGTGTTGATCAAACGGCATATTCGCTTCGTTGTTCGAGTACTTCTTAAAGTTCCCACAGAACCAATGCGGGAAGGAATTGTTGATACGCCACAGCGTCTCGCCAATTTCGCGACGACTCAATGCGGCTCCTCCACAACCGGAGTCGTTGGAGATCACCGCAGCAAATCGCTGGTCGCTGGCACCCGCCCACAACGATGTCTTTCCCAGGCGTGAATGCCCGATCACTGCTACGCGGCGCGGATCGACGATCTTTACTTTCTGCTCGATGCAATCCAGCAATCGCGACAGTCCCCAACTCCAGGCTGCAATCGTTCCCCATCGCTCAGGATGCTCCGCCGAAGGACGATGTTCAGGAAAGAGTGCGTGCACGCCGTTTTGAAATTGGTCGTCATAGTCGGGATCGATATCACCGCAATACGCTGTCGCCACCGCGCAGCCGTTTTCGATCAGCATCTCAATTTCCCAACGACGGCTACTTGTTCCGCGACCCACTTCCGTTGAACGATTGTTCACGACGCCAGCGTCATCATCTTTCGGTGCCCACGATACCGGAATCAAAACTTTTGGATCCGCCGTCGTGGTATGGTTACCACGAAAATTCAGGCCGAGAAAACACGGTACAGGCCGCGTCGCATTTTTTGGCGAGTAAACGAGTAGATCTATTCGCTGAGC
>JANLQO010000221.1:0-2967 GCA_031367855.1 Planctomycetia bacterium | reverse complement strand
GCTATCCTGCGAGAACCATCAATTGATGTCGTACATTCATGGTCACGTCACGTAAATTATGTCCTGTAAATAAGGTACCCGATTCGTACCCGATTCCAATTTTGGTGAACCCATCATGTGAGGCGCATCGAGATCATGGTCGAACGATTTGCAATTGCAAAGGGACTGGCTGTCCCGGTTGCCGGAGAACCCGATCAAAGGATAGATACAAAATCGGTTGGTCAAGTTGCTTTGATTGCCAGCGACTATCTGGGGCTTCGACCCTCACTGCTTGTTTCCGAAGGCGATGATGTTAGGCTCGGCCAACCCGTGATGGTCGACAAACAAAACGAAGGAGTGGTCTTTACGTCACCTGCCGGTGGTAAAATCCGTGCGATCCACCGTGGAGAAAAACGCCGCTTGATGTCGATCATGATTGACGTGGCTGACCGAGAGTTGGAGCAGGAGTTCCCGGTTATCGAGGCTGGAGATATTTCTCGTCTCAACCGCGAAGAGATCATCGAGAGAATCGTTTCGACAGGCCTTTGGAGCGCCTTTCGAACGCGTCCATTCAGTCGAGTCCCTTTGCCCAAATCCGTACCGAACGCGATCTTTGTCACAGCCATGGACAGCAATCCACTGGCCGCTCAGCCCAACGTGGTGATCCGAGATGCCAGAGAGGATTTTGCGGCTGGGTTGGATGCAGTTTCGCGCCTCACTGAGGGCAAGACCATGGTATGCCGAGCCCCGGGCAGCGACACTCCCGGTGAAGTGATGCCCAACGTGCGGGTGGCCGAGTTCCGTGGCCCGCATCCAGCAGGTTTGGTTGGTACGCATATGCATTTCATGCGGCCCGTGATGCCTGGAATCGTCAACTGGCACCTCAATTATCAGGATGTCATTGCGATTGGTCGCGCGTTCACTCTTGGGAGATTGGATTCGACGCGCGTGATTTCGTTGGCTGGTCCAGTGGTTGGTAAACCCCGATTGCTTAAGTCACGCTTAGGCGCTTCTCTGCTGGAGCTGACTCAAGGCGAACTTAAAGGGGAGACCAACCGCATCATTTCCGGTTCCGTTTTGTGCGGCAGGCAGTGGGAGGATTGGACTGGCTATCTAGGACGATATCACCTTCAAGTCTCCTGCCTGGCGGAAGGCAATCAACGCGAGTTGCTCGGCTGGCAAATGCCAGGCTTTAACAAGTTTTCTGCGACACGAGCCTTTGCTGGCGCCTGGTCGGCGCGCAAGCAGTTCGCGTTGACAACCAGTACCGAGGGTAGTGAACGGGCCATGGTTCCAATCGGCTCTTACGAACGGGTGATGCCACTGGATCTATTGCCCACCCTGCTGCTGCGTGCGCTCATAACGCGGGACATCGAAAGAGCACAGGAGCTAGGTTGCTTGGAATTAGATGAGGAGGACCTCGCGTTGTGTACTTTTGTTTGTCCCGGCAAGTATGACTACGGCAGTATTTTGCGTGACAATCTGACTACGATTGAAAATGAGGGATAGTACATCGATGAAGATGCTTCGCGAGCTACTTGACCGACTGCATCCGCTTTTTGACAAAGGGGGAAAGTTAGAAAAACTGTATCCGCTTTATGAAGCTGGAGATACGTTTCTTTATACGCCGGGAAGTGTGACTAAAGGCCTGACACACATTCGTGATGCGCTCGACTTGAAGCGCATGATGACGATGGTCGTGATCTCTCTGATTCCATGTACGCTGTTTGGCATGTGGAATGTCGGTCACCAAGCCAACATTGCGATTCAAGCGCTGCTTGCCACGAATAAGGTCCCCTATTTTGATTGGCACCACGCGATTCATAAATCGATGGGCTGGGAACACAATCCCAGCAGCGTACTCGACTGTTTTGTGCTAGGTGCCATGTATTTTTTGCCCATCTATGTGGTTTGCATGACAGCGGGTGGTATTTGTGAAGTCATCTTCAGTGTGGTTCGCAAGCACGAAATCAATGAAGGATTTCTAGTCACTGGGCTGTTGTTTCCGTTAACACTTCCACCCGATATTCCCCTGTGGCAAGTTGCGATCGGGATCGCTTTTGGAGTGGTGTTTGGCAAAGAAATTTTCGGCGGCACAGGCCGCAATTTCCTCAATCCGGCGCTTACAGGTCGGTGTTTCCTGTACTTCGCCTATTCCGCTCAAATCACAGGTCAAAAAGTCTGGGTCGCATCGAAGTTTGTTGGTAGCGACGGCGCGATCGATGGCTATTCAGGGGCTACGGCCCTGGGTCAATTGGCCACCGCAGATCTAACGAAATATCCCAATGCTGTCGATTCGCTCGCGCACATCATGACCACGGGTGGCGAGCGCAGTCTGAGTTGGTGGAATTCGTTTATCGGAACGATTCCGGGATCGATTGGGGAAACGAGCACGCTGGCTTGTTTGGTTGGAGCTGCCATCCTGATTGCAACCAGAATTGGTTCATGGCGGATTATGAGCGGCGTTGGCTTGGGTGCGCTCGCCTTGTCGTCCTTGTTTTATGTTTTGGGAAGTCAAACCAATCCCATGTTTAATGTTCCGCCGTGGTGGCATTTTGTGATTGGCGGATTTGCGTTTGGGACCGTCTTCATGGCTACTGACCCCGTCAGTGCATCGATGACGGAGACGGGCAAGTGGCTTTATGGACTGTTGATTGGTGGCATGACGATCCTCATTCGCGTGGTTAATCCGGCCTTCCCCGAGGGCATCATGCTGGCCATTTTATTTGGAAATGTTTTTGCGCCATTTATCGATTATTGCGTGATTCAGGCCAACATTCGGCGGAGGGCAACGCGTCATGCTTCCAGAGCAACGTGATTCCATGTTCAATACCTTCGTTGTAACCTTGGTACTCTGTATCGGTTGCTCGCTGCTGGTCAGCACTGCAGCCGTCGCTCTAAAAGAGACCCAGGGTGAGAACAAGAGTTTAGATCGGCAACGCAAAATTATCGAGGTTGCGGGATTGGCTGGACAAGCAAAGGCGCTGG
>JANLQO010000203.1:0-24956 GCA_031367855.1 Planctomycetia bacterium | reverse complement strand
GGACGGCTGCGGTCTTGTTGATGGCAGCGGCGCGGCTGGTATGCCAATCCATGCCGTCGAAGACAAACAAGATGATACGCTTCTTGCCGGATTCAACCGCCCATTTTTGCAAGCGGAAGATGTCGGTCTGGTCAAAGTACTCGGCTTGCGGGTTAGCGGTTTCCTCAGGCAAAAAGCCGTAAAGTTTTTCGATCGCAGCGGGGCAGCGGTAGATGCTCTTTTCACCGGCTACGCGGCTGAAATCGCCCCCAAAAACGTAAGCGGGAATCAAACGGTTGGTATGCGTCGTCCAACTCGAATACTTTTCCGGATTTGGGCCCCAATGCCCCCAGGAGCTCGTGTTAGTCGTTACGGCCTGGGTTTGCATTTCAGCGATCGGGTCCGGTGTCTGCGACTGTAAATTTACGGAGCCGACGAAAAGCAGCGTGGAGAGGGCGAGGATAAAGGGTTTAAACATGCTAATATGTGGCGTGCCGAAGGAGGGAGTGGCGGCTAGGGATGGCGTTGCGCCCGACTAGATCGTAAACCGCCTCGCGAGAATTGCTATACCGTCGACAATTCTTAACGATCTGCACCCAAATCGCAGTTTCGGAGCATTCCGGATTGCCAGTTTTGGGGCTGCCCCTCTAGAATCATGCGCTTCCAAAATTGGCAGCTTCAAAGACGCATCCGGCAGATGCGATCCACGGTTAGAACTTTTTGTCTGCACACTGATCGGTTAATCATGTTCGAATCTCTGCAAGAAGGTCTACAGTCGGCCTTCAAATCGCTTCGTGGCAAAGGCAAATTGACCGAAGCAAACATGCGCGACGGGCTGCAACTGGTCGAGCAGGCGATGATCGACGCCGACGTCAGCTACGCGGTCATTCAGGATTTCATGGGCCAAGTAACCGAGCGCGCCGTGGGCCAAAAGGTGCTGCTGTCCCTCAAGCCTCAAGATGAACTGATCAATATTGTTTACGAGCAGTTGGTCAACATCCTTGGGCCAGTCGATGTTTCGATTCCGCTTAAGAAAGAGGGCGTTACCATTCTGATGATGTGCGGACTGCAGGGTTCGGGGAAAACGACCACTTGCGGTAAGCTCGCACAATTACTGAAAGAGCAGAAAATCAAGGCTTTGTTGGTCGCCGCTGACTTACAACGACCCGCTGCAATTGAGCAATTGCATGTCATCGGACGGCAGCTCGATGTGCCAGTTTATAGCGATTTGGGCTCCAAAGATCCGATTAAAGTCTGTCGAGACGGAATTGCGAAAGCGGCAGAGTTGGGTGCGTCGCTGGTGATTTTGGATACAGCCGGTCGTTTAGCCATCGATGAAGAACTGATGCATCAGTTGGCAGATATCGATCGAAAAGTAAATCCCGACCAAGTCTACTTAGTGGTCGACGGCATGACTGGCCAGGACGCGGTTAACTCCGCGTCAGCGTTCAACGAAGCCTTGGAGCTAGATGGCGTCATCATGACAAAGCTCGACGGCGACGCCCGAGGCGGAGCGCTGCTGAGCGTCAAGCACGTGACGCAAGTGCCGATTAAGTTCATTGGAACGGGCGAACACCTCGACGCGCTCGAACCTTTCCGACCCGAAGGAATGGCCAGCCGCATCCTGGAAATGGGTGACATCGTTGCGGTTGCCCGCGAAGCGCATCGGATGATCGATGACAAGGAGCGTCAGAAGCTCGAAGAACGGATGGCTTCCGGTCAGTTTACGCTCGAGG
This sequence comes from Planctomycetia bacterium, assembly GCA_031367855.1. Taxonomy (GTDB): domain Bacteria; phylum Planctomycetota; class Planctomycetia; order Pirellulales; family Pirellulaceae; genus Aureliella. Next base: position 23,241 of record JANLQO010000203.1, on the reverse strand, counting down.
ATTTTCGAGGAGTGTTGGAAAAAATCGCCAAGCCCGGACTCATGCAGAAGATGATGGGCCTGATGCCCGGCATGGGCGATTTCAAGAAAATGATGGACGGATCCGATACCGATGGCGAAGTCCGCAAGATGCTCGGCATGATCGACTCCATGACTCCCGCCGAACGCCGCAATCCAAAACTGATCGATACGCCACGCCGCAACCGTATTTCCAAAGGGGCTGGCGTACCTCCGCAGGCCATCAGTGGTCTGATCAAGCAGTTTTCGATCATGGCACCGATGATGCAAATGGCTGCTGGGACTGGGGTTAAGGATCGTATGCAGCTGATGGAACAGATGAAGCAAAGCATGTTGAACGACCCCTCCATGGGTGGCATGAAGACAAAAAAGTCGACTGGCAAGAAACTCAGCCCTAAAGAGCGAGAGCGTCTGCAAAAAGAGCGAGAGAAGAAACTGCGTCAGATGAAACGCAAGAAATAGCCTTGCCCAGAGGCCTAGTGCCCCAGAGGCCTAGTGCTCTGTCCAACTTTAAATTTGGGGATCGTCGGAAAAGGGGTGGCACACCCAGAGTCTTCGATGGCTGTGTAATTGCCAGGGAATCTAGCCTGGATTATTCATAGTCCTGATCAATATTTTCCTGATCAATATTTTACGTAAACGAATATCACGCGACGAGTTACGTCGAAACTTTAAAAAACAGACTGTCGTAGCTACGTTCGCCAGAACGTGGCGGTAACTCAAAGCGGTCCACCACGTTCTGGCGAACGTAGCTACGCGCCATGAATAATCCGGGCTAGCACCCTTTCGCAAAGCCTCAGAGCGTGCCACCGGCCAAAGAAGGCAAGAATTGCGGGTAAACGTAAGCCTAAAGGCTTAGATTTTCGCAAGAGGTTCGAGAAACTTACTCAAAATCCAAAATGTCGCCTCCCCATGCGGGCACTTTTGATATAAAACATGCACTTGTTCATTTAAAGTTCCGTAGGAGATTGATGTGGCAGTCCGTATTCGAATGAAAATGATGGGTCGTAAAGCACGCCCATTCTTCCGCCTTTGTGTTTGTGATGCTCGTCGTCCGCGCGATGGTAAAGTGATCGAAGAACTCGGTATATACGACCCCATGGTCCGTGACACCGACGCTCGAGCCATTCTGAAGGGTGAGCGCATCGATTATTGGATGAGCGTTGGCGCGCTCCCGACGGATAAAGCTGCCATTCTGATCAAGAAGTATGGCACAAACGGAACCCACCTTGAAAAGCAAAAGCAGGCCCTTGCTGCAATCATGGCCAAGCGACCTGCACGAACCGTTCAGGCAGCAGCGGCCAGCGAGTAGTTTCGCGCCAAACTAAGCAAACAAATTTATAATCGCAGTCCGTTTTCGGTCTGCGATTTTTTATTGGTTTTTTCCACTCAAAAAGCCTGAAAGAGGCTCGCAGCCGCCGGATGCGGTAGTCACCGAGCAGGTTAACATCCAAATTCACAGATTCTTTTTGCAGCCGTTGACCAAACGTGTCCAACCACTCGCGATACTATATTTGTCGCCAGAGAGTTGTCAGTGAGTCGCGAATCCGGTAGTATCCCAGTGGTCTTTAGACCGTCCAAAGGGTGATGAGGCTGCACGACAACTACGCACGCGACGATCAATCGTTCTCAAATCGAGTTGTGGTTCTTTCGAGTTCCTTTTGGTTGGGAGTTCCAGGGAAATGGTTACTAGTGCGAGCAAGACTATGGCAAAGAAGAAACCTGTTAACAATGCTACCTCGAAGAAGCCCAGCGATGGTCCAACTGGCATGGAGGCCGTCTACAAGCGCGAACCTGGATTGCGAACCACTCTCGCTCAAATTGAGAAGCAATTCGGCGAAGGCTCGATCATGCCCCTTGGCGGTGAAGCCCTGTTAAAGATCGACGGGGTGCAAACCGGTAGCTTGTCGCTCGACATGGCGCTCGGTGGTCTGGGAGTTCCACGTGGCCGTATTATTGAAATTTTTGGACCAGAGTCGAGTGGTAAAACCACTCTGGCGCTACACATCTGTGCTCAAGCCCAAAAGAACGGTGGTATCGCATCGATCATCGATGCGGAGCATGCGTTTGACCCAAGCTGGGCAAAAAAAATCGGTGTTCAACTCGACACCCTGCTTGTCTCGCAGCCGAGCAGTGGCGAAGAAGCGATGCAAATTACCGAGCATCTGGTGAAGAGTAATGCGGTCGATGTAATCGTTATCGACTCGGTCGCCGCGTTGATACCCAAGCAAGAACTCGATGGCGAAATCGGTCAGTCACACGTTGGATTGCAGGCTCGTTTGATGAGCCAATCGATGCGCAAGTTGACCGGTGCGATCGCCAGAAGCAAGACGGTTGTAATCTTCATCAACCAGATTCGCGAAAAGATTGGCGTAATGTTTGGTAGCCCTGAAACGACGCCTGGCGGTCGCGCTCTCAAGTTCTATTGTTCTTGCCGAATTGATGTTCGCAGAATAGGAGCGCTCAAAGACGGCGAGGAAGTAGTCGGCCAACGCGTTCGCTGCAAGATCGTAAAGAATAAGGTTGCGCCTCCCTTCCGCATCGCGGAATTCGACATGATGCACAATTCGGGGATCAGCTATGAAGGTGACCTGCTGGATGTAGGTATGTTGCACAAAGTCGTGACACGCAGCGGTGCGTGGTTTAAGTTTAACGAGACGTATCTGGGCCAAGGCAAAGAAAAAGCGCGTGTGTTCTTGCTCGAAAATAAGGACGTTGCCTCGGAGATCAAAGAGCTGATCATGGCTGCAGGCGGATATGCTGGACCTGAAAGCGATGCGGCTGAAGAAGCGGAAGCGGAAGCGGAAGCAGATGACCTTGAATCCGAATTGGTTGACAGCTAACGGCGGAGCGCCGTGGCGCACCACGATTTAGTTGCGAGTCCCCTCCCGCAACGTTACGGACCGGCAGCTTGCTTGCCCCCAAGCTGCCGGTTTTCGTTTTTTTCCAGCTCAATAACTGAATTCGGCCCATGCTACCGACCCGCAGTGGAACGACTGTGGCGCAGGTTCTGCCGGGCGAGGATTCAGCCGTGTTGTGGCGCTGCAGCGATCTACTTCCATTGCGGACTCGTGACGTACACGCTGAGCGCTAAAGCTACATGAACCGTCGGCGCTACGGTGAGCCGCTGGCGTTAGCCACGGGTTTCGAAGTCGTGGTCGTCAAAGGTGAGCAACTCATCCAATGGCAGTACGTGCGCAGCGAATTGTTTGGTTTTTGGCAGTCACCAAGCATTTTGGCGCGCGCACTCCGAAGCCCGCGGCTAGCGCCGTCGGCTCACTGCTTGTCTTCGGTCAGTCAGGCAGCGTTTAGACTGCGAGAGTTTGTAGACCAGTTGATCCAGTCGGTGACCTCGACGAGGTCGGGAGCTGGGCTTCCGCGAAGCATTCGCTGGCCTTCGGAGCTCTTGACAACGGCGGTCACTTGAGCGAGTAAGCTGGTGGCGTTCAATCGTGAAAGTTCTTCAGGCGAAGTTACCTTACAAGCGACGAGCAATTGCGCGTCGTGGCCACGTAAGTTGGGGATGCGGCAGACCAAGCGAGCTTGATCTTGCCAATCGCGGACCGTGGATGCATCAACTCGCTTGGTATCCAGACGCGATGCCATCATTTCAGCGTTTGCGGCAATGAACTGCTTTACGGTCTCGATACCCATCAATTCCAGTTTCTCGGCAACGCGTGGTCCAATCGAAGGAGCGTCAACGACAGGGCTGGAAAGATCGAGATAGAATCGTGCCCCAGTGGCGGTTGCACCTTGACGACCATTCTTGACGCCGGATGCAGTGGCTCGCGATACGGTGGCTGGTGCCTGACCGGAGACCGCTTGGCGCGTTTTGCGGGATTCACGTTGCGCCGCAGTCCGTGACGGTAGATCCGAGCGCCGCGGCTCGCGCTCTGCAAATTCACGGGAAACACTTTCACGGGGTTCACGTTCGATGGCTTGGAGATCACGAAGTTCTCGGTTAACGCGCGGTTGTCGTTCACGCGGCTCGTACGCGCGGTGGACCACCGGGTAATTCACCTCACGAGCGGGTAGTGGACGGCTCGAACGCGTATAATCATGGTCGCTGTCGTCATATTCGCGTGAATTGGCTTCAGGTTCACGACCATCGTGATCATGACTGTCAGCTGCCTCGTAACTCGCAGCCGGATCGCCGTAGTAGTGATGGGCTGGACGTGATTCGCTAACCTGACGGTAGGAAACTTCGCCGCGTGGCATTTCGTGGTAGTAGCGATCGGTGACCTGCGGCGGGGGTGTGACGGTGGCTACATACGATCGACCGCGCGCGTCACCATGCTTGGCTGATGCGATCCATGATGTAATGCGCGAAAGTTCATAACTATTACCGCTACGAAGGATATCGCGACCGCGATCGGTAGCTAAGAAACATTCGACGCGGTCAAGCAACTGGCTGGGATGCATTTCGGCCAATTGGCGAGGATGACGAACACCGGCACCGGCCAAGACACGTGCATCAAACGGACGCAACTGAGGCACATTGCACAGCAGTCTCGCTTCGGATTGCCAGCGCATTACCGTGCTACTGGTCACGCCGTTCAATCGTAGGTGTTCCGCCAGCCAATGCGGATCGGTCGCTAACAGATCGCCAACACGATCGATGCCTAGCGCGCGCAAACGCGCGGCAGAGGTCGCCTCCAGCGAGGGACAGTCTTCGATCAAAGATACTATGGTCAATCGATGATTAGTCGTCGCAACTGGCGCGGAACGAACCAGTCGTTGTCGAGGCACTGCGGGCTCGTACCACTTGTCGGCTTCGTGATCGTTCGCATAGGCGAGCAGTTGGCGGTTGACATCGTATGCTGGTTTAGGAACCGAGTAAACTTTTGCGACCGGTCGAACGGCTTGCATTGCATGCATGTAGCCCACCCAACCGTGTGCGCTGCGAACCAATTCCGCGATGCGTTCGTCACTGCTAAACAGTACGATTTGTTGCCCGGTCGATCCAACAGAGTCAAGATGTCGAACGGCCAATTGTTGCAGCTCGGGAGCTAGATGATCGAGCGGACCGTCGACTAGCAAACTGATGGGTTGGCCGCGTTCGAACATGGCTTCTGCAATCGCCAAACGCATGGCCAATTCTATCATCGGCGCCGGTGCCGCCGGGATGCGGGCTCGACCGTTTGAGAGAGTCGAATTCGATCCGCTGCCGTTCAAGTAAATCGCAGTATGGCTGTGTACGTTGTTTTTGGATGTGCGATATGAATTTGCCTGACGCATCTCCGGTCCACCGGAGCCCGGGGCAGCTGTCATGGCGTCGAGGTGCTGGTTGACCAACTGTCGAAAGCGATCGGAAGCAACCGTTTCGACGGGCAGTTTTGCGAGCGAACGGCGGATTTCGTCCAATTCCACTCGCAAGCGATCGCGCTCTTCCAAGTCACGCAATTCGACGATTACTTTGTCCAAGTTGCGAGCCACATCCGCTTCGCTACGAAGCAACTTTGTAGCTTCAGGTTGACGACGAAGCGAAAGCTGCGCCTCGACTTCCTTCAACTGTGATTGCAATTCCGCGATGCGATTTTGCAGTGCGATGCGCTGTTGTTCACCGCGGTGAGTCTCTTCGGTGTAGGCTTGGTGACTATGCGCACCGGGTGCCTCATTCAGCAACCATTGAGTCAAATGCGGATGGTCGTGACATTCGCACCAGTCACCGAACGCGAGCGTCAATTGATCCATAGATAGATGATATTCATCTGCAATCTTGTGGAGCAAGGAGGCGCGTTCATCGATCAATTTCTCAACCGATTGCAGCAGTTCGGCCTCGCTGCGGGCCAATTGAGCGGCTTGTTGGCGAAGCGTTTCAGCGGCAGTAGTAGATTCTTGACGGGCTAGTTGCTGGCAAACTTCGTAGAGGTCACGTTGCATGTTGCGAAGTGATTCAGGCAACGAAGCCTGCGCATGGTAGCTTTCGTAGGTTCGATCTTGACGATCGATTAGCGCGTCAAGTTGCTGGCTGGCGGTCAACAATTGAGCTTCCAGAGCACGCAAGGCGGCGCGAGGTTCGGCAGTCTTGGTAATCGATAACTGATCGCCGATTTGCTTGTCGAGCCGGGCGTCGGTCGCGTCATGTTCCAAACGCTCGCGATGTGCTCGCAGGTCGCGAAGCGTTTGACGCCAACGATCAAGCCGCGCGTCGAGCTGTTCGAGTTGTTCGCGGTAGGTAGATCCAATGTCTAGTTCATGGTGGCTACGACGCAGCGGCCAGCCGCTTTTCTGACCCGCGATATCACGTTCCAGTGCAGCGAGTTCAGCTCGCACATCGCGCAGTTCTGTTGCCAGCGCGCTGCGATGGTCTTCCAGGCGTTCACGATCACCTAACACTCCATAGCCCCGGTGCGACTGCGACTCTCGTTGTGCACGATGCAGTTCTGCTTCCAATTGGCCGCGACGCGACAGCAGACCCTCGCGGGTCGCACGCAGTCCCTCCAGGGATCGTAAACGGGTATTGATGTCGGTTTGCCGCGCGAGCAACGACTGTCGTTCGACCAGTGAATGATTTACGGCTGGCGCGTCGATGCCAAGAGTTCGAGCGAGCGTCTCCAAACGCTGGATGTTATCAACGCCATGTTGGCTGCCGGTCAACTCGTTGAATACACGCTTTTGTTCGGCTGATAGTGCGGTGTTGGCAGCGTTCGCTAGATATGCCTCTCTGTCAAAACCTCTGCCCGTACTGCAAGTAATTTTGCCGTTGCTGGACTGGGTTAAGTTATAGGTGTTTTGTTGATTCCGTAGCTCGACTTTTCCATACTGGGGTGCGTGTAGGGAGTTGGGTCGATCGGTCCACGTTGAACCAGCGGCGTTGTCGATCGCCATTTGTCGCAACCAGTTGAGGAGTGTGGTTTTGCCAGAGCCGTTGGGACCGCATATGGCATTCAAGCCTGGCGAGAGTTTTCCCAATTGAAGTTGATCGCTGGAACCGTGACGGTTCACTTCCATGCTAACAAATTGCATGAGGGCACCTCCTATGCCAATGCTTGTACATCTCTCGAACGTAATGGCAATTAATTTTGCGTCGTTCAAGGATGCGAAACGGGTTTGCGTAGCGCTCTGGGAAGCGCAATTTGGGTCGTGGTAAAACCGTACCATAGGCCATTCCATTTACCCAATAGCAATTCAGGCGTGCCGAAAAATTTGTTTAGATTTCTTGATAGATAAACTCAAGTTAGACTCGTTGGGTGAGTGCCTGGATTTGATAGCAAGGTGAAAACAGGCCAGAAAATTGACTCATCTTGCTGATCGCCACCAACTGGTTGCGAGGCTCTGCCTAGTAACCCAATGTCTTGCAGGCTCCGCTTGCGATTTTGCGATCACTCCGATGGCGAATCTGACCCACTCGCGAGGCAGAGCCTCGAAGACAGTGCATTCCAAGGCGGAGCCTTGGAACGAGGTGCTGGCCCGGTGCTGGCCCGGTGGCGATCAGCGAAGTGTCAGAATATTTTCTGATTTCGCGTAAGGAATCGATTTCTGGTAACGTGTTTATCCGTGTGGAGCGACGCACCGCAGTCGCGAGTTTACAATCGAGGAAGATAGGAATCGCGACGGCAGAGCGTCGCGACACACGCGTGGGAAAATTGATGCGAACGCCAGATACCCGCCAAAGCTTGATCGCTCGCTTGCACGACGCAGGCGATGCGGCCGCTTGGGTGGAGTTCTGCGCTATTTATGAACCGACAACTTATCGCATCGCTCGAAAGTATGGGCTGCAAGACGCGGATGCTTGCGAGGTGACTCAGGAAGTGTTGCTGACGGTCAGCCGCAAGATTCAGGCATTCGACATCACGCGTGATGGCCGCTTTCGCGGATGGTTAGCGCGGATTGCTCGCAATGCGGCCGTCGATTTGATCAGACGCCGCAAAGCGGCGGCTGTCGGAGGCAGCGATTTTGCCAAGCAAATATCCCAGGTTCCAAATTTTGTTGCGCAGGATGACCGTGAAGAATTTGAATTGGAAGCGCGACGGCAGCAATTTCGATGGGCCGCGGAGCAAGTTCGAAATTTGGTAAATGCAAAGACTTGGCAAGCGTTTTGGTTATCAGCGGTGGAGGGAAAGCCGGGAGAGCAAGTTGCGAAGCTGTTGGGGATGAGCGTCGGATCGGTGTATGTGGCCCGCTGCCGAACGTTGGCAAGAGTCAAGGGCTTGTTGGTCCCCTATCGGGAGGTGGAATCATGATTGCAGCGGGTGGACCATGTTACAGCGACCGGCTGGTGAGGTTGCTCGAATCGCAACTGAGTGCAGCCGACGAACGCGCCCTCACCGCACATTTGGATCAGTGCGAGTCGTGCCGTGAGGAGTTGAATCAGTTGGCGGGCACGATTGAGTTGTGGCAGGAAACGCGCAGCGTGTTAGCCGATTCGACGGAACTGAGCAACGCGTCGGATCAAGGCTTTTCTGACGGGAACCAACCGATCGCTTCTTCCAGCAATTGGATATCTAGTTTGCTCGAACCAAGCGACGAACCGGGCACGCTTGGAAAACTGGATGGTCGTTCGGTTCAAGCGGTGATTGGCCAGGGCGGCATGGGAGTGGTACTTAGGGTCTGGGATAAACAACTTCATCGGCCACTCGCGGTAAAATTGCTATCGCCGATGTTGGCTCATACCGGGACGGCTCGGCAGCGTTTCTTCCGTGAAGCTCAAGCTGTTGCCGCAGTTGTTCATCCGAATATTGTTCCCATTTATGCGGTGACCTGCAATGGTCCGCTACCTTACATTGTCATGCCGCTGGTTGGGGGCGGCAGTTTGCAGCAACGCATTGAGCGCGAAGGGCCGCTGTCGATCGGAGACGTATTATCGATCGGTTTGCAGATCGCGGAAGCGTTGATCGCGGCTCATCAGCAGGGGATTATCCATCGCGATATCAAACCCGCCAACATTCTGATGGATGAAGGTGGCCATCGTGTCATGCTCAGCGATTTCGGGCTCGCGCGCGTGCTCGACGATGCCTCGATGACGGCCAGCGGTATGGTGGCTGGCACTCCGAACTACATGAGCCCCGAACAGGCTCGCGGCGAATCGGTCGACGCTCGTTCGGATTTGTATAGCCTCGGAGCGGTGCTGTACACAATGGCGACGGGGCATCCGCCCGTGCGTGGCGATTCACCGCTCGCCGTGCTTCGCCGAGTGACTGAAGACAAACCGCGATCGGTGCATGGAGTGAACGAAGCGATGCCGGCTTGGCTCGATCGATTGATTGGGCGCTTCTTGGCTAAGGCAAGTGAACGACGGATCGCTACCGCAGAAGAAGCCGCAGAATTGCTGCGAGGGTGTCTGGCACATGTTCGCGCCCCTTCGCGATTGGCACTCCCCAGCCAGATCAGCAGTCAATCTCGATGGCTAAAGACACACGCGGCAGCTGCTATTGCTTCCTGCGCTCTGTTTGCGGTCTATTTTACGATTCAGGGCCTGACCGAGAATGCTCATCAACGACTGCGAGATCCATCAGCCAACTCCTCAAATAAACGCCGGTCACCGCCCCTGGCGGGTTTTGGAGATGAACGGTGGTCAAGCGATGTCCAACGCATTGCCGACAGTATCCAAGCGCTCAAACAAGAACTATCCGATGACTTTTTCATAAACCCGCCAAGTCTGCCAGGAGAACCTGCGCTTGAAACTGGCACACCCCAAGGAAGACAAAATGCAAATTGAGAATTTGAAAACTGACCCAATCACCCCTTTGGAAACTGTCCGCAAGCGACGGCATCTATTGCCAGCCCTATTGGCTTTGGGGTGCATCGGCCTAAGCTCATTCGCTATTGCTCGCAATTTGCAAAGTAATTTTGCCACCCCGCAGCGAAGCCAGCAATTTAAACCCTTCGATGCTCCAGCGCCCTACCAAGTTGCCGCGCAAGTGCCCTATCAGGTTGTCGCTCAAACAGATCCTCGGACACCTACGTACAACCCGTATAACCCGCAACCCACAATAGCGAATCCTATTCCACACGCGAATCAGAGTATTGCAACGACGCTTACGGCACCCATCGCACCTATGAACCAAAATTATGTGAACCAAAATTATGCACAGGCCCCAGCGGGCTATGCTCGGGCCGTAGTCCCGAATTCATTCCCCCCAAACGTTACCTATGCAAGCCCTGCTAATGTAGGCCCAGCCTATACAAACCCTGCGGAGCGAGCTGCTGCGGAAGAAATCCAACAACTCGTTATCAAACTGCGTCAGGCGAGTGGTGAAAGGAAGTCAGAGTTGCGGAAGTCGCTGAACGAAGCCGTCAGCAAGCAGTTCGAATTACGTCACTCAGCTCAGGCCAAACAAGTCGAGAAGCTCGAAGCGGAATTGGCAGAAGCCAAGGAACTCCACAAGAAAAGGGGCGAACGCAAAGCTGAGATCATCGAACGTCGCCTCGCTGAATTGCTCGAATCCGCTGACGATCTCGCTTGGAACCGCGAGCTCGTCGCGAGGGCGACATCAAACTACTCATCAAACTACTCATTGCCCAACAGCAATGCACAACCTTACTTCCATGAAAGCGTGCCTTCAAGTGGCCCCAACCAACCCTATCCCTATGGGCCCCCAGCGCGTTTCTATCCTAATTCAACGCCGCTCAATTCGCTTCCACAATCGTCGACGCCACCTCAGTTCATTCCACTTAATGCTCCCGATGCCGGACAGCCAGGCTTGCTAAAAACCACACCGGAATCAATTAATCCTCCGGTAGGCGCGCTGTCCCCCTTACCAACGCCGTTTGGCGAAGCTGCCAGCAACAGTGACTTAACGACAACCTCGAAATCGATGAGCACTCCGACGCTGAATTCCAAAGCCGTTATTGAATCAGCCTATACTTACGACGAGGCGCTCGACGCGGTAATTGAAACACAAAAGCTGGCCGCTAAAGGTGTGCTTTCGTTGCATGAGCTTTCGTCTGCGAAACGCAAGGCTGCTAAGGCCAAAGCGATATGGAATGGCGTAGGCCGAGAAATTGCAATGTGGCAGCAAATTCTTGAAAGCGAGTTAATTGGCAAGAAAGATCTCATTAAGGGAGATAGCACGCAAGAAAAACGTGCTGAACTTGCGCTTGAACTTTCAAAACTCGAGTTCGAGCGCCAGTCGCTGGCAGAGACACAGGCTTGGATAGAGGGATTCATAAAAGAATCGATCGATCCACTTGAGAAGCAGCTTGAGCAGGGCGCGGAACAGAAATCTGAACAGAAGAGCGAATCTAAATTAGAATCCCTTCCGAACGCAAATTAGTTCAGCGAGGTCTCGCTTTCGTTTCATTTAACCGCGTGCCCATCGGGCCTCGCTTTGGGTGATTCGCGGGGCGATGGCCAAGTGGTTTAACCCGGATTATTCATGGCGCGTAGCTACGTTCACCAGAACGTGGTGAACCGGTTTTAGTTACAGCCACGTTCTGGCGAACGTAGCTACGACAATCTGTTTTTTCAAATTTCGACGTAACTCGTCGCGTGATATTCGTTTACGTAAAATTATGTAAAATATTGATCAGGACTATGAATAATCCGGGTTAAACGACGTATTGTCTCAATGCAACGTGACCCAACGCGACCAAGTTTCGCGCGATCCGCGATGCTCTCGCAATTTGCTGGTAGCCCGTTCTGCGTCGCCGTATTCTTTGGGGAATAAGAATACGGCGCCGAGAAGAATCTGCGCACGCGGGATGCCGAGTAGCTTGAAGACTTGCGTCGAACGCAGCACGCCGCCACTGGACCAATAGCTCGAAACGCCGCGCGCGGTAGCAGCTAACAATAAGTTCTGTAGGGCTGCGGATGCGGCAGCGATATGTTCCATGTTGTTTAGCGTCGCTGCGAAACCGGGTTCGTCGCCGACGTACGAAGCGTCACTGCTGTTAGGCAACCATGTCGCCATGATCAATGCGTCAGCGGCTGCCAACATAGCTGGAACCTTGCCAGCATTTTCAGTTGGAATTTGCGTGCGAAGCTTTCTACATGAGGCTGCATCGACAGCGTGAAAACGCCAAGGTTCGATACCGGATTGTGGGCTGGCTTGGCGATGATGCTCTTCACAAGCGCGATGGAATGGGGCTTGGCCCGCGAGCGTCAGGATTTCGTTTATTTGGCAGCGATGATCGGAGGCTGGGAGGTCGCGGTCAGAAAGGATTTTAACTGTCTTGCGCGCGCGGATGGCTTCGTCGGTTTGCATGGGAATAGTCTCGGGAATTGAAAGTCTTTGCTAATGTAATAATGTAAACAACAAGATTCGTAGCTATTTACTGCACGGTCGCATCCGGCAGACTTAATCTGTGAATTTGTGAGCCGATGGCGCTAGCCCGGATTATTCATAGTCCTGATCAATATTTTACGTAAACGAATATCACGCGACGAGTTACGTCGAAATTTGAAAAAACAGACTGTCGTAGCTACGTTCGCCAGAACGTGGCTGTAACTCATAGCGGTTCACCACGTTCTGGCGAACCTAGCTACGCGCCATGAATAATCCGGGCTAGCCACGGGTCTCGAAGTGGTGGACGCTGGCGTTTGTGGTTCGTCCAATGGTTATGTGCTGGCCATACATGGTATGCCATTTGGCAGTGACCGAGCAGTTTAAGTCATTTGCTCCGAAACCCGCAGCTACCGCCGACGGCTCACTGAAGCGACTGCTGTCACAGCACGGACAGACCTACATGCCGCTCTGGAGTGCGTCTAAGTGCCTTCCGAAATGATCATCGAGGACAGCACAGTAGGTATCTGGGTGCGATTTGAGGCAATCGCGAACCAGTGGGCCTAACTCGGGATGGGTCAGAACACTACCGAAAGTGCAATGCAAAATTTGGCGACCGGGCTTGGTAAATCCTTTGCCCTGAGGAACGTCTTTCCAGCATTCGAGGTATTCACTTTCAAGTACGGTGTCGCTGGCCGCAGCGGTTTGGGGTGCATCGGCTAGTGTAGCCGAAACATGGTACGTGGCTTTGTCCGTTTCGTAACGACTGCGGGCGAAGTCGATGATCTGGCGAAAAGCACCGGCATCGTGCCGCGCGACAACTCGCAAGGCTTCGAGGTAACTGGTGCCGGCAGTCTTCACATGAAAGCGCCCTCGCGTCGCTTTGGCCAGCAATCCATATATGGAGAGTTTATCGCTGCCAGAATGCAAACTCAATTTGTAGGGTCCGAGCAACTCGGCGATCGCAGCATGATCCTGCAGCGAAGCTTCTAAGCGCTTCAAATCGCCCTTGAAATCGACTCCTTTTTCAAAGTCGCCGATGAACCGCGGCGCGAGGCTAACCAGCTTCATGCCGCCAGCCAAGCATTGATCGGCGATGATGTAATGTTCCGCTAAAGTCGTCGGCTGATCGGTCTCATCGACGGACAATTCGATCTCATGCTCGCGGAAAGCGGTGCGTTGAACGCGGTCGATGTAGTCGCCCAACTCGAGCGCCTGCGCGATTGCGCGACCATATTTCACGGCGGCTCGCATGCAGGCTTGCTCGGACAAAGCAACACGAGCTCCCGTGGACAGCGTGATCGACTTGCCGACATACCTGTCGAACCAAGGCACGATTCCACGCGCGTCCTCGAACTTGGCTCGTAGAGTTTTTTCATCATAATCGTCCGCGCGTTGGTCAACGTTGCCGGATGGGTCGATCGTGAAAAAAGTAAATCCGACGCTCGCAGTCACATCGACATCAGAAGTTGTTTTCAAATGGTCCGCGTCGGCTCCAATCGCAGCGGTCCAACCAGCGGCCCGCGCGCCGGACATCGCGTCTTTCATCACTTGCTGTGGCGAACGCGCGGTGCGGGTCATTTCGCGAATCGATTGCTGCGGGTAAATCGGTGCCATGCCGGCTCCGCAGCGTTTCATGGCAGCTACATGTCCTGGAGTGGCCAAGCCAATACGATCACCGAAACCAAAACTTGGCTGCAACCCCAACGCAACTGGCTTGTCGTTCATTTTCTTCGCTTTCTGATGCGTGCTTCGATAGAGTGAGCAATTATATCGAGATCCTAAAAACTGTGCATGGTACGAACGTGCTCCGCCCCTTCCCGCTGATCGATGCTCTGCTATGTTTTCGGGAGCAAGTTAACTCACCAAACCGTTCATTCATTTGCAAAGAAATGCCATGGCCACCGACACATCGATTCCCGATCCAGCAATTCTTCTTGATTTGCTTGAAGCCTTTCGCCGGTCCAAAACGATGTTTGCAGCGGTAGCCCTAGGCGTGTTTGATGTGCTGGAAGGTGCGGACACGACTGGGTTGCAGCTGGCTAAGAAACTGAGCGCGGATAGCGATGCACTCGAAAGGTTGCTCGATGCATGCGTGGGGTTAGGATTGCTTGACCGAACGGACGGTGTGTATTCGAATACTAAGCTGGCTACGCATTATTTGCTGTCTTCGAGCCCAAGTAGAATGACGGGCTACATCAATTACTCGAACAACGTCATGTGGCCCATGTGGGGTAAGTTGGAGGATGCCGTGCGTGAAGGTACGCATCGTTGGCAGCAGTGCTATGGATTGGATGGACCGATCTTCTCGCACTTTTTCCGCGATGAAGCGGCCAAACGCGAATTCTTGATGGGCATGCACGGCTTTGGTGTGATCAGTTCGCCACAAGTAGTTGCTGCAATGGACCTGAGCCGCTTTAGTTGCTTGGGCGATCTCGGTGGCGCAACTGGGCACTTGGCGATTGCGGCCTGCGAACGATATCCAACGATGAAAGCGGTCGTCTTCGATTTGCCTGCTGCCTTGCCACTTGCGAAAGAAATTGTCGCACAGTCTTCGGTATGCGCGCGGATTGAGTTAGTTGGCGGTGATTTTTTTAGCGATCCGTTGCCGCCAGCCGACCTGTATGCACTGGGGCGAATCTTACACGATTGGAGCGAGGACAAGATCCGCTTATTGCTGAAGCGGATCTTTGCTGCCCTGCCGAGCCAAGGCGGCATTCTGGTTGCTGAAAAACTGTTGCTTGAGGATAAGACCGGACCGCGTTGGGCGCAGATGCAGAGTCTCAATATGTTGACTTGTACCGAAGGCAAAGAGAGGACGTTAAGCGAGTATGAAGTGTTGCTCCGGGAAGCGGGTTTTATGAACGTGACCGGTTGTCGAACGAGCTCGCCACTCGACGCAACTCTGGCGATCAAGCCCTGATGTGCGCGCAATCAAACCCTAGTGTGATCGCAGTTGGCTACTCCGTGCGGGCGCTCGTCGAAGCTTGCGCATACGCGGGTTTGGAGACGGTCGCAGTGGATCACTTTGGCGATGCTGATACAAGATACTATGCCAAGGATCGATGGATCGAATTTAAGATAACCGAGCAAGGTCGATTGTCGAGCGATACTCGTTATGCATTACAAGCTGCTACGACAGAGTTGCTGCGAGCCGGTAAGTCGGTCGTTTTTATGCTCGCAGGCGGTATGGAAAATTGGGGAGGAGCAGTTGAGCAATTGCGTGAAATCGCCTTCGTACTCGGGCCTACTGAAGTGCAGCGGCGAGCGCTGCGGAATATCGAATTCCTATACGACATTGCGAGGGCCGCTAACCTATCCACGCCGCAACTACGTTTGGGCGAGACGCGCGGTAGCCATTGGCTATGGAAACCGAGTGCTAGCGCTGGCGGGTTAAAGATCGTGCGAAACGCACGCGCAGGAGCGGACCCTGGAGCCGGTTATTGGCAAGAGTACATTCGTGGCGAGCAGATCGGAGTCAGCTGCTTGTTAGACCATCATGGCTGCCGGATTCTCGGCGCTACAAGTAGTTTCGACGCCGCGGAGTGGCTGGGGCCGTCGGAATTTATCTACCGCGGTTCCTTCGGACCGATTGCCCTGAGCACTGAATGCCACGCACAGATTGAATCTCTGTGCGCGCATATCAGCGCTCGCATTGGGTATCGAGGTTGGCTGCAGTTTGATTTCATTCGAGACGAACGGGGTGCCTTGTGGTTGCTGGAATGCAATCCACGTTGGACGGCAGGCATGGAAATATTCTTGTTTATTCGTGGTGCAAATCCAGTTCGAGAAATTCTTCAGAGCAACAACCTCTCAGCTTGGACACCCACTAGAGTTCAAGACAGCGAATTTGCGTGCTTTGCCAAAGCGGTCGTCTATGCCACACATCCCATCAACTTAACTGACGAGCTAATTGGAAAGCTTGATTTCCTTGAAGAACTGGCCGATCGACCGCATGCACCGCAGTTGATCGAATGTGGGCATCCGATTGCAACCGTGCGCGCAGGAATGCGTTGCGACCAAGTAAGTCAGATGGAAGATATAAATCGAGTCCGGTTGCTCGAAAAGCTTCGGCAGCGAGCGGATAGTGTGGCCCAGCTGCTCCGCAACTCGGAGCCATTGTCTGACTGTCGGCCTGCGTTTTCGTGAACGTAGTCGAGTTACGGAGCGACTCAACTCCATGGATGCATCGCAAGTACATAAATGCATCGCAAGCTGGAAGCTCACGCCACTTTGGCGGCAAAGCGAAGCGCGGCGGAAAGCGGGTCGAGCACCGTGACTGAAGCAGGTGCAATTTCTCTACGCTTTAGCTCCGCTAAGAGAAAGTTCTGGAATAATTTATCGTTGGACGCCAAACCGCCAGACAAGCAAAGTCGCCATGCTTGCTTTGAAATTGCAAGTCGATGGTGGACTTGTTGAACTTGATCAGCAAGTGAGCAGATTTGATTGCGGACGAATTGAAAGGTAGCTGCGCCGTTCGATTGCGTGGACAACTCCATGATGGCGGGCGCGAGCTGGGCCGCGAGCTGTCGATCGCTCGCGAGCGCAATGATAGCTGAATTTAGTTTTTCGGACGCAATGGGCATGTGCTGCGCAGCCAGAAAGCTGGTCAGCAAGTGAAGGCCATCCGGGGTACGAGCCGGATCGAGACCTCCATCAATCCAGGTACAGAAAGGCTTTAGGAAGGCTTGCGCAATTCGCCATCCGCTCCCTTCATCTCCCAGCATTGGTCCCCAGCCACCAGCTCGAACAAATTGTCCATCGGCGTCGAGCGCCGCCACTAGCGATCCTGTTCCAGCGATCACGACGATGGACGACGACGCCGTATCGCAATCGCGAGCGTCGCATAGCAAAGGCTGAATATCGGAGGTAACGGTTAATCGAACACAGGAACCGAACGGCGAGTCGTGGATTAACGATTCCGTAACTCTAGCAACGTCCTCAGGTCGGCCAGCACCGGCGAGCATGAGGACCGCGCTGGAAATTTTTTCCGGACCGATAGCAGCTTCCGCAATCAGCCGTTCCAGCATTGTGATCAGGTTTGACCGAGCCTCATCCCAAGTTGCGATGGATGCAGAGCCGGTCCCATCGACGACTTGACGAATCGTCGCCAATCGGTTGGGTGGATACGCACCCGCTAGATCTAACTTGGAGGCAGCCCCAGCCACTTTGCTGCCGCCTCCATCGATAGCAATCACCCATCGGCTAGTGGTACTGCTAGCTTGATTCACCACAGGCCCCCAGAGTAATGGCTCAAAAACTTGAGGAAAAACGGCAGTAAAAACTGATAATGCAACATTGGTGATCGGTCGCACCGCCTTGATAGGGTTTACTGATCGCAAAAAATCGCGAAACTTTGACACGTGGATCGTAGTTTATCGGCTACGATGGCAACGATATTCATCGGACGGACAAACAGCCGATTGCGTTCTATAACAATCGAATGCATCGCGCAACCATGGATGACTAATCGCTTTTCTAGCACAACGGAATGCCAGTGACATTCACTAGCCCACAAAAACGCTCATTCTACCAACGCTGGGGTTGGGCAATTATCGCCGTTACCGTTTGCTTGACACCGTTTGCGTTTTACAGCGCGGGGCGAACGGTTCAAAGCAACGTCAATAAAGTCGAAGACTGGCTACCTAAGAATTTTATCGAAACCGAGCAGTTGGCTTGGTTCCGCGAGCATTTTGCTTGTGACCAATTTATTGTGGTTAGCTGGGATGGTTGCAAGTTAGCGGATCCCAATATCCCGGGCGATGCGGATGACCCGAGGATTGAGCGAGTGGCTCAGTTGTTGGTACCTGATTCCGAAGAGGTCGGTAATGCGCAAGACCTAACGCCCGAGTTGGAGGCAGCTAGGCGACGTTACTTTAAGGTTGTCTCGACAGGGCGGCGGGTAGTAAATAGTCTGACTGCTGAGCCATTGAAGCTGGAGCAAGAGACCGCAGTCGAGCGACTACAGGGGACGATGGTTGGCCCGGATCGTCGGCAAACGTGTGTCACGGTCACGCTGACACCGGAAGCACTGGGCGAGTTGAAGTTAGTGCTTGGACATGGGCAGCACCGAATTTTCCGTCCCAATGTACCACCCGGCGTTTTACTGAGATTATTAGAGCAAGCCGGAGTCACAGCGGACGAGTTGCGAATGGGTGGTCCGCCTGTTGATAATGTGGCCATCGATGAAGAAGGCGAACGAACGCTGATTCGGTTGGCTGGACTATCAGGTTTGCTGGGCTTGGGGTTAGCTTGGTGGTCGCTGCGAAGTGTGCTGTTGACATGTATAGTTTTTGCGTCCGGAGTATTGAGCGCGGCCGCATCGCTGGGACTGGTTTGGTTGACTGGAGAAACGCTTGACGCAATCCTGATGTCGATGCCATCGCTAGTGTATGTGTTGGCGATTTCCGGTGCTGTTCACTTGATCAACTACTATCGAGATGCTGTGCGCAGTGGCGGGTTGGAAGGCTCGGCAGAGCGAGCAGTCTTAGCTGCTTGGAAGCCTGCCTTCTTATGCTCCATCACCACTGCCGTGGGGTTATTGTCGCTGGTAGCTAGCGAAATCGTACCGATCCGCAAATTTGGAATTTATTCTGCCGCTGGCGTGATGACGTTGCTGTGCGTAGTTTACTTTTTTTTACCAGCCGCTTTGCACGTCACCCGATTCGGCAAGCGTTGGGTGGGTGAGCACGGCGAGGATGACGATCATCGCTCGCATGTTTTGACTAAAGGTGAGCGATTCTGGGGCGCGTTTGGCGGATTTGTGGTTCGAAATCATGTTATGGTTAGCTGCGGTTGCATTGTGTTCATCACCATCGCATCTTGGGGACTTACCAACACGCGATCTAGTATCGAGTTGCTGAAATTGTTTGATGGCAGCGCGAAGATTCTCAAGGATTACGCCTGGCTAGAAGATCACCTCGGCAAGCTTGTGCCGTTGGAGATTGTCGTAAGATTTGATTCGGAGATTCAATCGAGTGAAGCGGGCAGCGCGGTCTCGCTCGACCCGGATTCATTGCGTCTGAGTTTTCTTGAACGTTTAGAAACGATCGTTCGCATGCAGAAAATGATCGACGCAAGGTTTGGAGAAGCCGGTAGCAACGTCATCGGGAACAGTCTTTCGGCAGCGTCGTTCGCACCCATCCTGCCACCGAGCGGTGGCGATACGTTTAGCTACGTCCATCGCAAAGCGTTCGATGTACGATTGAGTTCCAGTCGTGAAGAGTTTATCAAGGCTGGTTTTCTAAAATACGATCCAAAGGATAACAGTGAACTGTGGCGGATTAGTGTTCGTGTTGCGGCGTTTCGCGATGTCGATTACGGGCAGTTTGTACGCGACCTGCGCGATGTGGCTCGTCCAGTTCTCGACGCACACGACGCAAGGGTGCGAGTGCTTGCCAAGCTGAATCGCTGGCTAGATGGCCGCGAACCGGCGGGAGCGCGTATCGTGCTATGGAAATTCAATGAAGGTGGCGAATCGCCAGCGACACTGGCAAACGACGACGATGAGATTATTACAGCGCACTTGTTCGCCTTGCTAAGTCAATCGCGTTGCAAGGTATTCCGGATCCAAGCCGATCCCCGCTCAACGACCCTTAGCCAACTTGAAAAACTCCAAGCTACCGATGCGGTTGTAGTTCTGGGGAAGTTTGGTGATGCGGAATTAAAGACCATTCGTTCGGTGGTACCTCATACCATTGACGCGCGTGTTCGGGAACCATCGGCGCAGTCACAGCTAGCCGCCACTGCTTTGCGACCTGATCCTCGCGGCAGTGAGCAAGCCGAGGTGGACGCGATCTACACCGGAGTTGTTCCCATTGTTTATAAGGCACAGCGCGCGCTGCTGAATAGTTTAGTGGAAAGCACGCTGTGGTCATTCTTGACGATCACGCCGATCATGATGTTTGTGTCTCGCAGTTTTGCAGCCGGCGTCGTGGCCATGCTGCCCAACGTATTGCCGGTCCTAGTTATCTTTGGCGGTATGGGGTGGATGGGGATTCCAGTTGACATCGGGTCGATGATGACCGCCAGCATTGCATTGGGCGTTGCGGTTGACGACACGATTCACTTTTTGGCACGCTACCGAGAAGATCTGGACCATTTCGGTGATCGCAAGCAGGCCATTGTGGCAACTTATCAGCACTGTGCGATACCCACGCTGCAAGCGGCCATGATTAGCGGGTTGGGTTTGTCGGTGTTTGCGTTCAGCACTTTTACGCCAACACAGCGGTTTGGTTGGCTGATGTTGACGATTCTTGTGGCAGGCGTTGTGTCTGAACTGGTGATGCTGCCTGCCTTACTAGCAGGGCCTTTGGGACGGGTATTTCAACCCATTAAGGCAAGTCGCTCGCTGGCGAATCGTTTGATGCTGCGTTTGCGTTATCACGGTCCGCAGAGATTACGACACAGCCGCCTATTCGGCACTTGCAAAAGTCGCCGCCGAGCGACTGGCGAAGCCGTACGGCGTGTTGCGTAATTCGTCGTCGAACTGAGTTACGGTCATGCGCGATCGCTTTGTTTACTTTGATCTTGGCAATGTGCTAGTTAAGTTTGATCATGCGATTGCGACACGGCAATTGGCGGAATTGGCTGGTTGTTCGCTGGCCGATTCGCAGTTCGCTCTGTTTGATTCGGGGCTAGAGATTCGGTACGAGACTGGTTTGGTAAGCAGCGCCGAGTTCTCTGCCGAAATCAACCGACAATTAAAGGTGCAGCTTTCAGAGTGCGACGTATTGGAAGCTGTCAGTGCAATCTTTGAACCCAACCTAGATATCCTTAGAGGACTCAGGCACATCCGAGCATCAGGTGTGGGGATGGGCCTATTGTCCAATACATGCGAGGGGCATTGGGAGTGGCTAAGGCGGCGGCGGTGGACGACCGTTGATGGTTGGTTTGACCCAGTCGTGCTGAGCTACGAAGCCAAATTGATGAAGCCGGACGCCGCGCTCTACTTGCACTGCGAACAGCGCTGCGGTTTCAGTGGCTCGCAGATTTTCTTTACCGACGACCGCGCCGACAATATCGCTGCCGCCGCCGCCCAAGGTTGGGGAACTTACCAATACGGCAGCACCGATGGGTTAATCACCGCATTCGATGCGTGGCTCGGCGTAACGCCAGATAGAACGCTCAGTGGCACTTGGTGAGGTTTGATTTCAATTGATCACATTAGCCGAGTGGAAATTCGTCCGTGCGTGCGATATCATGACTGAGTCGTAAAGGAATCTGTAAAAGGAAACATTGGATGGTGAATCCCATAGAGAAAGCAACCAGTGATATTCAAGTTCTACTTGGAGATAATCGTGAGTTGTTACTGACGCTAGGGAAACATTCAGTACAAACTTGTATCACTTCCCCGCCTTATTGGGGTTTGAGAGACTATGATCATCCGCATCAAATTGGCGCCGAAGCTAGCCCGAGGGAGTATGTTGAGAACTTAGTAGCGGTTTTTCGGAGCGTGTGGAATGTACTGCGGGATGATGGGACGCTTTGGCTGAACGTTGGCGATGGTTATGCGAGAAACGGTGGCACCGGAAACTGCGGCCCTAATGCTAAGGTTGGAAATACTCGCAAACTAATACAGAAGCGTAACTGCAAGGTGCCCGATTGCTGGGGGTTAAAAGACCGTGATCTGATGGGCCTGCCTTGGCGTATTGCATTTGCATTGCAGGAGGATGGCTGGCTACTGCGTTCAAAAATCACTTGGCTGAAAAAGTCCCCGATGCCGGAAAGCGTTAAGAATCGACCGACCAATGCGACGGAAGAAATATTCTTATTTGCAAAACAAAGTGATTATTTTTACGACCAAGATGGCATGCGTGAAGAGTCCGGCGCCAATTTGCGGAACTGCTGGGTGATCGGAACTGATGGAAAAAACCGGTCACATCCAGCCGCATTTCCCTCTGAACTGGCGAGGCGATGTATTCTTCTGGGATCCAAGGTTGGTGATACGGTAATGGATCCCTTTGGTGGTTCTGGAACAACTGCGATTGTCGCATCAGAGCTTTCGAGAAAAGCAATTTTAATGGAGCTGAACCCTGCATATGTGAAGCACTCGAAAGAAAGAATGCGCAATGGCACGCAAAAAGCACTCCAGTTCTAGCGAAGAGTCTTTGGACGGTGCAGGTGCTAACTATCAAACTGGGAAGCGACGTCCTGGTTCGAAAGCCCTTATACTTCGGTTCTTTTTACTGAATTTGGGAAGGGTTCTTGAGTCGCGCGAAATACAGGAGGCGAGTGGCGGAGCAGTTGAATGGGCTAGGCGAGTGCGCGAGCTTCGTAACGAAGAGGGGTATCAGATTCTCTCCCATAAAGATCGTGCTGATTTACGTCCTGGTCAGTATTTGCTTGAATCCGATTACCGGCAGCCGTCGTTTCGGCGGACGGTTTCGAAAGAGTTACGTGCTGTTGTACTTGAACGCAATGGCTATACTTGCCAGATGTGCGGTGTCGCAGCGGGTGATCCTGACCCGCTTGGTAGTAATCGTACTGTTCGTTTAACCATTGGGCACATTGTCGATAAGTCAAAAGGTGGCGAGGATAGCCTGAATAATCTTCGCGCCGTTTGTTCTGCATGCAATGAAGGTTTGCAAAATGCAGGTCCCCAAAAGCCGAGCCGCGTACAGGTCTTATCGCAAGTTCGCCGTGCGACTATTGATGATCAACGTGCAGTTCTGGATTGGTTGTTGGAAAAGTTTCGACTGAAATCTGTGGCACGCGATATTGAGTTCTAACTCCGCGATATTTGAGGTCTAATCGAAGTGGTTTGCTATCGAGTGCAATCCAAGCTATACCGATTTTAAAGTTGTACGCTGTTAACACTTGGGCGAATCGCTATGCAAAAACTGGTCAAAGTTGACTTAGGATTAATACTTTCAATTGCCGTTGTTCTGGCCGTATTTGAATGTCCTCTTGCGCGAGCGGAGGATTGGCCTGAGTTCCGGGGGCCAAATGGGCAAGGAATTTATGGGGCGAGGGAGTTGCCCCTGAAATGGTCAAAGAGTGAAGGGGTGAAGTGGCGGACGGAATTGCCGGGGAACGGATGGTCGAGCCCGATTGTG
>JANLQO010000183.1:0-15217 GCA_031367855.1 Planctomycetia bacterium | reverse complement strand
GAAAAGAGAGGCGGGCTGCGGGGCGGGATACGATGCGCGCAAGACTGGCCGAATTAACGGAGTAATAACAAATTGACACTACGATAATAATTCAGCCCAAAACATGCGGGTTCTACGATCAAAGCGTGGCCTGTAACATTTACGTAAAATATACGCCTTCCGGCTGATGTTCGTAACCCTAAAACTAAAGCTGGGTGAAGCACTAGTGCCTCATCCTCCACTGACTGGCGGAATCATCGCCAGTTCGCTATCAGGTTTTAGTACCGTGCGCTGATCGAGCACCTCTGTCTCCGTCGCCCACAAGCTCACATCACAGAGTGCTTTCAATTGTGGTATTTGAGCCAGCAATGCATCGCGCGCCGCCGCAACATCGGCTCCTTCGCTCAGTTCCAAGTCTATCATGCGCACGCCAGCCTGGTGCGCCGCGCCTGCAAACAATCTAACGGTGACTTTCATCGGCTACTCCTGCCTATGGACTGCGATGTAGCTATTGTCGCCAAGCACAAAGTCGGGCGCCAGCGTATGGGGAAACTCATTTCACTTTTCCAGCATCTGCTTTCCGCCATAGATACCAGGCGCCAAGGCTGCGATAGGGTTTCCAGTGATCGGTCAGTTCGGCGAAAGCGTCTTTCTTGGGCATCGATTCCAAACCAAACAACTGTTGCAGCCCGCTTTTGACTCCAAAGTCATCGATCGGCATCACGTCCAACCGTCCGAGCGTAAAGATCAGTAGCATCTCAACCGTCCACCGCCCGACACCGCGCAGCGGCAAAAGTCGTTCGACGAGTTCGTCGTCGGTCAACGTGTCCGCCACCGCTCGATTCGGGATTTCGCCAGCCACTGCAGCTGAGGCGATCCCTTGAATCGCCAACGCTTTGGCAGTAGAAAACCCCATTCCCCGCAGTTTATCGTGCGAGGCGCGCTTCAATTGCATGGCTGAAGGAAATTCCTCGCAGCGAAAACCGGCAACCAAACGGCCCAGAATTGTTTCCGCTGCGCGGCCATGCAGCTGCTGATGCGCGATCGCTCGCACCAGAGCTTCGAACAACTCCCGCTCCCATTGAATTTGCAGCGAACAGGGACCGCTCTGAGCGACCCAAGCGTCTAACTCCGGCGAGTGCTTGCGCAAGTGCTTGATGCCAGCCCGAACCTTGCGGTTAAAAACTGTAGTCAACTTCTGATTGTCGTCGCGGGAGTCGGGCATTTAGCGACTCTCAACCCAGTGACGATGTTCGGCCGATTTCTGCAAGCACTGACACAGATGCACGGCGTCGCGCGCAAAGTGACCATCCAGTCGCAGTTGCGGCTTACCCGTTTCAATCGAGGTCGCAGCATCATCGATCTCGGCGACAAACGCGCTCACTTCGTCACCGCCAGCGAGTTTCGGCCGCTCGACGGTTCCATCTTGGTGCAGCACCTTAAGTGGCATGGTGTCGACACCATCGGTGAGCACAGCCAATTCGAACTGCATGGTTGCCTTCTCAAACTGTAACTCAAATCCGTGGCAAAACGGTCGCGCCGTTTGCTCCGCGACGCCACTCGATGTGGCCACGGTGACTCCATGGTCCCGAAACTCCATCAAGGTATGGCAGAATTTCACCATGCCGTCGTGCATGGATCCCAAGCAGGTCACGCGTTGTGGCATACCAAACAACAACCGAATGAAATGCATGTCGTGCACGTGTAAATCAATCAGAGGGCCGCCAACTCGCTTCGGATCATAGAAATCTGGAATCCAATCGGGTGGCGAAATGATCCGTTTGAAATGACCACTCAGCGGCCGACCAAATCGTCCGTCGTGAGCCGCTTGATAGGCGTATTCGAATTCACCCATGTAGGGCAGCACCTGCCCCACCATGACTTGCCGATGGGCCGCTGTTGCCGCGTGCATAATCTCATCACACTGAACCGTATTCAGTCCCAGCGGTTTTTCGCACAGGACGTGCTTGCCAGCCGCCAGTGCTTTGCAAGCCGCTTCAACATGCAAGTGTGGCGGCAAACAGATATCGATCAGATCAATCTCCGGATCCGCCAACATCTGCTCCAGCGTTTCATGAACTTCTAGGCCATCGACTGAGATGCGTTCGCCCGGAGGTCCGAAGTTTCCTTTGATCGTCGTCCAGTCCCCAGCTCGCTTGGCCGCGTCGCGTGAGCAGAACGCTCTCAATTTCGCTTTCGACGAGCGTTGGTAGGCCAGATAGTGAATCCAACCCATGAAGCCAATTCCCACCAAGCCAACGCGTATCATTTCGTGAATCCAGTTTTCAGCAGTTTCGATTGACTGAGTGTTTCGCTACCAACGAGTTATCTTACGAAATTCGACGAGCGAGCAATAGCGGCTTAATTTCGATCGCAAAACAAGTTCGGTAGTACTCCAGTTTACGAATTTTTCCAGCGTTTGGGGGAGGATGCCGTCAGAGCACGACTTGTCCCGCTAAGGACAAACGATCGTAGCGCGAGCGTACAGGGTTCGAGGTAGAAAATTTTTACCAATGAAAATGTGGTTTGGGAGGGCGAGGGTGCGCTGATATAAATTATTGTAGAACGATTGTCTTCAATCGTTCCGATTCCATTTCGCTGTACCATAGCGACAACCCGCGCGCTGCGCGCATCCCGATAGTCAATCAGTGTTTCCTCCAAACCTCAATCGCGATAAAAATGTTATTCACTTCGCTCGACTTTGAATCTCAAGGCAAACAACAGGGTTTCTTGCAAGTACCGTATTCACACGATCTTGGCGGTTGGGCGAATGTAATGATCCCCGTCACTTGCGTGGCCCATGGAACGGGACCAACTGTATTGGTACTTGGGGGCAATCACGGCGACGAGTACCAAGGACAGATTGCAGCTATGAAACTTGCCAGGGAACTGCAACCTGAGATGGTGAGCGGCCGGGTGATTTTGATTCCGTCGCTGAACTTTCCCGCAGCGCGAGAAGCTAAGAGGTTGTCGCCTCTGGATGGCATGAATATGAATCGCGCTTTTCCAGGAGATGCGGAAGGAAGCGTGACCAGCCAAATTGCCCATTTTTTAACAACCGTACTTTTTCCTCTGAGCGATGTGGTCATCGATATTCATTCGGGCGGGCGGAGCATGGAGTTCGTGCCCTGCGCGCACATGCACTTAGTCGCGGATCTCGAACAACGCCGACAAATGCTGGCCGCGATGTTGGCATGGAATACCGACTTTGCGTTTCTGTATGCTGATATCGCAGGCTCAGGATTGTTGCCGGTCGAAGCCGAGAATCAAGGGAAGCTGGTTGTGACCACTGAGCTGGGCGGCGGTGAAGCCATTCCTGCTTGCGTTCACCTTATCGCGCAAAGCGGTCTGCGCAACGTGCTCAAGCATGTGGGCTCGATGGTGGGCAAGGCCGAGACTCGCGCGAGCTTGGGCAAGCCGCCGACGATTCTCACTCAAGCTCTCAGTCGCGAAGATTATTTGCTGGCACCCGAGTCGGGGGTGTTCGAGATTTGTGTTGACCTTGGTTGCAAAGTAAAGCGCGGAGCATCCATTGGCTATATTCATCATCTTGAACGTCCGGATCGGCAGCCAGATGCGATCGTTGCACAGAGCGAAGGCTATTTGATGACGATGCGCGCTCCTTGCCTTACTCGCCAAGGCGATTGCGTCGCCGTGATTGCGCAGGAAGTTGACCCACATTCTCTCTAACGATTGCGCGCTATTTTGCTTCGCCCCAACGAACCCAACGACAATCATGCTTCGGCCCTGCTCGCCTTGATGTGGGGCGCGTATTTTCTCAACTACTGTGATCGACAAGCGGTGTTTGCGATGTTCCCCGTTCTCAAGACCGACTTGGGGATGACCGATCAACAGCTCGGACTCACCGGCTCCGTTTTTCTATGGGTCTACGGTATCGGCTGTCCCATAGCGGGTCAAATTGCTGACAAATACTCAAAGCGGATATTAGTGGTTTTCAGTTTGGCAATTTGGAGTCTGGTGACGGTGGCGACCGGCTTCGCTACATCTGCTGTGGTGCTTTTATTACTTCGCGCCGCAATGGGAGTTTCGGAATCGCTTTATATGCCTGCGGCCATTGCACTTACCTCTAACGCGCACGTACCCGAGAAACGCTCGCGGGCTGTGGCCACATTAACCACCGCGCAAATTGTCGGAACGGTGGGAGGCGCTTGGTTTGGTGGTTGGATGGCTAATCACGGCATGTGGCGCGAAGCGTTTTTTCTGCTGGGTGGCGTGGGACTGTTGTATGCGATTCCGTATTTCCTGTTCCTGCGCTGCGTCCATGAAAAAACGCAATCGTCATCGCAAACGACCAGTGGCGATATAGCGGTCATTGAGTTGCTGCAAGTGCCCACGTTTATCGTGCTGTGCTTCGTATTTCCAACGTTTGTGTTTGGCTTGTGGATGTTGTACAGTTGGCTACCGAATTTCTTGTATGAAAAATTCTCGCTCAGCCTGACTGACGCTGCTTTTACGGCAACGGCTTATCTGCAGTCTGCTACGCTGGTAGGTCTTCTGTCTGGGGGCATTCTAGCGGACAGATTTTTTCTGATCACGAAAGCGGCGAGACTGTGGCTGATGACGGCGAGTCTGCTGCTATGCGCGCCCTGTTTGCATTGGATAGGACATTCCGAAACGTTAATCGCGACCTGTATTTCAGCCGCTGCCTTCGGTCTCTCAAGCGGTTTCTTCATGGGTAACATTTTTCCCGCAGCCTTCGAAGTCGTACCTCCCCACACGCGCGCATCGGCCGTGGGACTGCTCAATTTCTTCGGCGCATTGGTCTCCGGATTTGCGCCCTTGGTCGGCGGAATGTGGAAGAAGACGGTAGGAATTGAACGCCTGCTCACCTACACTTCTGTGGTTTACGTCGTTGCCGGAATTGTCTTGATCATTGGGATTCAATCGTTGTTTCGTCGAGATTACTCGCGTGCCCATCCAGAGTTACTGCCGTGACCAAAATCTTAGTCGCTGAATGCAAACAAGAAGTGTCGACGTTCAATCCGAACTTGAGCGGATACGACGATTTTTCAGTTCGTCGTGGCGAAGCGTT
Organism: Planctomycetia bacterium; assembly: GCA_031367855.1. Classification (GTDB taxonomy): domain Bacteria; phylum Planctomycetota; class Planctomycetia; order Pirellulales; family Pirellulaceae; genus Aureliella. Next base: position 10,185 of record JANLQO010000183.1, on the reverse strand, counting down.
ATTTGAATATCACCGCAGCGTCCGCAATGAGGTGGGTGGCGCGTTAAATATCTTCGAGGCAGCGCAAGACGTCGAGTTGATACCGACGTATGGCGCGATGTTCATCACCTCTGGCGGAACGTTGGCAAAATCGGCTTGGGAACGCATTGCCGACGAATTCCTGGAGAGCATCCGCTCGGCGCCACCTGCGGATGGAGTCTACTTTGCGATGCATGGTGCCATGGCCAGCGAAGATGAACTCGATCCCGAAGGATGGTTGCTGGAGCAAACACGTAAAATACTTGGCGAAAAAGTCCCGATTGTGGTCTCGCTTGACCTGCATGGAATATTGACCGATCGCATGCTAGAACATAGCAACGCAGTGGTGGCTTATCACACCTACCCGCACGTCGATTTCTTTGAGACCGGCCAGCGCGCTGCGAAGCTTTTGCTGCGCATAGTGGCCGGTGAAGTCCGACCTGTGACGGCCAAAGTGTCCATACCAGCCCTAGTGCGCGGAGATGAATTGATCACTGCCACGGGGCTCTTTGGCGAGAGTATGCGCATGGCACAGCAGATGGAATCGGAACCGCGAGGTCTGTCGGCTGGGATGTTTATCGGCAATCCATTCACGGACGTACCAGCGCTTCAGACCTATAGTTTTGTGGTGACGGACAACGACCTGGAACTAGCGGAACAATGGGCGTTGCAGATCGCAGACCGCTTTTGGGCCAATCGCGAACGCATGCAAGTACCGCTAGTGAGCCTCGAAACCATGGCCAATGCCGTAATGGGAACATACTCGGGCACGGTGGCTCTTGTCGATGCGGCGGACGCAACGAGTTCAGGCGCCTCGGGGGACAGTAACGCGATATTGCGCAAACTAATCGAAGTCGGCTATCAGGGTCGTACGCTGATTCCCGTGGTGGATGAAAGGGCTGTAAGAAAGGCTTTTGCTGGCGGCGTGGGCTCTGAAATTCATGTGACCGTGGGTGGCACTTTAGATCCTACACGATTTCAACCGTTACCGATTACGGCAAGAGTGCGACTGCTGTCCGATGGTCGATTTCGCAGTGAATCCTTTGGCGAGCAGTGGCTGGCTGGCCCCACAGCGGTACTTGAAGTCGACAATTTTACGTTGGTGGCCAGCAGTCGCGCGGTCAGTTTGTACGACCGTTCCTTCTTCTACGCGCACGGACAGAATCCGAAGTCCTTTGATGCAGTGGTCGTCAAGTCACCGCATTGTCAACCGCATATGTTCGCCGCATGGTGTAGTCGCATGATCCATGTCGACGCGCCGGGTTCATCCAGTGCAAATTTGCGTTATCTCGGGCACAAGCGGTGCCCGCGACCTATTTTTCCTTTAGATGCTGAAGTTCGCTTTGACCGAACCTGCCAACACTTCGAGCGGCAAGCGTGCAGCTCGCCGGCAATTCCCAGGACATGAGACTCAACTTTAACCACAAAACGAACCCATGAGAATTCGAGAGATTCGCTGTGCAGGCTTGCGCGGCGCCACACCTGAGGGCGGCTGGAGCAATGAGCTTAGGCCCGACGATTGCGTGCATACATTGATCGCGGTTCATACCGACGAAGGCACTGTTGGTCTGGGCAGCGTATTTACGAACGATGCCTTGGTACAGGCCTCATTAGCTGTGCTCGAACCACTGTATCGTGGGGAAAATGCGCTTGAGCCCGAGCGTGTCAGCGAAAAACTTCATCAGCATATGTTTTGGTTGGGACGCGGCGGGGCGATAACGCATACGATTAGTGGCATTGATATCGCGCTTTGGGATTTGCTTGGCAAGTCGACTGGGCAGCCGATCGGTCGCCTACTGGGCGGACGTTATCGCGATCGAGTACAACCCTACGCATCGTTACTCATGGATGAACCCGTGCGATTGCGTGAACACTTGCTCGCGGTCAAGGCTGAGGGCTTTCGAGCGTTCAAAATTGGTTGGGGACCATTCGGACGGCGCAGTGCAGCAACCGATGAAGCGATCGTCAAAGCGGCTCGAGAAGCCGTTGGTGCTGAGTCGCAATTGATGGTCGATGCAGGCGGCAGCGATGCTTACTGGTGCAATGGCTACAAATGGGCCTTGAATACTTCGAAAATGCTAGCCGACTATCAGGTGGCTTGGTTCGAGGAAGCGTTGCATCCCGACGCGCTCGACGACTATGTGAAACTTCGCGAACATTCCCCAGTTCCTATCGCCGGAGGAGAAGTGCTTACTCGTCGTCAAGCATTTCAACCGTGGCTGGCCGCCGGTGCCTTCGATATCGTGCAACCCGACGTAACCAAGGTCGGCGGAATCAGCGAAGAACGGCGTATTGCTTGGATGGCTCAGGACTACGGCGTGCGCTTCATTCCGCATGGTTGGAATACGGCAGTAGGACTGGCCGCAGACCTGCAACTCGCCTCAGCGTTCCCTGGCACCAACCTCGTCGAGTATCTCACTGGTTCGCCGTTTATCGACGAGATAACGTTGGGCGGATGGCATCTCGATAATGATGGCATGCTGGAAATTCCCGAGTTGCCAGGGCTGGGACTGGAACTGGATCGCGATGCGGTGGCGAGGTACACGGGAAATGCGGATCTATTTTAGCATCTTGGCAGTACGTGGCCGAGTTGCTTCGTGGCCGAGTTGCTCCGCAACTCGGAGCCGTCGACAGACTATCGGCCTTCGTTTTCGTGTGCGAAGTCGAGTCGCGGAGCGACTCGACCACAGCTATTCACTATTCACAACTTTATCTCTATCTATTACCGGGGAATCCACCAGGGAATCCTTGAGGCAGGCCTGCACCCCCGGCAGGCGGAGCTTTGTCACCGCTGCCCTTGGGAACAATCAACTGGTCGCGAGATATTTTGAGCTTCTTATAGGCTGAGTCGCTCACGACATAGTACCAATCGGAAAAGCGAGCGTTCAGCTCTTGCACTTTCTTCTGCGAGGCAGCGATCTTCTCCTTGCGGTCATCGATCTTGCGCTGATTCTCTTTCGCAATGCGTTCGCGAGTCGCTTCGAGTCGATCTTTGAGCTCTTCTTCCGTCTCTTGTTTTTGAACGGCTGGCTTTGCGTCGGGCGTCTGTGCTGCCACAGGTCCCTCTGCGGCTGGCTTTTCCGCGATGGGAGCCGGAGTATCTGCGGCTGGTTTGTCAGCGGGCTTATCAGTGGCCGGCTTATCAGTGGCCGGTTCTTGCGCGGCAGCGTCTTGCGTATCGCAAGAGCTCAACTCTGCTTTGGGTTCCGCGGCTGGTGGCTCAGTTGCAGCGGGAGTTTCAGGCTTGGGTTCTTCCGCTTTGGGATCCGCGGCAGGCAACTCCGTTGCAGGCTTAGCTGGCGCAGGCTCGGTGGTAGCTTCCGGTTTGGGAACATCATCAGCTGCTGGAGCAGGCGGTTTTTCGGTACCGGATGCTGGATCAATGGGAGTTTGGTCCGTGGGTGCCGGCGTTATCTCCGTCGCTGTGCCGGCGGCGGCGGCTTGAGCGGCACCCTCGAGCTTTTTCAAATCTTCGATGGTTTCGGGCAGAGGTTGAATATCAGGGATCGGAAACTTCGACTCATCTAGCTTGGCGGTGACTAACAGATAACGTTGCAATCCACCGACGTCAGCGCCCTTGTTTTCTTCATTTTCACCAGTTAGTTTGGCGACTGCTTCGCCGAACCGCAGCACATACTGAACTCCATTCTGTGTGCCAACGATGGTTTCGCCGCCGGTTGCGTAAATTTCGGGACCGTTGGGTCCTTCCTGAGGGAAGAAGCCTTGATCATACAGACTTTTCAGGCTCTCCTTGTTTTCCATCAAGCTCTTATCGGCTTTCAAGTCCGCCGCGAGGCCCTTTGGCTTGCGACGAACGTTGACGATCTCCAGGCCTTGAATGGCTGTGCGCAGATCGTTCAAGCTGCTCGACTTGAGTTCCTGATCAGGACCGAGCACAACAGGCGTTCCGGCCGAGCCATTTTCGAAAGTGAGCATTTTGTCGAGGGCCCAAGTGCTTTTGGCGGCATCGAAACTCAGGTCGGCGTCAAAGTTTTTGCGCATCCCGTACCCACCGTTTTGCGTGGGCAGAATCACATAGTCGCGGAGCACGATCGAATTAATCTCGAATGATTTCACACCCAATAGTTCGCCTTTGATCCACTTGCGAAACTCGGTCGTGAACGGCGTAACGGAAAGATCGGTAATGTAAACCGCATCTTCACTTGGCTTTCGCACGTAGCGTTGGTTTTCGCGTCCTTTGTCTGCTTTTCCGATAATCAAATCCGCGATAATTTTGTCGCTGGCATCCTTCACGCGCACGAGCATACCGACGCCGCTTTCGCCGACTTTGAGGTTCTTATCATCGGGATTAATCACGCCGTACATGGCGTGTTCATCGGGCTTCGTTGTAACCACATCCAAGCTCTTGAGGCCGATCAGGGGTGTAGCGGCGTCGCGAACTTGTTCGGCTGCGTCAGCTGGGTAATCATCGTGTGAAGGAATCTTCCACATACCACCTTTGTCTCGGCTAATCTCAAACGGATCCAGTTGACCGAGGCTTTCGTTGTACTTGACAATTTGCAGTGAAGCGGCCTTCGAGGGTTCATCGAACTTCTCGAAAAGGACCTGGTTCTGCATCTTTTTAGCTTCTTCGCTGGTGCTGTTGATCGCCTTGGGCTTGCTCCAAAAAGCTAATCCCAAAGTCACAGCAGCAACTCCAGCGAAAATCGCAGTCGTTCTACCTTCGTTCACGGCGACAACTCCTGAGTCAAATTGAAATAGTTTAGGTTTTCGATCGGCTGATTCGCGGTTCAATTGAACTTGTTCTTCAAGTAACCACCGAAAAATGGCCGACCATGGATTTGAATTGAATTGAATAACTCTAACGCAAGCGATTCTTGGAGATTCCCTCGCGTTCGCGGACGCGTCGCGAAACAAACACTGCCGCGCCCACGAGCAGCGGCGGAATCGGCGGTAGGAAGATCGCTAAGTACTTATACGTGTTTTGGAGTTCGATGACTTTGGCCTCGGATTCGCGACGGCTTTCTTCGACCTTTTCATTCTTTGTGCTCTCCAATTGTTCTTGCTTAACTTTGAGCTTACGTTCGAGAGCGGCTTGTTCCACTTGAACCTGCTGTAACAGTGAAATGAGATCTTGAGCCTTACTAGGATCCGTGGCGCCTTCGAGTTGCAGAGCTTTCGCCTTTTCTTGAAACTTGGCTAAGGTCTTTTGGTTCTGTTCTTCAGCTTCGCGAACCTCTTTATTAAAGGTTTCCTGGAATTCCTTTTGGTTTTCGCGCTCCGCTTCGCGGTATTTCTCGGCTTGAGTTTCGAATTCGGCAAGGGTGCTGTGCTGCGGTTCATGTCGACGAATCTCTGGATACTGCGTCTCGCCGGCCAGCACATCGATCACGTTCAAAATAAAGGTAACGTTTTGAAAACGGAAATCGATTTCTTCGTATTGTTCTGGTCGTTTGCGGATTTCACTAAAAATAGGCAGCATGCAATCGATATCCGCAATGTAGGCAACCTTTAAGCCGCGCGGCTCGGACTTGGATTCCGTCTTTTCATCGACTTTCGAATCTTTGTTGGCCGCATCTTTGGCTGCACCTTCGATGTAAACAGCGATAACTTGATTTCCCAGAGCGGCGCCTTGCAGAACTTGCAACTGCGTGGGAGAGGCTTGCCCGCCACGCATTTGGCCCTGAACATCTTCAAAGCTAATACGTCCTGCACTCGGCCGAGTTGAGACGATATCAATGATCTTGACGTCGTCGCGATTTTCTTCTTTACGGATCGCCCCTGAGTACAAGAACATCAACTCCCGCAAGCCGGCCGAAATCGGACTTTGTTCGCTCAAGTAGTCATCTTTTTCGCCGGGATTTTCGCGGATGAAAATCCATTCGTCGGTTGCGTTCATCATGTAACGCAATTTCGGATAGGGGTTGTACTGTTGCCACACGACATCCGGGTTGATGCCGTTGAAGCTGGCCTTTATGGGAATATCCAAACCAAGCATTTTCCAAAGTTGTTGGATGTCTCCTTTAGGCTGCGGACCGCCGCCCCCGCCGCCAAACATGCCGCCCCCGGGCGCTTGCTTGGGCTCGCCGGTTCCCGGTGTGCCCTGAAAGCCAAAAGGCATAGGATCTTCAAAGATCGCAGTGGGCACTCCCGCTTTAACCACGTCGAGGAAATTGACCATTTCTTGAGGACCAAGCGATGATGGCTGGACGGCCAGCAACACGTCAAACTTGTCGGTTGAAATCGGACTGCTTGGATCGACTTCTTCGACTTCGTATTGCTTCTCAAGTTCATCGATGATCGGTTGCTTGGGCAGTTGGGAGAAACCGCCCCCCGCCATTGAAAAGCCACCCATCAGTTGAGCATCCGTCTTGATGACGCCCAGCTTTGCACGGGATGGTTGCGAAACGGTATTGATCGAGCGGACCAATTCATATTCGACTGGAATACCGCTTTCGAAGAATGGAATCACTACTTTCGAAAGACCGCTGCGGATGGCTGCGCCGAGGAGAACCTTTTGATCCTTGTAAGCACCTCGTTCGCGGACACGAACCAATTGCGGTTCGATACCATACTGCTTGACCGCCGTGCGGGCTGCCTCACTGGACGGTTCCAGGTCATCGTTGATGCGAACTTGCAGCTCGACACCGCGACTGGAAGAGAGGGCCTGGAATTCTTTCAGCAGGTTGACCAAATCATACTTGGTTTTTGCATACTGCACCGGCATATCGGCTGAGATGTAGGCATCGATGACGATCGGCCGATCCGACTTGAGTTGTCGAATCATGCTTATCGTGGTTGGGCTTAGCGAGCTGACTTGGTTTTGGGTCAAGTCGCGTCGACGATCTTTGTTGCGGAAGAAGTAACTTACCGCAAACACGGTAAAAGCCAAAAACACCATGCGGAAGAAGTAATGCAAGAACATACTGTTGCCATCTTTCCCGCCACTCCAGTGACGCCGGCCGATCAACACCATGCAAAAGTACAACCCAAAAACCACGATTAGCGAAAAGTAAGCTACCGACGAAATACTGATCACGCCCCGTCCAAAGTTGTCGAATTGCTCTTCAACACTAAATTGACCAATGAGTCGATTGTTACTCTGGAAAATCACGTCCGCATTGGACGCGAACACAAACGGTGCATTGAACAACGCACCGAGAATAAATCCGACAGTCAAATTGTGTGTTAGGAAGGAAGCCACCATGCCAATCGATAACATTGCGAGGCCCACAAACCAGTAGCCGAGATAGTTGGCAAAAAACAGACCGACATCCACATCGCCTTTCGACAGAAACAGCAGCACGATGAACGTTGAGATCTGCGAGAACAGCAGCGAGACGGTGTAAATCGATGCAGCGGCTAGATACTTGCCAATCACTATGTCAAAGTCGTCGGCAGGCAACGTCAGTAGCAGTTCGTCTGTGCCTTGACGTTTTTCATCCGCCCAGATGCTCATCGTGATCGCCGGAATGAAGAACAACATGATAATTGGGAACCACTTGTTCAACTGATCCAGAGTCGCCAGGTTCGAATTAAAGAACTCGTGCGGCCAAAACGCGGCCATCGACGTAAGCAATACAAACAAGCACAGGAATACGTAGCCTGTGGGGCTGCTGAAGTAACCGAGAAAATTTCGTTTTAGCACGGCATAGGCAGCTCGCTTGCGACTGGACAAACCAACGATCAGCAGCAGTGCCACTGCGGCAAAGAACAAGTTGGCCAGCAACAGATCAAGCAGGGGTTTTACTAGTAATGCTATGTTCATGATTGGTCGATATGCGGAAGGACTACTAAGTGGGTGAAGATCGTGTTCGACGGCTAAAGAGCCCGATCAAACCGCCTCGGTCAGTTTGTGGAAAGCCATATCCAGTTCGCCTTGAGCAGCCTTCAGGTCAGCGGTCGTGCCATCGAAAACCTTGCGACCTTCGTTAATCAACACGACGCGATCGGCCATGGCTTCCACTTCTTGAAGAATGTGGGTCGACAGGAGAATCGTTTTCGTTTCACGCAGCTTGCGCATGGTTTTGCGAACTTCGCGGATTTGGTTCGGATCCAACCCGGCGGTCGGCTCGTCCAGAATCAACACATCGGGTTCATGGAGCAGAGCCTGTGCCATGCCCACCCGTTGCTTGAAGCCTTTGGAGAGCTTGCTGATCGCCTTGTTGGCTACCGAACTGAGATCGCACAATTCGATGACCGATGCGATGCGGTCTTTCTTGTTCTTGGCGTCCATCCCGCGTGCTTCAGCGAAAAAATCGAGCATGGAAAGGGGCGTCATGTCGGGATAGAGCGGCCCGTTTTCTGGCAAGTAACCCAAGTGTCGGGAACCAGCGATACGATCGGCCAGCATATTATGACCTGCGATCCGGGCTTCGCCCTCGCTGGGTGCAAGGTAGCCGGTCAACATTTTCATGGTCGTGCTTTTTCCAGCACCGTTAGGCCCGAGGAAAGCTACCAATTCGCCTTCGTTGACGGTAAAGGAGACATCCCGTGCCGCGGCGAACGGTCCGTAGAATTTCGAAAGCCCAACCGCCTCGATCATGGGACGGCGATTTTGGTTGGCCACTGGCATTTTTTTCAGGACTCCTACGTGCGAAATCCGGAAGCGGTACGTCCGGACAGAACTCGATGTCAGATTTTTGGGTTGCGGATGCTCGCAAACGGTTCGGAGGGCTCCGGTTCGCAAGTCATGAGATTTCTTACGCTGCGTCCGAAATCCAGGTTCATGTTTTACACCTCCATAATTTAGCTACAAGTGGCACAGGCCCCTAAAAAAAACGATTCAGCAAGTCAACGCAATTTCAATGGGGCTAGGCCCCAGGTTGCCAGCTTACTTGCTTTGTCAAGGACGAAAGCAGCGGTTTCACTCCCGTTTCTCAGCCTAGCCAGCCGTGACCGTAATATTACGGTCGAACGAGCGTTATCCGTGCCAAACAGAGTTTGAAGAAGCAATTTGATTCAAAACGGCTTGCGAGATCGGGCAAAGCTGTATAAACTTCGGGGCTTTCCGCAACAGCAGTAGCAAGCCGGGTTCGGGCAGGCGATTTTCGCTGCTGCGAAACATCCCGAATTTGCGATAGAGCTTCGATTGATCGTTTGGACAAACTATGATGCATTCTCAAAAAACCTACGTCGCCAAGCCGGGTGAAGTGGAACAAAAGTGGTATCATGTCGACTTGAGTGGGCAGATTCTCGGGCGAGTGGCGAGCGATATTGCCATGATTCTCATGGGAAAACACCGTCCTTGCTACACGCCGCACGTTGACACGGGCGATTACGTGGTGGTCACGAATGCTGAGAAAATCGTGATGACGGGCGACAAGCTCGAGCATCGCCATTACGCTTGGTATAACGGTTACCCAGGGCAAAAAATGGAGAGTTACAAGGACCGCTTGGCTCGACGGCCTGAGGACTTGATTCTCCACGCCGTGCGGCGCATGCTGCCAAAGAACAAATTGGCAAGGCATATGCTAGATAAATTGAAAATCTATGCTGGACCTGAGCACCCGCACCAAGCGCAACAAGTGGTGTCCATCGAACTAGGCCAGAAAGCCTCCTAAGTAGTCGTTCAAATAGCTTTTAAAGCGAAGCAAGAGATAACATGGTAGCGGTCAAAAAAGACAAAATTACTGGTGATTCGATTGGAACTGGACGCCGCAAGTCGTCTGTGGCTCGGGTGCGTCTCCGTCCAGGCAGCGGCAAGATTGTGGTCAATGGTCGCGAATTGCAGGAGTTTTTCCCAACTGTTCAGCATCAGCAAGCGGTGCTGCAGACGCTCGCTCACGTTGGCCATGCCGATTCGGTGGACATTGTTGTACGCGTTAACGGTGGCGGGCTGACAGGACAATCCGGTGCGATTCGCATGGCAATTGCTCGCGCGTTGTGCAGTCATAACGAAGCCAATTTCCAGGCCTTGCGTGACGATGGCTATCTGACCCGCGATTCCCGCATGAAGGAACGCAAAAAGTACGGTTTGCATGGCGCCCGCCGCGGAACTCAGTTCAGCAAGCGGTAGTTTTCAGCGTCTGTTGCAAATCAAAATACATTTCCCAAAAGAGCTCGCATCCCCATGCGAGCTCTTTTTTCTTAGAAACTGGCGGGATGGCTGAAACAGATCGATTACACTGGGAGTACTTTTACCAGCTCTTTCGCAGGGTATCCTTTGGCCGCTCGAATGCCCTTAAAGGGATTGCATTGTCAGCT
>JANLQO010000125.1:0-26148 GCA_031367855.1 Planctomycetia bacterium | reverse complement strand
GACCCGCGATTCCCGCATGAAGGAACGCAAAAAGTACGGTTTGCATGGCGCCCGCCGCGGAACTCAGTTCAGCAAGCGGTAGTTTTCAGCGTCTGTTGCAAATCAAAATAAATTTCTCAAAAGAGCTCGCATCCGCATGCGAGCTCTTTTTTTCTTAGAAACTGGCGGGCTGGCTGAAACAGATCGATTACACTGGGAGTACTTTTACCAGCTCTTTCGCAGGGTATCCTTTGGCCGCTCGAATGCCCTTAAAGGGATTGCATTGTCAGCTGATGCGACATTGCCTGCGGAAATGATTTAATAATGTGTTGTATTCGCGCATTGCGAAATGAAACCAAGTACGATTTCGAGTTGTCTGACGGGGGTGTTATCGATACTATTAAAACTTAACGTGAGCTCTTTCAAGCAACTGCTCAGGTCACTTTTCACTTAACGCATTCCCCTCCGCGCGTCCGAATCTGCCAACAGATTTCAGTTTCATTCGATATTGAGTCCGTGTTGAAGTAGGTTTTGCACTACACGCAGTCCAATCCCACAAGAACTTTTCCTTGTCAACTAACTTTTCCCGTGTGACGTGCCTACCGTCGGCTCGGCACCGACCTAATCCTGCCGTCCCTAATGGACAAGCCGAACTTTCGGTGAGGAGTCTTCAATGAGTGGCCAGCGACCCCAGCGATGGCGAGGAGACCGACCACCACGTCGTCCCTATCCCACCAATCGCAGCCGCAATCCGCAAGTCAGTCCTGAGGTTGAAGAACGCATTCGCGAACTCGATTCCGAGCGCGAACCGCTCTCGTTGGCTGAAGAGATTTCGGTCGAGCACTCACAGAACGCTCGAAATACTAAATTGGCTCCCTTGCCTAGCGATGGTCAAGGAGAGCTGCCCCAAACTTCGTTTGCCGAATTGCAAAAGATGTCGGCGGAAGAGTTATTGGCTGTTGCTAACGCTGAACATGTAACCGACGCAAGCAGTTTAAATCCGCGCGAATTGGTGTTCCAGATCCTGAAGGCAAGGCTGAAGAATCACGGCTTGATGTTTGGGGAGGGCACGCTCGAAATATTGCCGGATGGATTTGGATTTCTTCGTAGTGCGAAACATCACTACTTATCTTGCCCCGACGATATCTACGTTTCACCCAGTCAGATTCGCCGCTTTGGTTTACAGACAGGGGCAAACGTGGCGGGCCAGATTCGGCCACCTAAAGAAAACGAACGCTATTTTGCGCTCTTGCGCGTTGAAGCAATTAATTATCACGATCCCGATTTGCGACATCAACGCATTCCATTTGATAGTCTCACGCCGCTGCATCCAAACCAACGCATGGTGCTGGAGACGACCGCTGACGTGCTAGAAACGCGCGTTGTTGATTTGATTGCACCGATCGGCTTCGGCCAACGCGGGTTGATTGTCAGCCCACCGCGAGCGGGCAAAACGATTTTAATGCAAAAGATGGCCCGGGCTGTTCTGAAGAACTATCCCGACGCTTATGTAATCGTTTTGCTAATTGATGAACGACCTGAAGAAGTTACAGATATGGCCCGCGAAGTTCGAGGCCCTAACTGCGAAGTCGTCAGCAGTACTTTCGATGAGCCCAGCTCGCGACATATTCAAGTTGCGCATATGGTTCTTGAAAAAGCCAAACGCATGGTCGAATATGGCGTCGACGTGGTGATCTTTCTCGACAGCATTACGCGATTTGCGAGAGCTTGGAACAGTGAATGTCCACAGAGCGGCAAACTACTGACCGGCGGACTGGATGCCAATGCGCTACAGCGACCCAAGTCATTCTTCGGCTCAGCTCGGAAAGTTGAGGAGGGCGGCTCACTCACCATCCTCGCAACCGCTTTAGTCGATACTGGCAGTCGCATGGACGACGTAATTTTCGAGGAGTTCAAGGGAACAGGTAACTTGGAAATCGTTTTGGATCGTTCGATGCTCGAGCGCCGTATGTGGCCTGCCATCGATATCAATCACAGCGGGACACGCCGTGAGGAAGTACTTATGGATCCCGAGGAACACAAACGTGTTTCTGCACTGCGACGCGCTATCAGCGAACTCAGCGCGCCCGATGCAATGGAGAAAATCCTACAACGTATGGAAAAAACCAAATCCAACGCCGAGTTCCTAATGAGTTTGCGTACGAATTCCTAACGCAATCAGCCACTGCCAGTTCATTAATTTAACCATCGTAACTTTGCAAACGCCCATGACTCACGAGATACGTTTTGAAACGCAAAATTGCGATGGTCGCTATGCGATTGTTGTTTCGACTTATAACTCAAACATTACCAACAAACTGCTGGTCGGCGCGGTCGAAACATTAACCACCGCAGGTATCGCATCGGCGAATATTGTGGTGGTGCGTGTGCCCGGCGCGTGGGAGCTACCCTTGGCCGCAACATGGCTAGCGAAGAATGACTCCATCACCGCCGTGATTACGCTGGGGGCCGTGATTCGTGGCGAGACAACGCATGACCAACATATCAATCGTGCTGTAAGCCATGCGCTGATGGAGCTAATGACCACAACGGGCAAGCCTATTGCGTTTGGATTGCTAACGTGCAATACACTGGAACAAGCAATCCATCGCGCTGGTGGTAATGTTGGCAATAAAGGTTGCGAGGCAGCGGAGGCAGCGATTGAGATGGTACGCTTAACACGAGCCCTCGCAGCGGAAAATAAGCAGTAGCAATTTTGCTAAATCGGATTCATCCGGGTTTAGCATTCGTCCGCGACATGAATCAAGAGACGTGGATGTGTGTGCCATCTGGCTCTGCCAGGCGCTTGTGAGTCGAGTAATATGCAAACACTGGATTTCTGGCAACTGTTAGCCAACGTGGTAACCGTTTTTGGATTGCCGCTGGCAATCTATACCTTCGTGCTCGAGCAGCGCAAAGAACGCGACAACGAAGATGAAGAAGTCTATCAACTGCTGTCGGATGCCTACATCGACTTCCTGAAGTTGGTGCTGGAACATTCGGACCTGAAGCTGCGAACACAAGTAGCGACTACAGATTTAAATGAAGAACAGAAGGAGCGCACGCAAGTCCTGTTCGAAATTCTGATATCGCTTTTTGAGCGCGCCTATTTGACCGCTTACAGCGACAACATGACGGTGCAGCAGGTTCGTCGCTGGCACTCATGGGACGATTTCATGCGAGAGTGGTGTCGTCGCGAGGATTTTCGCGCTGCCTTGCCCGCTTTGCTCCACGGCGAAGACGTGGATTTTGCTAACTACATTCGGCGAGTTGCGGAGGAAACCTGCGGCACGCTGGGTAGCCAGGAATAGTCGGCGATAAATCGCCATTCTCAGAGCTGAGGCTCGTATACGTAATGGCAGATTTTTGTCCATCCGTCGGGCGGAGGGTCGGCAGATATTCCCGCCTTGCCGGAAGGGTAAGCGCGATTGGCGAGGTTGTGGTAAACCACCACGAATGGGAGGGTAGTAATATCTAGATAAAGGTTTAATCCTGGCTATACTATCACCTTCAACGAGAGCTTGATCAAGTTCGAGACGCACGATTGCCCATCGCTGAGATGCAGTCCATTCATGAATCTAAACATCCAGAATCCGCCTTTCGATTCAAGTCAATTGGATCGTGTAGGTCTTAAGGTTGCGCGAGATGTCGAATTCGATTCTTGCGAACTGGTCTCTTCGCCCTTAGTCTGGTCCCCTACTCCGTGGTGGAAACGAGCAATAGATCTCGTAGTTTCTGCAATTGCCCTGGTATTGTTGATGCCATTGCTGGCGATGATTGCCTTGTACATCCGTTGCGTTTCGAGTGGGCCAGCCATCTTCAAACAATCCCGCTTGGGCGAAATGGGAAGACCTTTCGTTATCTTTAAATTTCGAACCATGCATACGAGCGATCCGGAAATGGCAACTTTGGAGCATCGGGATTATGTTTCAAGTTTAGCCGAGTTGGATGAGGTCATTGCTAAGCCAGATCTTTCCCATCGCTTGATTCCAGGCGGCGCATTCCTTCGACAGCGCTCTCTCGACGAACTTCCTCAGTTGCTGAATGTGCTGATCGGTAATATGAGCCTGATTGGTCCGCGGCCCGATGTTCTTGACTGGGATGACTATGCGGCCTGGCAGCAAAAGCGATTCGAAGTCAAACCTGGCATCTCGGGTTTATGGCAAGTTTGTGGCAAGAACCGTTTGAGTTTCTCACGCATGATGGAGCTTGATCTCGAGTACGTCGAACGACGCTCATTCTGGCTCGACATGTGGATTGCTGCACGAACCATTAGGTTGATTGTTTCTAGAGACAACTGCTAGTTGTTGAACGCTTCGCCTGCGGAAGTTGTCCAGCTTGTTCCTGCTTGGCTTGAATAGCAAGCGAATGCGGAATAGACTTTGGTCATCCTTGGAATGTACTGAACGCCTTGCGGAGCTCACGTATGCTTATCATCCGATCAGACTCACACGCTGGTAGTCGAACTTCGCGAAGCTCGCTGCCCGGGCTTATAGCCTTTACCTTAATGGGCTTATGTGCAGCGAATTCGTACTCACAAGAGACGGGCATCGCCGCTGCGAGTAAGCTCGATCCGAATCCAGTTGTGCAAACGCCGTTGAACAAAGAGCTGACGTCGATCGACCGCTATGTTGCCGCGCCGGATAGCACTTACCACTGGGAACTAGTAGGCAGCCAGACAACCCCTGCGGGAACTCTGTATGTAATCGATATGAAGAGCCAAACGTGGCTGACGCCGGAAGAAGTCGATCGCCCAGTGTGGCAACACTGGTTGACGATTTTCAAGCCTAAGGCAGTAACCACCAATAAAGCGATGATGTTCATCGGGGGTGGTGGCAACAGTAAGGAGCCGCCGAAGGGCTTGGATGAACGCGTAGCTGCCGTGGGTATTGCGACCAATAGCGTCGTGGCTGAACTCAAGCAAGTGCCGAATCAGCCGCTGATTTTCCATGGTGATGGAAAGCCTCGAGTGGAAGATGATTTAATCGGCTACACCTGGGACCAGTTCATCAAGACTGGCGACGATCGTTGGCCGGCTCGCGGCCCGATGACTAAGGCAGTTGTGCGTGCGATGGATACGGTCGAGGCATTCTTGGCAAGCGCAGCGGGTGGCAAGTTGAAAGTGGACCAATTCGTGGTTGCGGGAGGATCGAAGCGCGGCTGGACAACTTGGATGACCGCTGCGGTTGACAAGCGAGTTATCGCGATTGCTCCACTGGTAATTGATGTGCTGAACATGGATGTTTCCATGCGGCACCACTATGGAGCGTACGGTTTTTGGGCGCCTGCGATTGAAGAGTATGTTGATCATCGAGTCATGCAGCGCCGCGATACTGCCAATTATGCAAAGCTACTGCAAGTCGAAGATCCGTTTGCCTATCGGGATCGTTTCACGATGCCCAAGTGCATTATCAATGCGACGGGTGATCAGTTCTTCCTACCTGACTCGTCACAATTTTACTTCGGCGAACTGCCGGGTGAAAAACATTTGTGTTATGTACCCAACACCGAGCATTCACTGAAGGACTCGAACGCAATCGAAACTCTGATCGCGTTTCACTACTCCATTGTGAACGACACGCCGCGACCTGAGTTGAATTGGAAGTTCGATGCCAAAAATCGCTTGAGCGTTCAATGCAAGACCTTGCCGAAGCGAGTTCTGCTGTGGCAAGCCGTCAATCCGGAGGCGCGCGATTTCCGTGTGGATACGATCGGCAAGGCGTACAAGTCACAGGAGTTGAGTGAGAATAGTGACGGAAACTACGAAGTTCAATTGGTCGCCCCGGAAAAGGGCTGGCAAGCTTCCTTCGTGCAATACGAGTTTGATGTCGGTGCTCCGGTGCCGTTGCGATTGAGCACCTCTGTGAAAGTCCTGCCTGACGTCCTCCCCTTCCTTAGCAAACCCATCCCCAAAGATTAAGCTAAGATGGGTCGCATGTCCCGTTGCACAGAGTTCCGTTGGTCAGCGCCCCGTTGGCCAGGGCCCCATTTGTCAGCGCTGGGCGGACAAGGATCCCAGGTTGTGCTGCAAACCCCTATAACCCAAGTTTTTTTATAGAGCGAGGTCGAGCCATGGCACAAATTACTATTGCAGACGAGAATCGCACGATCACGGATGTCAGTGAGATTCGGGCTTTCTTAGAACCGTATGGTATTTGGTACGAACACTGGCCTGTTGCAGGCCGCTTGCCGGCAAATGCAACGAACGAGCAGATACTCTCAGAGTTCTCGCCCGAGATTGAATCCTTGAAGGCGCGCGGTGGCTTTGTGACGGCGGACGTTATCAATGTGAATTGCGAAACTCCCAATTTGGACGCAATGTTGGCCAAGTTCGACAAGGAGCACACGCACTCAGAGGACGAAGTCCGATTCACGGTGGCAGGTCGTGGCGTTTTTCATATTCATCCCGAAACGGGCCCTGTGTTCGCGGTCGAAGTTGAATCGGGCGATTTGATCAACGTTCCGAATGGTACTAAGCATTGGTTCAACCTCTGCAGCGACAAGGCAATTCGCTGCATTCGTTTGTTCGAGGACGCAGGAGGTTGGACGCCGCATTACGTCGAACAGGGCGTGCATTCGACTTACCAGCCGCTATGTTTTGGCCAGAACTACTTGCAATCGGGCAATCGAGTTGAATCGGTCATCAAGCTGTAATGAGCCAACCTGATACGATCCAGTTGACTGCGCGGGGTATCTTGCTCGACATCGAGGGCACCACGTCCAGCATTTCGTTTGTACACGATGTGATGTTTCCGTTCGTGCGCGAGCGGCTGCAAGAATTTCTGGCTTCAAATTTTTCCCGCTCGGATGTATCCGCTGTTTGCGAGCAGATAGCCCGCGATGCGGAACAGCCTTCGTTGTCCCAGTGGTCGCTCGCCACAGGAGAGTCGGCTCGGCAGTTGGTGATTTCCGAAGTGCATCGCTTAATGGATGGCGACGCAAAAGCGACGGGCTTGAAAGCGCTTCAAGGTCTGATTTGGTCGGACGGTTTCCAGGAAGGAAAATTGCGAGCACACATTTACCGAGACGTGATTCCCCAAATCGAGAGCTGGCGAGAAAACGGTTTGGATGTTCGCATTTATTCTTCGGGTAGTATCGCGGCACAAAAACTGTTCTTCGGGCATATCGAAGGACTCGGTAATTGCTTGCATCTGTTCAGCGGTCACTACGATACTACGAGCGGTTCCAAGCGCGAAGCCAGCAGTTACCAGCGCGTTGCTGCCGACTGGGGATTGCCGCCCGCTGAGATCATCTTTGTCAGCGATGTTGGCGGCGAATTGATCGCTGCTAGGGAAGCGGGCCTGCAAGTGGTAGCGAGCGTTCGGCCTGGCAATGCTCCGCTTGATGCAACACTGCCATGTGCCAGAGTGACTTCGTTTGAGATGTTAGTGGCCAAGTTGCCAGATCAAGTCTGATCGGCGTTAGCTAAATGCACTCACTTTGCGTGATATCACGTGGGCGAGTCGGACCTACGTGTCTAAAGATAAGTGCCATTGGGCGTTAACTGGCGTCTTATTCTAAAGGGCTTCGCTAAGCTTGTCGGTTTTCTCGAGCAGGTGCTGTGGTCTGCCGGTAGGATCGAGGATCGCAGTGCGTGCCAGGTCGATTCCAAGGCAGTGATAAAGAGTCGCAAAGACCTCTTGATGTGTCACGGGTCGCTGGACCACTTTGGCACCCATTCGATCGGTTGCCCCAATGACTCGGCCGCCTTGAATGCCACCACCGAAGAGCATGGCTGGCGCAGCCTCTGGCCAATGGTCCCGGCCACCTTCAGCATTGATGCGGGGCGTACGTCCGAATTCGCCCCACACCACCACGGTTACATCGCCGAGCATTCCCCGAGATTCTAGATCGACATGCAAGGCATGCAACGCATGGTCCACCATAGGCATGAGGTTTCGCATTCTGGGAAAATTCTTGGAATGTGTATCAAAGTCGCTAAACGAGACGCTGACGCAGCGTACTCCGGCTTCGATGAGACGACGGGCGAGTAGCAGTTTTTTAGCGGCGTGGCCGTCTTCGCTGGTGTAGGACCGAACGCCTGCGCTCGTGGCGACAGGTGTGTACAGATGTTGAATAGAGGGGGGTTCCTGAGCGAGGTCCAGCGCGTTGGCAAGTCGCCCTGACGCAAGCAGGGTGACCGCTTGTTGACTAAACTTGTCCATCGCTTCCATGGCTCCATGCGAATCCAGGTCGCGACGAAAAGTATCAAACTGGGAAAGCAATTTTAGGCGATCATCCATTCTCGTCAGCGATAGCCCTTCGGTAAGTGTCAATGCCAGGGTATGGTTTGGGCCACGCGCGGCCAACTCGTTTTTCATGCCCGGTTCAAGTTCGCGGCTGAATAGTTTTGATAGGTCGGGTCGAAACGGCGCGTAGGCTTGGCCCAAAAAACCGGGACGCGCGCTGTTCCGCACTAACGGCCTACCTTGCATCAAGTCGATAAAGGTCGGTGCCGAGTCGCTTTTCCCACCCAATAACTTGCTGATGATGGATCCAAAGGCTGGACGACCACCAATCATCTTCAGATCGGACTTTGCAAATCCAGATTGGCACTGGAATGCGTCATGAGCTCCCGCAGATCCCACCAAGGAGCGAATGAAGCAGATTCGATCAGCAATCGAAGCGACCTTGGGCATCAATTCGCAGATTTGAAAACCAGGGATTTTGGTTGCGATTGGCCGAAACTCTCCGCGAATTTCAACGGGCGCGTCGGGCTTGGGATCAATGGTATCATGTTGTGGTGGGCCACCGTCGAGATGCACATTGATGATGGACTTCACCGACGAGCGAATCCCCGCATTGGCTTCTGCTCGCAGCAAGTCGAGTAAAGAAATTCCAGCCAGACCGCTTGTTCCAGCCATGATGGCTTGCCGGCGCGAATAACGGATTGGCTGGTAGTCCATAGAGCGAAACATGCTTGTTCTCGTCAGTTTGTTGGGCAGGCATAGAAGGACTGCCACCATCGACTATATCAAACTTCATTTTACTCTACCAAACGGTAACCATCGCCGCTGCGAATTCGGAGGGATTTCCGCGAGCCTGTAAAGAACTTTGCATACCTTTTCAGTCGATAGGCCTTCGCAAAAGCGGTTGCGGTTGTGAGCCGGGTGGAGAATAATGCGATCGCTTCGGCGTCGGTGAATCGAACATTGCTAAAGTGGTCTTGCAACTAAAAGCGACTTTTTGAGCTTTGAAAACGGAATACGCATGACGGACAGAAACCAGAAGGCGCTGATTACCGGGGTAACTGGCCAAGATGGTAGCTACCTGGCGGAATTGCTACTTTCAAAAGGCTATGAAGTACACGGCATCGTACGGCGCAGTAGCTCGACGGTGCGATTGCGATTGGATCACTTGACCGCTAACAGTGAACTGTACAATCAGCGGCTGTTTCTACACTACGCGGACTTGGACGACATCACCACGATTCGTCGCTTGCTCAACAAGCTGCATCCGGACGAAATCTATCACCTGGCGGGGCAGAGCCACGTGGGGGCCAGTTTTGAGATCCCTGAATCTACCTGCGAATTCACGGCCATGGGAACTCTTCGGCTACTGGAGATCGTACGGGACCTGGAACCGTCGCCGAAATTCTTGCACATTGGCAGTTCTGAAATGTTCGGCCAGCCCCAGGAGCAACCACAGAATGAGCAGACACCCTTGCGTCCGATTACTCCTTATGGAGTGGCGAAAACATTTGCTACCAACATGGTCCGCGTATATCGCGAGAGTTTTGGATTGTTCGCCTGCAACGCGATCTGTTTCAATCACGAATCGCCGCGCCGGGGTGAGTCTTTCGTGACTCGCAAGATCACCCGTGCCGCTGCTCGCATCAAACTTGGCCTCCAATCCAATGTCGTCCTAGGCAATGTAGACGGTCAACGAGACTGGGGATGTGCGATCGATTACGTCGATGCATTTCAGCGTATGTTGCAAATGGAGCAGCCTTGCGACTTGGTGCTCGCGACCGGCAAACTGCATCGGGTCAGCGATTGGCTGGAAATTGCCTTTGCGTACGTGGGATTAGATTGGCGGAAATTTGTTGAAACAGATCCAAGATTCTTGCGCAAAGCGGACCCAACTCGGTTGATTGGCGATCCGTCGCAAGCGGCAAAGTCGATCGATTGGCGACCGACGACTAGTTTCGATGCGATGGTAAAAAGTATGGTCGACCATGATTTGCAGGTCTGTAGCGAATCTCCAAGATGTTAATTGCGAGTTGGTGGGGCGGGGAATATGATATGGGCTAACCGCAATCGGACACTGCCCCCTATTTCACTGACCCCAGTTCACCCTCTCTGCTCTCAAAGCGAGTCACTCATGCAAAATGAAATGCAACGCCGACGTTTTCTTCAAATGGCTGCCGCTCTGGGAGCGGGAGCAGCACTGGCAACGCCGGCCGTTAGCTTTGCCCAAGACGCAGCCAAAGCCCAGGACCTGAAGACCCAGGACCTGAAGACCCAGGACCCTAAGAAGGAAATGCCTTTCCGCATTTCGCTCGCCGAATGGTCGCTTCACAAAACCCTGTTCAGTGGCAAACTCGACAACCTGGACTTTGCTAAGACGGCGAAGGCAGAGTTCGAGATTGACGCTGTCGAATACGTAAATCAGTTCTTCAAGGATAAGGCTAAGGACCAAAAGTATCTCGCTGAATTGAAAATGCGTCACGATGATCTGAAAGTCAAAGCGGTGCTAATCATGATCGACGGTGAAGGCGCGCTGGGTGACGCCGACGAAGCTAAACGCAAGGTCGCGGTTGAGAATCACTACAAGTGGGTCGAAGCGGCGAAGTTCCTTGGTTGTCATTCGATTCGCGTCAACGCGCAGTCGACAAATGATTATCAAGAAGCGAAGAAGTTGGCGGCTGATGGCCTGCGACGGCTCAGCGAGTTTGCCGCACAGCACGATATCGGCGTGATCGTCGAGAACCACGGTGGACTTAGCTCCAATGGCAAGTGGTTGGCCGAGACGATTGCCTCGGTTGGTTTGAAGAACTGCGGAACATTACCTGATTTCGGCAACTTCCACGATTACGATCGATATCAAGGTGTTACCGAAACGATGCCTTACGCCAAGGCGGTGAGCGCCAAGAGCCACGACTTCGACGCTGAAGGAAACGAGACAAAGACCGATTACTACAAGATGATGAAGATCGTAACCAACGCGGGGTACAAGAGCTGGGTCGGTATCGAATACGAAGGTAGCAAGCTAGACGAGTACGCTGGCATTCGGGCTACAAAAGCCTTGCTCATCAAGGTTCGCAAGAAGATGATGGAACAAGCTCCAGCGTAAGTTACGGGACATACATATCCAGCAAGATACAACTTTTTTGCACCGTAGCTTGAACTGTCCTCATGGTGGCCGGAACGATCACAGACTGGCCGATCGCCATGGGCAGTCGTTCAGCACCACATGCTAATTCCGCTCCGCCATACGGCGCAGTCAGCAAATGCAACCGTCCGTCACCGGCCAATTCACTTTCGCCGGTCAGGCGGTCAAAGAAAAATTGCTCGCAACTAACCAGCCGCTCACGCCCCGGTTGTTGCGTGGCAGTAGGCGTTTGCAAGGGTCGCGGACCGCCTTCGAAATCGATGACTTCTAGCGACTGGTCGATGTGCAAGGCTCGTGGCTTACCGTGCGCATCAACGCGATTCCAATCGAACAAGCGAAACGTGGTGTTTGACGCTTGTTGGATTTCAGCCACCAGCAAGCCGGCTCCTAGGGCGTGTACCGTGCCGGCTGGAATGAATACGCAGTCGCCGCGTTTGGGCTCGAGCCGATGTAGGCAGTTCTCAACACTGCCTGCTGCAATCGCCTCGTAGAGCTGTTGGCGGGTTACGCCTGGCTTGAGTCCGGCGTAAAGCACGGCACCGGGCTCGGCGTCGACTATGTACCAAGCCTCCGTCTTCCCCAAGTCAGGCGGAGTCATTTGGCGCGCATAGTTGTCTGCGGGGTGCACTTGAACACTCAGCACACTTCGGCAATCGAGATACTTCAAAAGCAAAGGTAACTGCTTGATTTTAGAATCCCCGAACAACCACCTCGGATTGGCTTGGGAGACCTCGCGCAGCGACATGCCTGCCAGCTCTCCATTTTGAATCACACTTTGATGTTCGGCATGATCCACGATTTCCCAGCTTTCGGCCCACACTCCATCACTTGGTAGCGATTTGCCGAGCACCGTCGCGAGTTTTCGGCCCCCCCACAGATAGTCGCGGAAGGCGGGCTTTGTAACCAGGAAATAGGCGGCCGGCATTCAATTCCAATCAAATTTTGAGTATCCAGCGAAGATTCCATCGGGGACCAGCGAATTTGCCAGTATCCCTCCGCATATTCGTAGATCAATGTATGCTGGTAGTATTACCTGTCGGCGCGCGTTCGTTAACAGGACTAACCAAACGCGGGCCTACCCCTTCCGGCTGGTGATTTAGCCAGCCGACCGCAAAAAAGGAAAGCGTGGATGCTCAAGAAGTCGAAACAGTTGGTCGATGACCTATTCGAAAAAAGTTCGATGTCATTTGGCGAGCATCTGGAGGAGCTTCGCAAAGCGTTGACTAAGGCCTTCATTTGGTTGGGCGTTGGTACGGCGGTGGGTTTATATTTTGGCACAAGCGTTGTCAAATTCGTTGAAGCACCATTGCGCGCATCCCTAAGTGAATTCAAGATTGAACAGGCCAAACGACTGTTTTACAAAGCCAACGGAGTAGTCGCGTCACCCGAAATGGCGAAATGGATGCAAACCAACGGCGTCGTACCGGAACGCGTATTTATCGATCCTCAGGAACTTAGTTCGCCAGCATCCTTGCCAGTAGCCGAAGCGTCGGGCAGTGCCCCTGAACTTGCTCCAACCGAGCCTAGCGATGAGACGGCCAACCCTCAAGCAAGTCAAAGCACACACAATCCCTGGAAAGATGTTGACGTGGCTAGGCTTGAGCGACTGCAACCGCTGTTGCTCTGGCGGCCCATCGAGAACAAGTTGCTGACATTCAATGTTCTCGAAGGCTTCATGATCTGGCTCAAGGCCGGGTTAGTGGTTGGAGCAATGATTGGCAGCCCCGGGATTTTCTTTCATATATGGCAGTTTCTCGCGGCCGGCCTGTATCCGCACGAGCGGCGCTACGTTTATTGGTACATGCCGCTGAGTTTGGCGCTGTTTTTCGCGGGAATCTCGCTCGCCTTCTTTGTGGTTTTCCCACTGATGTTGGCATTCATGTTGACGTACAACTTGGAGATGGAAATTGACATGGCACCACGCTTGAACGAGTACATGTCCTTGGCCTTGATGATTCCGCTAGGCTTCGGCATTGCGTTTCAACTGCCGCTGGTCATGTTAGCGCTGCATCGTTTTGGAATCGTAAGCGTCGAGATGTTCATCAAGCAGTGGCGAATGGCTGTGCTTGTGATTGCATTCTTGGCGATGGTACTGACACCGGCGGACGTTTACACGATGTTGGGTTTATTCTTTCCGATGGTTGGACTTTACTTCTTCGGAATATTTCTGTGTCGTTTTATGCCAGCCGGTCGCGGAATCGGTTCGCAAGCACTCGATCCCCAGGGCTAAAAACGTCACTTTCAACGCGTGCTTCGTGCAGTTTCCATTGGGATTCTTGGAAGAAAGGTGGCATACCCAGAGTCTTCGATGGGTGTGTAGGATGGGTCAAAGTCTTCGATGGGTGTGTAAGTAGTATCCTGCGAATTCACCACGCCCTTCGCAAAGCCGCAGAGCGTGCCACCCAAAATTAGAATGGGTGAAGCACGATCAATTCTGTTGGCACAACCGTCATATTCGTTTTGGGCCAAGCGAGAGTTCGGCCAGTTCCTTCGGCGAATGACCGCCTTCCGCCTGAAGCAATACTAGGTTTGTGGACGTAGGCCTTTGTTCCGGGCCCACCTGCAAAACCTGTCTAAGGCGGTCGCTGATGACGAAATTCACCCCAAAACGACACCCGCGTGCAGGTCGCCGTGGTACAGCGGTGGTCGAATTAGCGATCACTCTGCCTGTATTTGTTCTGATTTTGTTTGGAACCATTGAAACGACCACGATGATCTTCCTTCAGCAGTCGCTGGAGATTTGCGCTTACCAAGGTGCTCGCGTTGCACTTATTCCAAGTTCGACGTCGGCCAAGGTCAATAGTTACTGCGCGACGGTTCTCACGGATCGCAAGGTCAAGTCAGCCAGTGTCTCCGTATCGCCCGCGAATTATGAAACGTTGCCCTACGGTACGTTGATTCAAGTGCGAGTTACGGCGCCATGCAGCAACAACAGCCCGTTCTCGCCATGGTTTTACGGGGGTCGCTCGCTTACGGGAGAAGTGACGCTGATGAAGGAATACTAGACGTTCTCTCAATTTAAGCGTTGACTTGCTCTCAGCTCTAAACACTTGTTCCATCGAGTTCCAACATGTCCGATTCAGCCCAGCCAAAAAGACATTCAAAAACCGTAGTCCGACGGGGTGCAGTGATCGTATTGATGGTTCTGCTGTTGCCGGTTGCGGTATTAATGTCAGCGATTGCGATCAATCTCGCTTACATCGAACTCTCTCGGACTGAGATGATCATTGCTACGGACGCAGCAACTCGCGCTGGCGGTCGTGACCTCAGTATCACTGGCAACACGAAAACTGCCCAAAAGCGCGCCAAGCAACTGGCTGCATTGAATTCTGTCGCTGGCAGCGGACTCAATTTATCGGACGCCGATATCGAATTCGGTAAGTCGATGCGTCAGTCTGGCGGGCGCTATGATTTTACCATCAACTCGAATAATCCTAATGCCATGCGAGTCGCAGCTCATCGCGACAGTTTGAACCAAGATGGGCCAATTCGACTTCTCATGCCTAGCGTCCTTGGAACCAGTTCTGTGCCGACGATTCAGCAAGCCGTTTCAACGCAGATGGAGGTAGATGTTGGACTTGTACTAGATCGCTCCGGCTCGATGGCCTACGCGGCAAATGAGATTAGTGGAACGACCCCCGTCCCTGCATTAGCGCCTTCAGGCTGGCAATGGGGCGACCCCTCTCCGACCGGCTCGCGTTGGCTAGATCTCGTGGCAGCAGTTAATGTGTTTACAAGTGAACTGAGCAGTTCACCGGGCAATGAAATGCTTTCACTAAGCAGTTACAGCGACACCGCCATCACCAACGCCAGTTTGACTTCCAACTATGCTGCCATTACGGCCGCCATGGGTATGGTTACCATGGGCTCCACGAACGTGGGTGGCGGAATTGCCGAGGGCGCCGCAGCGCTCACGTCCAGTCCAGGTCAACGTTCAGGTGCCGCCAAAGTGCTTGTCGTGATGACAGATGGAATTCATAACACGGGCCTCGACCCGCTGATTGCAGCCCAGGCGGCGGCAGATGCTGGAATCATGATCTTCGCCGTTACGTTCTCCGATGAAGCTGATCAGACTCGGATGCAACAAGTGGCTGCCATTGGAAATGGGCGACACTATCACGCGTCGACCGCTGCCCAGCTGAAAACAGTGTTTAGCGATATCGCCGCTTCCCTGCCCACCCTGTTGACACAATAGCCCGCGGACCAGTTTCATGCACCCCAGATGTAAAGAAAATCGCCGAGGCGCCACGATGGTAGAGTTTGCGCTCTCTCTACCCTTGGTGATGCTATTCTTTTGGGCTTCCATTGAGTTTGCGCGGGCCGCCATTCTACAGCATGCTGTCGATAACGCTGCCTATGAGGCCTGCCGATTGGTGATTGTTCCCGGTGGATCGACCTCTGAAGCCACCACAGCTGCGAACAAAATTCTCAATACCTTTAGCATAAAGGGGGCCACGGTCACCGTAACGCCCAATCCCATTACCGAATCGACCACCCAAGTAACCTGCAATGTTTCCGCCCCTGCCTCAAGTAGCATGTGGGGCACCCCCAAATTCTTCAGCGGAAAAGTGTTAGCGGGGAAATCAACACTGATCACCGAACGCACTCCCTCACTACAAGCGACAGTGCTGGCGCCATAGCACGAACTCTCTTGCGCAGAACGCTCTCTACTGCGTCGTGGCCCATTTCATCCAAAGCTGGATGAAGCCGAGCGTGAAGTAGCCCATGTACTGAGTTAGCCCGGGTATCGGCCCCACCGCTCCAGTAACCATGGAGTGGATTAACGATTTTGCCGCGACGCTACAATTGACTACATTGTTCTAACAACGACCGCCATCGGCGGCCCCACCGACACGAGTCGATCGTTCCACAGTTCGCACCGCAAGTGACTAATTACACATGCACCCTAGCAATCCCGTTTCACGCCGATCCATTCTTCAGGCACTGAGCGCGATCAGTGTTGGATCGCTGGCATTTCAGCGCACTTTGGCAGCACAGGTTGCCGAGAAAGGTGCGATCACGGCCGAAATGATCCAACAAGCCGAGTGGGTCGCCGACCTCCAATTGACTGATGATGAACGTCAAGCGGTCGCTAAATCCCTCGCGGAAACGCTGGCAAGTGCTGCGAGCATTCGCAAGATAACGATCGATGTCGACACTCCGCCGGCACAAGTTTTTCGACCCGACTTTTTTTACGAAGCAGCGGCCGCCGATATCGCCGGCAGATCCTTGGCGAAACCACCTAGCCAGGTTCAAGTCGCTTGGTCCGTCGATGTGAATCTAAAATCGTCGGCTCCTGACGAACTGGCGTTCACGTCAATCGCGCAACAAGCAAGCCTGCTAGCGACGAAGCGGCTGTCGAGTCGCGAGTTGACTACGATGTATCTCGCGCGGCTCAAACGCTATGATCCACTCCTGAAGTGCGTTGTAACTCTGCTGGAAGAACATGCGATGCAGCTAGCCGGGGCTTCAGATCAGCGCCGGGCCGAAGGCCGTTCGCGCGGTGTACTCGATGGTATTCCGTGGGTCGCGAAAGATCTCATCGCGATGCCGCCTTGGAAGACAACTTGGGGAGCGGAACCCTTCAAAGATCAAGTTCGACCCAACACGGCAACCGTTGCGACTCGATTGGCTGACGAAGGTGCCGTAGTATTGGCCAAAGTGACTTTGGGAGCGTTGGCGTGGGGGGATGAGTGGTTCGGCGGTATGACTCGCAATCCGTGGAATAGCGAACAAGGCAGCAGCGGTTCCTCAGCAGGGAGTGCAGCGTCCGTGGCTGCGGGACTTGCAACGTTTGCCCTCGGCAGTGAAACTCTAGGCAGTATTATCTCACCGTGTCGCCGGTGCCGCACGAGCGGCTTGCGACCGACCTTTGGACGCATTAGTCGAGCTGGCTGTATGCCACTCGCTTGGTCTATGGATAAGATCGGTCCCATCGCGCGGCACGTCGACGACCTAGCACTCGTCTTCGGTTCACTTCTGGGCACCGACGGCAAAGATCCGTCAGTAGTGGAGCGGTCTTTTCAATGGCCCATTGAGCACAAGCTCGCGGAATTAACCATTGGACTCACCGACGATCCACTAAACGCGACCGAGCAAGCGGCTTTGGACTATCTGAAGTCTGCGGGCGCGAAGACCAAGTCGATCGACCTCAAGAGCGAGATTCCTGTCGAAGCGTTGAGCGTGATGTTGGGCGTCGAAGCGGCCGCAGTTTTTGAGACACCCTACCGCTCAGATCGAACAGCCAATTACGGCTTGTGGAGCAGTACATTTCGCAACGCTCAGTTTGTGACAGCCATACACTTCCTTCAAGCCAATCGCCTGCGCGGCCGATTGATTACTGAGACGCAGCAGAAACTGTCTGCGGTCGATGTTGTGCTTGGCGGCAACGATCTGACGCTTACAAACTTGACAGGACATCCTTCACTGGTCGTGCATTGCGGTTCCGAAACCGTACGCGAACGAAAAGTCCCTGGAGTCATCAAGCTCACTGCCGCCGCTTATCGCGAAGATATTTTGTTGCATATCGGTAAATCGATCCAAGAGGCATTGCCGCCGGAGCCAAAATCACCTGAGCTGCCGGATGCGTGATTGCGAGGGCGGAAATTCTTGGAGCCGGGACATTGGGTCAACTAGCAGGTTCTGCGGGCTAGTCGCTCAAAGTGGCGCTGTCTATTTAGGATGTTTTGGGCTATAATCAGTGATCCGCAGATCGGCTCATATGCCTCCCAAATTGCGGCGATGAACTCCCATTCCCGCCTTGAGTCATCATGATCCATTATTTCAAAGCGTGGCTTTCGCGACACAAATGTAACGCGATGTATGCGTTTGCGTTCTTTGCATTGACGATGTTTGCGACGGAGCGAACTGATGCTCAGCCCGCTGCGGGGGCTGGGCCAACACGCGAGCAGCTTGAATTTTTTGAGAAAAACGTTCGGTCTCTTTTGGTCGAGCGTTGCTATGAATGCCACTCCGCCAAGGAGATTAAAGGCGGACTGAGGTTGGATTCGCAAGTGGGTGTGGCAGCGGGCGGAGATAGTGGTCCAGCGATTGTGCCAGGGCAGCCGGCGCAAAGTCGTTTAGTCGAAGCGGTTCGCTACGAGAATCGCGAATTGCAGATGCCGCCAACCGGTCGATTGAACGAGGCTGAGATCGCTGTGCTCGTGAAGTGGATCGAGTTCGGTGCGCCGGACCCTCGCGATGCGGTGCCAGCGCCTGCGGTCGGACCCACTGGAATGAGCATCGAGGATGGGCGCAAATTCTGGTCGATGCAACCCGTTGCGTCACCTGAGATTCCACACGTGACACGCAGCGATTGGATTCATAGTCCGGTGGATAATTTTGTGCTGGCGAGGTTGGAATCGGTGGGATTGCAACCGGCGGAGCCAGCTGATAAACGCACTCTCGTTCGGCGCTTAACGTTGGACTTGACTGGATTGCCACCGACTGAGGATGAGGTTTCGGCATTTGTTTCAGACTCAGCACCCGATGCTTACTCAAAACTAGTTGACCGTTTACTGGCGTCGCCGCAGTACGGAGTGCGTTGGGGGCGGCATTGGTTGGACGTAGCGCGGTACGCGGATTCAAATGGATTGGATGAGAACCTAGCGTTGGGTAATGCGTGGCGTTACCGCGATTATGTGATCGATGCTTTCAATGCGAACAAGCCCTTTGATCGTTTTTTGATGGAGCAGGTGGCCGGTGATTTGGTTGCTGGGGCGAATCGAGAATCGTTGACGGCGACGGGTTACTTGGTCCTAGGTGCGAAGGTGCTTGCCGAACCGGATCGCGAGAAACTGGTGATGGATACGATCGATGAACAGATCGATGCCACGGGGAAAGCCTTTTTGGGACTGACGCTGGGTTGTGCGCGCTGTCACGATCATAAATTTGATCCGATCAAGCAAACCGATTACTACGCGCTGGCCGCGATCTTCAAGAGCACACAAACTTTTGGCCCTACGAATACCGGCGCGATCAAGCACTGGAATGAGCATTCATTTGCAAGTGCCGCAGAAATGGAACAATTGAAGGTAGTCGAAGCCGAGATCGCGGCAAAAAATGCGGTGGCAAACAAATACAAGAGTGAAGCGGTAGCGAAAATTCGCGACACTGCGAAATCCAAAGCAGCGGATTATTTGGCGGTGGCTGCTGAATTCTCACCCGCGGCGACTCTGAAAGAGGTAGCTGCCCTGGCTGCGCCGCTTGGTTTGCATCCGCGAATACTACATCACTGCCGATTGCATCTAGAGTATCACCGCGACGATCCGCTGTTCGCGACCTGGCATCAGTTGGTTGATGGTACGGGTGCTGCGGGAGAAGAATCGTCCGGAACAACATGCGATGTTAACCAATTGAACTCAATCGCAATGAAGGGTGCTGCGGTGGCAATCGGCGAACACTATCGCAAACTGTTCTCGGAAATGGCGCAAGCGCTAGAGGAGGCCAAGAAAATCAAGCCGGATGCAACGACTCTGGAAGATGTGCGGCTTGAACAGGCGCGCGAGGCACTCAATGACGCTTCCGGTTTCTTAGCAATTCCACCGCAACCTGAGTTTGCGTTTGATGACGCGACGCTAGCGGAGTATTACCGTTTAATGGACGAGGCGCGTGTCGTTGAGAGCGATGCCCCGGACGAAACGGCAGCGATGGGGGTCGCTGATGGAAAAGTGCAAGCGAGCATTCCAATTCACATCCGCGGAAACCATCGTCAATTGGGCGATGAGGTGGCGCGAGGTTTCCCCGCAGTGATGCAACCCGAGCGCACTTCTCCGATTTTCGCTAAACATCAAAGTGGTCGATCGGAGCTGGCGCAGTGGATGTCGAGCACCCAGAATCCCCTGACTGCGCGTGTGTTTGTGAATCGAATCTGGCGTTGGCATTTCGGTCGCGGGCTGGTCACATCGACGGAGAATTTTGGACGGCTTGGTGATCGGCCGTCACATCCTGAGTTGCTGGACTATCTCGCTCGACAGTTTATGGAATCCGGGTGGTCGATCAAGGAATTGCAACGCTCGATCTTGATGTCTTCCGCGTATCGGATGCAGTCAACACATGCCGATGAAGCGCTTTGCGCTGCCGTCGATCCGGAAAATTTGTTGCTGTGGAAATTTCGTATGCAACGACTGGATGCCGAACAGATACGCGATTCAATTTTAGCGGTCGCGGGTCGTTTGGACCAATCGCTCGGCGGCAAGACTGTTCCGTTGCGCAATCGCCAATTCGTTTTCAATCATACGTCGGTCGATCACACGCGGTATGAAAGCATCCGTCGGGCGGCGTACCTGCCGGTGATACGCAACAATTTGTACACGCTGTTTGAACAATTCGATTTTCCGGACCCGACTATGCCGACCGGTAGTCGCAACGCGACTGTGGTTGCGCCGCAAGCCTTGCTGGTGATGAACGATGAATTGGTCATGGATTCCGCTCGCGAGTTTGCGCGTCGAGTGCTGCGACATTCAAATGCGGCTGAGCGGCGCGTCGCTTTAGCCTATGAGATGGCGGTCGGTCGGCATCCCCAGACGCTGGAAACAGAGCGCGCTTTGACTTTTGTGGATAAGTGGAAAGCGGCTGGAACCGCACAAGGTGACGAGGCTGAGCTGTCGGCGTGGACTATGTTCTGTCACAGCTTGATGGCTGGTAACGAGTTTATTTATGTTAGGTAAACGATGAACGGTCACTCTGAACTCAGACATCGTCGGCAGTTGCTAAAGCACACTGCAATCGGCTTCGGCGGACTTGCCATGGCCGCGTTGCTGGAACGCACGGGCCTCAGTGACGATCCAATTTCCATTGCCGATACCGGCAAACTGGCACGAATCCCGGCGCTAGCTAAGCGGATTGTGTTCTTGTTTATGAAAGGTGGGCCGTCGCATGTGGATACCTTCGATCCAAAACCGCTGCTGGATCGCGACCACGGCAAGGAGCCACCATTCGCGTTGCCCGACGTGACGTTTGCCAAGCAAGGCACTTTGCTGAAATCGCCTTGGAAGTTCCATCAGCATGGCCAAAGTGGTTTGCCGGTGAGTGAATTATTTCCACATGTTGCGAAGCATGTAGACGACTTGTGCATTCTGCGATCGGTACACGGTACCAATCCGGCGCACGGTGGAGCGCTTTTGAAACTGCATACCGGTAGCGATCAGTTTGTGCGACCTAGTCTCGGTTCGTGGGTTACCTATGGCTTGGGGAGTGAGAACGAGAACCTGCCGGCGTTCATAACGATTTGTCCGACACTCGCGCATGGCGGAGTGAATAACTGGGGGGCCGCCTTCCTTCCCTCGCATTGTCAAGGAACTCCGATCGGCAACGCCAGTCAATCGGCGGCGTCGGCCAATATAAAACATGTTCGCAACACTCGCATGAATCTCGAAACGCAACGCGATCAGCTTGACCTGCTACGATCGATGAATCAATCGCATTTAGAGTCTGTCGGTCGCGATCAAGCCCTGGAAGGGCGACTGAATTCTTTTGAATTAGCTTTTCGCATGCAATCGACCATGCCCGCGATTCAGGATTTGGGAAGTGAAAGCGAAGCGACGCACCGGCAGTACGGTATTGACGATCCGGTAACCGAGAATTTTGGGCGACAATGTTTGATGGCGAGAAGGTTTTTGGAGAAGGGAGTTCGCTTTGTACAAGTGACTCACAGCGATAGCGAAGTTCAATGGGACCAACACGGCAACCTGTATCAAGGCCATACGAAGAATGCGGCGGAAGTGGATAAACCGATCGCGGGTTTCTTGCAAGACCTTAAGGACCGCGGCCTACTGAAGGATACGCTGGTGCTTTGGGGTGGTGAGTTTGGGCGCACTCCGACGGCGCAAGGTAACGATGGCCGGGATCACAATCCACATGGATTCACGATGTGGATGGCGGGCGGCGGAGTGAAAGCTGGTTATGCTTATGGCGCGACGGACGACTATGGTTACTATGCGGTCGAGAACAAAATGCATGTGAACGACCTGCATGCCACCATTCTTCACATTCTCGGACTCGATCACGAACGACTGACGTTTCGCTACGCTGGCCGCGATTTTCGGTTGACGGATGTCGCGGGCAAAGTAGCCACGGATATTCTTGCTTAATTTGACAGCGCGCTTTGCTCTTCTACTCCGGACAATACCAGTTCGCAGCCCAAGCGAGTGAATCGTTGCAAGTCACTCGCTGGCGCTGCGGGCTTGTACGGTGCAAACAAGTGGCGCTGCCCAAAGATGTGGTTCTCTCGGCGAGAATTTGCCTGCGTTTTCCGCCCAAGTTCGCCTTGGTAGCGAGCGCGAGGCATAAAAGCAGCTAAAATGGACTGGCATTGGCCAAGCGCCAATTCCTTTTTTTCCTAGCGAAACGCCATCCATTTTTAAGAGTTTGCGTGCGCACGTGCTTGATTCCGTAACGATTCGAATTGCTTTGCGCGCGCTGGCGAAGAATAAGATGCGGGCTGGATTGACCGTCCTTGGTGTCGTGATTGGCATTGCGGCCGTAACAGCCATGGTTTCTGTGGGCATGTCCGCCAGTGAACTGGTGCAAGGCGAGTTCCAAAATCTTGGCACCAACGTGATTGTCGTGATTCCTGGCAACCAACAGGCTCGCGGCGGAGTGCGCAGTCAAGTCATGTCACTGACCCCCAGCGACGCGCAGGCACTCAGTAGAGATTGCACAAGCGTATTGGCTGCGACGCCTGTAGTGTTCGCAACAGGTCAAGCAATCTCGGGCAATAGCAATTGGACGGCGCGCGAAATGTTCGGCGTTGATGAGAGCTTTCCTACGGTTCGAAATTGGCAGACGCGGTTGGGAACTTTTTTTACTGAGCGCGATGTAACGAGCGCGAACAAAGTCTGCGTGCTCGGTCAAACGGTCGTAAAGAACTTGTTTCAAACTTCGAACCCAATAGGTCAACAGATTCGGGTCAAGAACATTCCCTTCGAAGTTGTCGGCGTGCTGGAATCGAAAGGCGCGAATATGGTCGGCGAAGATCAAGACGACGTCTTGATCATGCCGTATACGACCGTCCGAAAACGATTACAGGGTAGCAACTTTAACACCGTCAACTTGATTCTCGCGTCCGCCCGCAGCACCGATGCGATGAAATTTGCTGAAATCGAAATGCGATCACTTTTGCTTGATCGACACAAAATTGCCCCTGGCCAAGCGGCGGATTTTGAAGTTGCCAACACTACAGAGATCGCCAAGGTGCTCGGGGTAATCACTGGAACACTGACCATGATGCTCGCCGCAATCGCAGGCATTTCATTGGTCGTAGGTGGCGTTGGAATCATGAACATCATGTTGGTTTCCGTCACCGAACGAACTCGTGAAATTGGTATTCGTATGGCGGTCGGCGCAACCTCGCGGGACATCCTGCTACAGTTTCTGGTCGAGTCGGTAGTGTTGTCGATTATCGGCGGCGCAATCGGAGTGGCACTCGGCGTTGGCGCTTCGGTGGGCATGACGACACTTATCAACTCCGTGTCGGCCGGACGCCCTTGGCCAATCGTCGTCAGCCTACCTGCGGCTGGGATCGCACTGGTGTTTTCCGCCCTCGTCGGAATTGGCTTTGGTTACTATCCCGCGTGGCGCGCCAGTCGACTCGATCCTATCGACGCCTTGCGATACGAATAAGTGCTGGGCTTTGTCTCCAAAGGGTCTGACTCTTTGGACGGTCAGACCCCTTTTGAGACAAGGCCTAGAAGCTTTCCCCACTCAATACGAAAAAAGCTGGCTCTTTTGGATGAGCCAGCTTTTCCGTTTCACGCATCAAGTTTGCGAATTTAGTAGGTCCATTCGCCCGCCAGAGTGAACCCTTGGTAGAGTGCTTCTCCGTCGGTGTTGAGGAACGGGAATCGGTTGGGAGTAAATTGTCCCGAACCGATTGCGTTGCTGAGATCGCGAGTGTTGAAGTTTTCTTGGGCCAGGGCTACGTTGTCCACATACAACACGTTGTAACTGGCTCGGAAAGCCCAGGCGTAAGTCAAACGGTAAACAGTCGACGCTTTGAACTCCGTCACGTAGGCTGTTCGTCCATCTTGAAGGAACTCGCGTCCCGAAGGAATCGAGTTGGCAACTACGTGCGTTTCAGACTCAGCATGGTTGCCGAATATGCCCCCTTTGCCTTCCACTCCTGCCATCAACCCTGGTACCAAATTGAACCACAAGTTTCCTCCAACCTGGAAACCGGTCAGCTCGTTGCGAGTTTTGGTATCGTAGTTGAAGAATCGAAGTTGATTGAACTGGAAAGCGTTGTTGCGACTGCCAGTTGCTGCAAATCCAAACCGCTCGTCGAGGTCCAAGTATCGGATACCGGCCAACCATCCACCTTGCATCCACGACGCGGGTGTCACGAATTGGCGACGGTAGTTCACTTCACCACTATGCAATTCTGAGGACAGGTTGATAGTGTGAATGAACGATCGGTCGGTGTCGTCGAAGCCGCCGACTGGGTCGGTACCATAGAGACTGAAGACTGAGAACAAGTCGGGTGATTGCACGAGGCGCACTGTCTTGCTGTCATTCCATTTATTCAGACCGAAGTAGCGAACTTCTACGTTGGCGCCAGGGCCCGTTTGTACGTTGGCAATCGCTTCCAATCCATAACGCATTTTGTTGGCACTCACATCCGTACTGTAAAGCGCCGGCGTTCCGTTCTGTCCAATAGTGCTGATCAAGGTGGTTTGGCCGAATGCACCCGTCACAATGTTCTGTTCACCATTCTGGAAGGGCCCCACGTTGCTAGTGCGCGCCAGTCCGATCGTGCCCACGCTCAGGTCAAACCAGCGTTGACCACCTCGACCGCCTTCGCTGTAGGGAGCAAGCGCTCCGAGCAGTCCCATGCAGCGACCGCTTCCGATGCAACCATTGCCGGCTCCACAGAAGAAGCAGCCACTGCCACCGCAGGCGGAGCAGCCACCGTCCATACCACCCATACCATTCGCACCCATACCACCCATACCACCCATACCACCCATACCATTCCCACCCATGCCACCCATACCATTCCCACCCATGCCACCCATACCATTCCCACCCAGCAGGCCTCCTCCTCCTCCGAGGATTCCGCCGCCCATTGAGTCGCAGTAGGTTCCGCTATCGCGGTAACCACCTTGCTCCATCATGACATCCATCGGCGGTGGGCCCTGCATAGCCATATGCATCGGCATGTCACCACCTGGGCTTGTGCCCATGCTGCTGGGGTCCAGCATCTCGTAGCCTGGCGCGGCTCCCTGCATATAGGAAGCAGGCCGTACGGGCGTTTTGCTTTTAAGCGCTTGTCCCGCTGGCTTGCTGGGAACTCCCAATTGGCCGTGAACTCTGCCAGCACTTACAAGGAGAGCTAGCCCCACAGTCAGCCAGTGCAATTTACCACTGAGCATTCTCATTGATTCCTCTCCAGCGGCTCGTCAGTCCGTGTGTCAGCGATGCCAGCGGGGATCGATGGCAAAGTTGCCATATGGACCGCGCAAGGCATACAGTCGGTAAGACCCGAAAACTCGTTACAGACGTGCTTATCGGCAGGTTTTGTCCGAAAAGTTTGCCTGAAGCGGAATAATCCGCACGATCGTCCCAAGTCTCAAGCAAAAAACGCCGGCCGATGTCAAGACGGGAATTTCAGGCTTAGTTTGCGGGCTGAAAACCCCTTATTTGCCAGCAATTCGTTCGGCACTTGAAGCTATAATCAGCAGACTTTCCTTCCCGCCCTCTCCCCAAACGAAAGTTCATCGTCATGATGCAGAACCTGCACCGGTTACTTAGACTCGCGACTCTCGCAGTGTCAGCGGCATGCTTTTCATGTTGCGCCGCCTACGCCGCTCCGCCCGATACAGTGCTCTGGGAAGAAGG
>JANLQO010000082.1:0-8213 GCA_031367855.1 Planctomycetia bacterium | reverse complement strand
TCGCTCAATGTCGGGTCCAGTCAGCAGGTCAGGATTCAGTTGATCGACACAAAGTCTGCCCTCGGACGTTTTAGGACCATGGCAGTTGAGACAACTCTTGTTCAGAATTGGTGCAACCGAACTCTGAAAGTCGGCAATATTAGCCGTTGGAATGTCGTCGGTGGCTTTGGTGGCTGCCTGAGTCGCTTTCAAGAATCTGGACTTTATGCGCCCCTGTTCTCTGGCGGTTTCCAAAGTGATCGGCGTCTCCTGACCATCGGCTGCCAGAATCGTGCAGGCACTTCCAAGTAAAATGGAGGCGCTTCCAAACAAAAGCAGAATGGTGAACACTCGAGTCTTCATAGGCTGCTTTTCGTCCTAAAGCCATTTTCGGCGTGCGATGGACGCACTGGCGACCGAACGCGAGGGGAAAATCGGTGGGAAGTCTTGGATGACTGTAAATCGGCGGGAAGTGGCATTTTCGCTGAGGGGGCCACAAAACCAGCATAGCCGCTGCCGCAACATCAGCAAATACGTCCACCGTCTGGCGACGGTAGCTACGCTCGCCAAAGCGTGGAAGGCACAAATACGTCCACCGTCTGGCGACGGTAGCTACGCTCGCCAAACGTGGAAGACACAAATACGTCCACCGTCTGGCGACGGTAGCTACGCTCGCCAGAGCGTGGAAGACACTTGACGACCTCAAGCATAATTCCCTATGTACGGCGTTACGAGCGCGGAAATCACAGAGGATGGCGGGCTACAATATCCGCTGTGTCCTCAGGTCTGCTGTCCTCAGGCCTGCTAGACTAAACTGCACAAAACTTGCTGGAGGTCGTTTCATGGCGAGTAGCAAAATGCATCGAGCGGGCTGTCGAGTTGAAGACCATCCTAAGATCGGACGACGAGGATTGCTTCAGGTCGGAGGCATGAGCCTGTTTGGAATGGGACTTGGAGATCTGCTGCGATTGGAGGCACAGGGGGCGACGGGCGATGTTCGTCCCGGCAAGGCTAGATCGGTAGTGTTCATCTTTCAGTCGGGCGGCCCCTCACAACACGAAACATTCGATCCCAAACCGGAGGCGCCTGATTCAATCCGAGGCGAATATGGGGTCGTACAAACGCGAGTTCCCGGAGAAGTATTTTGTGAATACCTTCCCAGGCTGGCGGCTCGCTCAGACCGATTCTCTATCGTTCGGACCATGAACCACATCGCCGGGCGTGAGTTTCGCAACGAGCACAGCAGTTGCTC
This sequence comes from Planctomycetia bacterium, assembly GCA_031367855.1. Classification (GTDB taxonomy): domain Bacteria; phylum Planctomycetota; class Planctomycetia; order Pirellulales; family Pirellulaceae; genus Aureliella. The sequence goes on along the minus strand of JANLQO010000082.1, from coordinate 6,982 downwards.
GTATTTGCTTCACACCGGATCGAAGTCCCTGCCCGTGGGAGACACTAATGCCTCGATCACTCAGTCGCGACCGGAGCGGATCAGTTGGCCCTCCATCGGCTCGATGATCGCCTTCGCTGCTCCGACGGCCCACGATGTCGGTTTGCCCGCAATCGTTGAGTTGCCACGCGGCAGCCTGATGAGCTATCCGGGACGTGAATCGGGACTACTTGGCCCGCAATACGATCGACTTGGCGTGGACCTCGCCTGCAGATGCAATGCAAAAGATGCGGCGGGCTCGTGCCCCAACTGTTTTAGTCACGATGATCCAAATCTCGATTCCGAACGCCGCCCAGGACCAGGTCCAAAAGCATGGTGGGACAATTCGAGTTGCCGCAATCCGGATTTTCACCTGCCTGATTTCGGTCAGACGCAGGGAATCAACGTGTCGCAATTGGAGAACCGTGCTGCGCTGCTACAACGGCTGGACGACCTGAGGCGAGCTCTAGAACAGCGCGAGCAATTACCTGCGCTGGCCGCCTGGGATGCTCATAGGCAACAAGCCATGCGGTTCCTGCTGACTTCCCGTCCGGGGCAACGCAATCCCTTCGATCTCTCGCAGGAATCGGACCGTACTCGCGACTTGTACGGACGCGAAGAGTGGGGGCAGGGCTTTCTCGTCGCGCGTCGGTTGGTCGAGGCTGGAGTAAGAATGGTGCAGATCAATCTCCGTGGATGGGATACGCACCAAAACGCTTTCCGCGATTTGAAAGGAAAACTTTTACCATCGATCGACCATTGCCTTAGCGGCTTTCTCGACGATTTGGCGGACCGCGGATTACTGGACGAAACGCTGGTTGTAATGTGCGGCGAGATGGGGCGCACGCCGAAAATTTCGCCGATTGCTGAGGGAGGCAAGAATGCTTCGGGTGAAGTCTTTACGCCCGGTCGCCACCACTGGGGCGACGTGTTTCCCTGTTTCTTCGCCGGTGGCGGCATTCAGCCCGGTCGAATTATTGGGCGTACCGACGCACATGGCGGCCTACCTGAAACCCAAGCGTACACGCCCGAAGACCTAGCCGCGACCATCTTCCATTGTCTGGGAATTGCAAGGGATCGGGAGTTTCACGACAACGGGGGTCGACCGTACCGCCTTTATCGCGGCCAGCCGATTGAGGCTCTCTTATGACGAAGCATTGACTCGTTCCCCAGCTCCGGAATTGAACGGTCGTTGATTGCCACACAACTTTTGGGGGTCGGAAAACGACGAATTGGAATTGTCAAGCGAAACTGAGGCGAAATCAACGCACTCACGCCGTTGCAATCGCCTGCGGCAACCCATCTGCTACGCAAACAGTTCGCGGACGACGTTGCCCTCGACATCGGTGAGCCGGAAGTCGCGGCCGGCGTAACGGTAGGTGAGACGCTCGTGGTCCAGGCCCATTGCGTGCAGCAGCGTGGCGTGCAGGTCGTGGATGTGGACTTTGTTTTCGGCCGCGAAGTAGCCGTAGTCGTCGGTCGAGCCATAGCGGAATCCCCCTTTCACTCCGCCGCCAGCAAGCCACATCGTAAAACCTTCGGGGTTGTGGTCGCGACCGTCGGTGGTGCCTTCGGCAGTGGGCGTTCGTCCGAACTCGCTGCCCCACCAGACCAACGTGTCTTCGAGCAAACCTCGCTGCTTCAGATCGAGCAAAAAACCGGCAATCGGCAGGTCCACTTCGCGAGCGTTTTTTTCGTGCCCCGCCTTCAAATTTGAATGCTGATCCCATTGCACCAGATTGTCGTTGTGTGTGACTTGAATGAACCGCACTCCGGCTTCAGCGAATCGGCGGGCCATTAAACACATCCGCCCAAAATTCGCGGTGAGGGGATTGTCCATACCGTAAAGCTGCAGCGTGGCCGCTGATTCGCCGGACAAGTCCTCGACCGTGGGGATTTCCGACTGCATGCGAAAGGCCAACTCGAACGAATCGATCCTAGCTTCGAGCGACGCCTCGGAGCCGGTCCGAGCGAGATGCGCGCGGTTCAGCGCGTTCAATCGATCGAGTTGCAGACGCTGAATGTCGCGTGGGAGCTTGGAGTTCTGGATGAACTTTACGCGCGCCTGATCCGCTGGGACACTTGCGTTGCCCAGCGGAGTCCCGCTATGAGCGGCGGGCAAGAACGACGAACTCCAGTTGTTAACGCCGCCGAATGCCAACGTTGGGCAGATCGTCACGAACGCTGGCAAGTTGGAATTTTCGGTGCCCAAACCGTAGCTCACCCATGAGCCGATGCTGGGCCGAATGAAATTGTCGCTGCCCGTGTGCAGCTTCATCATCGCTCCACCGTGAGCCGGATTCGTCCCATGCATGGAATGAATCATGCACAGATCGTCAGCCCGCTCGGCTAAGTGCGGAAAGAGTTCGCTGACCCACAATCCGCTCGCGCCGTATTGCCGGAATTTCCAGGGCGACTTGAGCAAGTTGCTGGTCGTGTTGAATTGCACGCGCGGCTTGGCAAACGGCAGCGGCTTGCCGTCGTCGCGTGTCAGCAGCGGTTTGGGATCGAATGTATCGACCTGCGAAGGCCCACCGGACATCAGCAGAAAAATAATCCGCTTAGCCCGGGCTGCAAAATGTGGCAGCTTGGCTGCGAGCGGGTTGTGGCTGGCCGTTTGCCCGACTGAATCTTCCGCTAGCAGCGCTGCGAGCGCGAGCGAACCGAAGCCAACAGCCGAGCGCTTTAATAGCGCTCTGCGTGAGATGGTGGTAGGGTAGTTAGATGAGTTCATTTCGGCGATTCCTTCAAATGTCTAGCAGGAGAAGGCGGGGTGCGACCCTATTGAACAATATATCAAAATCGATCGTCTTCGTGATTGGGTCTATGGCGGCGAGGACTTGCTCAGACGAGTCTTATCGATGTCCGAAGGAGACGACGCGGTATTGCACCGACGGCGTGTCCGACATGCGAACCCCGTTTCAATGGATTCGATTTTTGAAGCGACAGCATCGCAATACGCCGTAAATGAGGATGAATACGAGGGATTTCGGAGCGGAGCTGCCGGTCGCGAATTGGCGCGAAATGGCCGCTTCCTGGCCCGTCTTTTTGATGAAGAATTGTTGTATCATTTGCAGGGTAGGACGGACCAGGAGGCCCATTCTACGTTCTTGCACTTATAATATTAGACAATGGCAACATGAAATACGTAATTCGATTGTTCGTAATTCTATTGTTTCTTGCCGGATGCATCGAGCTTATATACTATTCGACTGAAAACAAGCGACTGGCTGCTGATGTAAGTCAATTGGAAGCGGAACTGGGTAAGATGTCCATTAAGGATCCCGACCGAGTCCACATCGTGGAAGTTGCAGTGCCTGAGGTTCCGCTCGAAGTTGTACCCCATATCAAAGGTATCTGGCAATTCAGATGCTATCTGCCGCCTAGCTACGATTTCATGAACATGAGTGGAGGCGGCCGCGTTACTGAAGAAGGGCTGTATCAAAGTGGTGGATTCAGTTCCAGTTGGGGCTCGCCCCAGCCAACTGCAATTCACGGCCTGATGACGGTGAGCTTTCAGGAAAGAGACAACCGTCTGCAGGCGTTTTACTCGTTCCGAGGGTCGAGTAGGAAGACTTCATGGACCGGGTTCAATGCTGACCGGCTTAGTGCAATCGTCGTTCTCAAACTGGTCAGCAGCAAACAGGGAGCGCGTTCCTTTAACCGAGATACGATTCTTCCATTGTTGAAGTTATACGATCCAAGTACTGCGGAGGACAACGAAGTTGCGGGCAAGGCTATCGTAACTTACAAAGGTGGACAGATCATACTTTGTCCGAAATCCCGCGAGACGTACTTGGAGCAACTACGCATGGGCGAAACGCCACTTGATTTTGAGCCAGAGTGGGTAGCGACGGCGGTGGTCGATGAATGAATCAACACCACGTCGTTCGCCGCGATCAAGATTCTCGTTGCGGCATCTGCTGATGTTGACAACGCTGATCGCGGTTAGTATAGCCATCGGCATGGCATATCGCTTGAACCGCTCGTTGACTCAGCAGCGCAACGAACTGCTATCTCTTTCCAGTCGCTTGCCGATTCACAACGAAGATGAATTGATCTCGGTCGCAATGCCCGCTGTCGCCGACGATTTTCATTCGTGGCATGTGTATGTCCCGGAAGGTCAAGACTACGAATTGCGGCTCGGGATGGGTGCTGTCTCTGAAAACGGTATGCCACCCATAGTCGGCAGCGTGCGGATTCCTTCGGGGCAACATCGTGTGACACTTCACACGGGGGATTCCATCTACGAAGAGTTTCGATACGTGGTTTATCTTGACGGACAACTTGTAATTGAAAAGACCATGGGCAGACAATGGCTGCCCAACGGCTGGTCATCGGCAAGCGGCATCAGTTGGCCGACATCGTCAGATCGTTCGTCGCCTCCGCTTCAACTGGCTTCGCAGAGCTACGAATCCACGCCAGACTTTGGGAGTCAGAATTATTTTAACGCACAAAGTGATGGTTATGTCACTCGCCTTGGCTATCGACTTTGGATTGACCAGCCCGATCGAACTTATCAATCGGCGTCTCCGTTCATTGGGCTTCCAGGGGATCCTCAGTATTTGGGAATCGGGTTGCGTGACGGTCAAAGATACATTGCGTCATCTGTTCCTTACCAATGGACATTCACACGGCCGAAGTTAGCCACAACCGAACCAGTGCTTCGCGTCGAAGCTGAGTTTGTCGGCACCGACGGTTCGATTCTCTCGAGTCAAAGTCAAGCGATAACGTCCTGGCAGATTCGCAGCGCGGCCAGTGGAAAAGATTCGCTGCGCTGGCAAGAAGAGGCTGTGCAAGCAACACACACAGCTTTTCTACACGCCGTTTCAAAATCCGCTGACGGCCTGCAACCGGTTATTGAACTGAAATGGGACGCAAGCCAGCTGGATGTAGTGGGAATACGCTTAGCTGACACTCCCGCTAATGCACCCATCAGCCGCTGGCGGCTTCGCATCTTGGACGGCAGCCAACATTTGTGGCGAGAACTTCAATTGGGCGATCGTCCGTGGATCACTCCAGCCGATGCACACAACGCGAGTAACATCCGCGATGAAAGCTCAACGAATACGTCCAAGCAATTGGCTGTTCTCGATCTAGGCCACGAACCGGCAGCAGATATTCAGCTTCGGTGGCAAGCGAAAGAAACATTGCCCCTGCAGATCGTTGCGCGAAACGACATTCGCTACGCCGGCATGCGACTTTACCAGGGGCTGCCGGTGAAGCTGGGCATCCAGTTCCCGGCCGCCTTGAAACCTAAGCTCGCCGTTGACATTGTCGAACAGCATCCAACGATTCCCGAAACTGCGCTGCCCGGTGGCCCCGTCTTCAATGCAATCCAGATTGAGCTTGAAGCCGTTGAGCACGACTGGATCTGGCTGAGTGTTATATCGAACGAGTGAGCGAGAGGAATACAATGACGAATGAACGCTAACGGAATCAGTACGCATCGCTGATGGCCAGGGAATCTTTGAGCCGAGGGTCACCGATAGGCAGTAGCGCTATACGAGTAGAAATGTACGATGCGCCAATTAGGTAGCATCCGCCGACAAAGGCCAACGTCCCAACCTCGGGTAGGCCAAACGCTAAACTCGATCGAAACTCGGGCATAACCAGCCAGTACAGGTCCACGTAATGAATTACCAGCATCCAGACGGTCCAGAAGATCATTGCATTGTGATTTCCTTTCACATGCCTGGACATGATGCCCAAGAAGGGAATGATAAAATGACCGAAAACCAAGACTACCAAGACAATTCCCCAACTGTTGCGATATCCTTCGGCCAGCGATGCACCTCGCACAACCCACCAGCGTGTGGTTTCGGGCATATTGGCATACCACAGCAGCATGTACTGGCTGAAGGCGATGTAACCCCAAAAGAACACGAAGGCGAAGAGTAGACGCCCCAGATCGCGAAAATGCGCGTCGGAAATCTTGACAGGTGCCGAACCGAGGCGCGTGAGAATCAGCCAGCTTAACAAGCTAACTGCAAATCCGCCGATCGCGCAACCAGCGAAATAATAGACACCAAAGATCGTACTGTACCAGTGCGGGTCAAGCGACATCAATAAATCAAAGACGGCATAAGTGAGGGTCATGCCAAACAAAAACATGGCTGGTCCCGACCAGAATTCCATCTTGCGTGTATCGCTAACTCCGCCCGCATTGTCTTGATGCTTAGAGTGTTGAAAGTAAAATCCGGCGATCAAGCTCCAGGTGGTGAAGTAAACCAAAAAACGCGCGAGGAATAAAGTCGGATTGAGCCAACCGGTCTTACTGGCCGTGAGCGAGTCATACGTCTGGTGCGCGTAGAGGTAACTCTGTCCGCTTTTGCCAACATGAGCATCTTGGCTGTGTCCTGGATCGATTGTGTCAGCCTCTGCGAATTCTTGAAGTGGAGTGGAATGCGCGTCCAGTGCAACAAAAGTTGTCGTGGTCGGAGATGAAACATGTTGCGATTGTGGATTTGAAACGGCTTGACCGCGTGCCCACGGATAAATCGACTGCGCGCCGCTGAAAGCGTTCCACAGGATCGGCACCGATAAGATGGCAACGGTTACTATGTTCATCGCAAAAATCTCGGCAGGCCGTCGAATCAAGACTGCCCAACCCGCTCGGGTTAAATGTTGAATCAACACAAAGAACAGAGAACCGAGCGATAGACTCAGTACGAATGCCAACGCAATCAGATAGGCCAGCATGGTCCTTTGCTGGCCGTTGGTGTATATCGAGGCTGCGAATGTCGCCGCTATAGCACCACCTATTGCAGTCCCAACCATTCCAAGGACCGTATTTTTGGAAAACGATAAGTAGCCGGGCGACTCAATTCGTGGAATGCCCTCGGTGGTGTCTTGCTTTTGTTCACTCATGGCGTCGGCCTCGCTGTCCAATCAATCATCGAATCGAAATTAGTTCTTAGGTGCAGCAGTCTGTGCTGGTCCAGTAGTGGTTACTGGCGGGGAC
>JANLQO010000072.1:0-2769 GCA_031367855.1 Planctomycetia bacterium | reverse complement strand
GTTCATACGGGTGATTCGATTACTGTCGCGCCAGCTCAGACATTGACTGACAAAGAGTATCAGCGGATGCGCAACGCGTCGCTAGCGGTGATTCGCGAGATCGGCGTTGAAACCGGCGGTTCAAACATTCAGTTCGCGATCGAGCCGAAAACAGGTCGGATGATTGTGATCGAGATGAATCCGAGAGTTAGCCGTTCAAGTGCGCTCGCCAGCAAAGCGACTGGTTTTCCGATTGCCAAGATCGCAGCGAAGTTGGCGATCGGTTATCGCTTGTGGGAGTTGCCCAACGATATCACGCGGAAGACGAAAGCCTGTTTCGAGCCGACCATCGATTATGTTGTCACCAAGATCCCGCGGTTCGCGTTTGAAAAATTCCCAGAAGCCGACACGACGCTCACGACGCAGATGAAAAGCGTGGGTGAGACGATGGCGATTGGACGAACCTTTAAAGAGTCATTCCAAAAAGCGCTACGGGGCTTGGAAGTAGGCGCGTTCGGTTTTGGTTCGGACGCCAAAGACCTGTGGGGCACAGATCGCCAACCCAGCGAAGAAGATATCCGCAGTAAACTCGCGCGACCGAACCCGGATCGCGTGTGGTATTTGCGCTATGCGCTCAAGAGTGGCATGACGATCGACGAGATCTACAAGATCACTGCCATCGACCGCTGGTTCTTGGACCACTTGGCCGAGATCGTCGAGATGGAAGATCACCTGCGCGGTATCGGGTCGCTCGGCGCGTTGACGCCTGACACCATGCGCCTAGCGAAGCAGTCCGGCTTCTCCGACCGGCAACTCGCCACGATGCTGTCGAGCGACGAAATCGAAGTTCGCAGTTGGCGCAAATCGCGTGGAATTGAGGCAACCTTCAAATCCGTCGATACATGCGCGGCCGAGTTTGAAGCGTACACGCCTTATTTCTACAGCACCTATGAAACCGAAGATGAATTGCCCGCCAAAACACCGGGCAAGAAACGAGTCATCATTCTCGGCGGAGGTCCGAATCGAATCGGGCAGGGAATCGAATTTGATTACTGTTGCTGTCACGCCAGTTTCGCACTGCGAGAACTGGGCATTGAATCAATTATGGTCAATAGCAACCCGGAAACGGTCAGCACCGACTATGACACAAGCGATCTGTTGTTTTTCGAACCGCTGACGACCGAAGATGTACTGAATATCTGCGATCGCGTGCAACCGGACGGAGTGATTGTCCAATTCGGTGGTCAAACACCATTGAATCTCGCCCGTGCGCTCGCGTCAGCGGGCGTGCCGATCATTGGTACGAGTGTCGATACGATTGAGTCGGCCGAGGATCGCGAAAAGTTTCAGGTGCTGTTGAATGAGCTGGGACTAAAGCAACCGGGGAATGCGATTGCGCGCACGATGGCTCAAGCCCGAGTTGAAGTCCAAAAAGTGGGTTACCCTGCGCTGGTTCGACCAAGCTTCGTACTGGGCGGTCGCGCTATGGAGATCTGCTACGACAATTCCCAATTCGAGCGCTATGTTGCCGAAGCTTTTGTGGTCGCGCAAGGTCAACCGGTACTGATCGATAGCTTTCTGGAAGACGCCATTGAAGTCGACGTCGACGCCCTGTGCGATGGAACCGATGCGGTCGTGATGGGCATCATGGAGCATATCGAAGAAGCCGGCGTTCACTCAGGCGATTCGGCTTGCGTCATTCCGCCGTACAGTTTGACAACAGAAGTGGTGCAAGAAATTCGCGAAGCGACTTGGGCCATGGCGAAACGCCTGAAAGTCATCGGGCTGATGAATGTTCAGTTCGCGGTGAAGTCAGTCGATGACAAAATGGTTGTCTATGTTCTCGAAGTGAATCCGCGTGCGAGCCGTACCGTGCCGTTTGTTGCCAAAGCGACAGGTGTGCATGTGGCAAAGTTGGCAGCTAAATTGATGACCGGTGTGACACTTGCCGAGTTGGGAATCACCAGCGAACCGATCCCCGCTCGGGTGTCGATCAAGGAGAGTGTGTTCCCGTTCCGCAAGTTTGTCGGCGTCGATATCGTGCTTGGGCCCGAGATGCGCAGCACAGGCGAAGTGATGGGTGTCAGCGATAGTTTTTCCTTGGCATTCGCCAAGAGCCAGTTAGCGGCAGGCGTCGTATTGCCAACTTCGGGAAATGTATTTGTCAGCATTAATTCGCGTCAAAAGAATGGGATCACGGACATCGCGCGACGACTGCATGACATGGGCTTTACCTTACTTGCGACCCCCGGTACTGGCGATGTCATTGCAGAGTCCGGAATCCCCGTAAAGCGAGTTCAGAAAATTGGTCACGGCAACCCAAACATCATTGACTACATGAAGAACGAGGATGTGTCGCTGATTATCAATACGCCGAGCGGTAAGGGTGCCCGAACGGATGAAGGCCGCATCCGCGCGATGGCCGTTCAGATCGGCGTGCCCTGCATTACCACTCTGGCCGCAGCAACAGCGGCTGTGAAAGCGATGGAAGCGCTGTTGACAGAGGAGTTGACCGTCGAAGCTCTGCAGGATCGGTTTTAGAAGTTATTTCTTTGCTCGCGCGGCAGATACTCACTGCTAGCCCGGATTATTCATAGTCCTGATCAATATTTTACCGACACGAATATCACGCGACGAGTGACGTCGAAATTTGAAAAACAGACTGTCGTAACTACGTTCGCCAGAACGTGGCTGTAACTCAAAGCGATTCACCACGTTCTGGCGAACGTAGCTACGCGCCATGAATAATCCGGGCTAGTACACCTCTGAGTGAAGAGTTTCTAGCGAAAG
>JANLQO010000038.1:0-2681 GCA_031367855.1 Planctomycetia bacterium | reverse complement strand
TGCGCTTTTGCGGTCGCTGATGTCAGCCATGTAACCATGCCACAAAGTTGATCCGTCCTCCTCGCGCTCAGGTATGGCATTGCCCAGCAGCCATCGCAGCGTGCCGTCCGGAAACTTCAACCGAAACTCGTGGCTCCAAGGGCTTAGATCCGACTTTGATTTTTCAATCGAAGCGAGCAGAGCCCTGCTATCGTCGGGGTGATGGTGAACACAAAGTTTGGAACCGTCCTCGCGAACCTCCGCGGGGCTGATTCGATAGAGGTTCCGCAGCCCTTCGCTGGCGTACGGAAAGCTGAATGTGCCATCCGGGCGCATGCGGAACTGGTACACAACGCCAGGGACGCGGCTGGCAATTTTCTCAAGTCGCTCAAACGCCTCAATTCTCGCAGCGTCCGCATTTTTGCGATCAGTGATATCGAGATGGCACCCCATGATGCGCACGGCCTTGCCAGCGGCATCGCGTTGGAAATCCGCCCTCGCACAGATCCAGCGCCAAGAGCCATCCCTGTGACGCAAACGAAACTCAACATCATAAGTCGGACGCACTCCCGCACGAAACTCTCGCACGGCGGTCAGCGCAGAGTCTCGATCTGAGGGATGCAACCGCGATTCCCACTCCTCGTAGCGGTTCGTCAACTCATGCGCAGCATAGCCTAATTGCATTTTCCATTCGGGTGAAAAGTAAACCTGATTGGTCAAAAGATCCCAGTCCCACAAGCCGACATTGGCTGCATGGATAAGCAACTGCGTGCGAACTTCGCCAGCTCGGATAGATTCATCCTGTGAATTGTTTAGCTGATCGTGCATCTTACTGAGTCCCACTTGTCTCAGGACGCGGTCATCCTAACGGCAAGATTATTGAATGGACTAAAACTGCCGCTCGGCTCAAGAAGTTGCATCATCACAGGGCGAGGCATGCGATACATACATTATGGCATTAAGACGCCCTAAAGCCAGATTTTGCTCTCAAAATAAGGATTTATCGGGAAAAAGGATTCATCCCGATTTTGCGTAAGCCCGCTGTTTTTAGTGGGTCGCTCCTGCCGGCAACGCTGTGAAGCATTTTTAGGCATTACCAGCAGTCGCAAGGTCACACTTGGCAAGCTCGGCAAGAGTGACCCACTGTGGGTCGCATCCGCCGGATGCGACCATGAAGTACCTGAAGTTTAAGAACGCACGAATTCGCTGACGAAAATGCTTCACAGCGTTGTCCTGCCGGGTGCGACTTCTTGCACTCGCTGTTAGCCGCGGGTTTCGGAGCAGACGACTCAATCTGCTCGGTGATTATCAAATGCCAAACGATTCGCGGCCAGCGGCTCACAAAAACCCAGAATCAAAGTTGGATGAAAGCCTAGTCGAGATTTCCTGCCCCATTGAAGATGGGCTCTCGGAGGCCGCTCATGGCATTCAAGTTCCTATCAGTTCCTACGATATTCCATAGCGGCTCAGACACTTCCATTTCAACCACTGACAAAGTATCAGCGATTCGGACGATTCGAGCTCCAAGCGAGTCGCTCAAAGGCAACGATTGCAACATCCGTTCCATCGCTTCGCGATCGGAAGCAAACGCGATGGGTATCTTCGCGCTCTGCGGTGTCAACGCGGTGAGCGAGTTGATGCTGGTCTTGTTCAAATCCATGTCGTGCACTAATCGATTTGTTGTCGCGTCTGCCATGCCGATGCCAATCGCATTGCCATGAGTCTCAGGCGACAGCCCACGAACAAAGATGCGGCGAATGAAAGGGGCTGTGTGATCGCCTCGCATCGGCAAGCTGTTGTATCCATGAATACTGCGGTTGATGACGTTGGGATCCATGCCGGCCCCGCTGATGTTCTTGCCTATACGATCGACAATCAGAAGATCAATTTCTTCGAAGGGCAACAACGGCATCAACGACCTCGCTTCCCTCAGTAACTCGTTCTCTGCCGTTTCCATCTCCTGCTGCGGAATGAAGGCGATGCGCGAGGTCTCGTGAAATTGGTTTTCGATAATTGCAACACCGCCTAATATCGGCGCTCGCTCGATGATTACATTCGCCATACTTCGGATGACTCGCTCGTATCCGAACTGAGTGGCTGCCAAGTGCATCGTCGTCGCCCCGGTTCGCTTGCCGAGCCCGATGACGCACATCTTGAGCAATCCACTTCCCAAGGAACCAAAGAAATCCGTATGCGGTTTGATTCGATTGACAAGCACAATGCCGTCGGCGGCTAGCGCCTCGGTACTGCAGTAGGCGGGGACATCATTTTCCGTTCGTCCAAGCTCACGCACATCCATGGACGCATGAATGGGAACCCCCGTTGTGCTCTCAGTGATCCCGTAACTTTCTAGAACTTCCAGTTGACCGTCTGGAGTCGCGCCGCCATGACTTCCCATAGCAGGGATGAGGAACGGCTTGGCACCCATCGCTTGCAGTTGCCTGATGGTGGCGGTAACGATCTCGAACAGATGCGTGATCCCGCGGCTACCCACGCCAATGGCAATCCTGGCATGGGGCGAGATTCTTGAACGCAGCTTCTGCAGTTCGGCGTCGACCGTTTCCTGGATGTCTACAGGCGGTGTCGCTGCGAAATTCTGGCGGACTCGAATGAAACGCGGAAACTCCATCATGGCGTGTCCATTTAATTACGTAGCGTGGGTCGTGGTACGAGACCCACCTCTTATTTTTGCAATCCTGGTG
>JANLQO010000002.1:0-8550 GCA_031367855.1 Planctomycetia bacterium | reverse complement strand
TGAGGGTTGACCTGTTGCCTCTTCAGGCGGTGGATACGTCAACTCCCCGCTTTCAACTCTCGCTCCTTCGGTCAGCGTATGCGGTCGCAACTCGCCGGACGGCATGATGTGCCGCACGGGAATTCCTTACCCGCTTCCGGCAAGGCCGAGGCGAGATTGTCCTGGTTAAATTGAGGGAACTTCCGTGAACCTGGAAATCGCCGAATGTCGGCCAGAACTTTGACGCCATGCTGAGTAAGCAGAGCCACAAACCGATCAAACGGGTGCGTTGAATGGCCGATGGTGAAAAGGTGCGGTGACATGGGATTTCCCGGCGAGTTTCAGCGCCATCATTACTGCGTCAGATGTTCGCCAACTCGCCAAAGTATTCGTGATCCTCGTTATAGCCGCCCTCGCCCTGGTAGATTGTCTTGGTGCTTTCCACAAACTCAATGGCCTGTATCCACTTGACCATTTTGAAGCCGAGTTGGTTTTCAACACGCAACCGCAGCGGCGCACCGTGCAGTTGATTCAGCGGCTCGAAGTTCATCTCGTAAGCCAGTAGGGTCTGCGGTCGCATGGCGTTTTGCATCGAGAGACTGTCGTAGAACTGACCGCCCTCCATCCCTTCGCCGAAGGAATAAAAGACCACGGCCCGCACGCCCGGCTTTGGTCGGACCAGCTTGACCAGTTCGGCCAGCGGCAGTCCACCCCACTCGGCAATGCCTGACCACCCCTGAATGCAGTGGTGGAGCGTGATCTGGGTCTTTTCTCCCAATCCTCGGAGATCATCCAATGACAAATCGACCGGGTTTTCCACGAGGCCGTACACTTTGAGCCGGTAATCCTTGAACTCATTTCCAGCCAGAGTCTTCCACTCCTCGCAAGTGGGCAACTTTCCGTTTACCCAAAAGAAGGGAGAGATGTCCTCCCGGCGAAACTCGGCTTGCGGCCTAGGATGGTCGAGCAAATATTCCATGACGGGTGTGACGATGGCCTTCGCAACGTGCTGGACGGCCCGTGGGCGCTTCCATGCCAACCAATTCGCAACGGCGTTCACTGCTACGACGACTCCGACCCCCACAATGCCAAGGGAGAGGCCCAGCATCGTCGTATCGTTGACACCCAGGACTATGTGGTTCATGTTTTTGGCGAAGCCAGTCAGCACCACCATTGCCACATGAACCACGAGGAAGACGACGAACGCACACATGATGAGAAAGTGGAGCGACCTCCCGACCTGCCGGTTGCCGGGCAGGTTCGGATACCACTTGAAGCGGTTCGTAAAGGCGGGTGACATCGAGAGGCCAGTCACGATAGCGAGGGGAGCCAGGACGAACACCACGGCGAAGTAGGAAAGTTGCTGGAGCGGGTTGTAACGGATGAACGTATCGGGTTCCGGGGGAAGGTGGAACGTGACGTAATGAACGAAGTATGCCCAGGCGTCGGGTATGACCGACCAAGAATTCGGCACGAGCCGTTTCCACTGGCCCGTGCCGAACAGAAGCGCCACATAGACAAAACCGTTCGACACCCAGAACAGCACACTGAGAAAGTGCCAGTGACGGGCCATGCCGACCGTGTGCCGATAGCCTGGAAGCCCGATCCACGGCGACAAGTAGCGGGAATCCTCCTTGGCGGTCCAGACTCGATCTGTGGGTACTTCAATCGGAGTGAGTCGAAGCCATTCCGTTCTTGGTGTGCAGTGGACGTTCCAGTACAGCCGGGGGTGGTCCATGAGGATTTGCAGGCCGCTGCGGACCAGCATGATGATAAACAGGAAGTTGACGTAGTGGGTCACACGCAGCCACGCTGGAAAACCTTGGGCCAGAGAATCTTCGGCGAGGGGAGCGGGCGGCAACACGGCAGGAAGCCCGACTGTGGCCCATTGAATGAAAGCCACGACCACGAGCAGCACGAATGGTGAAACCAGCAGCAGAAGCGTTGTCGGTCGAATACGCACTTTGTTGCCTGGGCGACGATCAACTTGATTTGGCAAAATTGTTGGCCTCAGTCTTCCCGTTCGATCAAATCGCCGAGGCGTTGGTGGATGGGTGATTCCTAAAACAAAACAAGCCGACACGGAGCAACACCCGGCAAAGGTGGTCTTCCATGTTGGCTTACTAATCAACGAGCCTCCCGGTCGTGCCGAGATGCCCTTCGCTTCGTCTTCCGCAATATCATTCTACGAACAATCGTCGTGCCGTACCACTACAACGGAGGAGTCGGGGGCTTCACACTCCCCCAACATCTTCTCCAACGGCTCCGGGTCTGCCAGCCGGTGATCCGTCCCAACCTCGAACAACGTCGCACCCGAATTTCGAGCCAACTCCTGTGAATCGTCAACGAAATCGCTTCATCGGTTCGCCGAGCTGTGAAAGCCAAAGGCCAACCGCTTCCCCGACCAACCTTACTTCGGACGATTTTCTGGGTCTTTGCTGCCGATTTCGGTTCCGTAGGAGTCGATTTCCTCCTGCGTCACGATTCCATCGTGATTTGTGTCAGCAGCGTCAAAGTTCCGCAAAAGTTGCTCGACATTTCGATGCAGCTTTTGCTTCCCAAAGAGTTCCATCTCTTCACGGGTCAAACTGCCGTCTACGTTATGGTCGGCAGCGTCCCAAGCCGACCACGCTCGACCAGGAGTTCGGTTCGCCCTGTATAGTGGATACCAAGGCTGCGAAAAATAGACGTAGACACTGACTCCAAGGAGTAGCAGGCCCACGATCATCAACGACAATTTCCAGCGTCGTGGGCTGGCTATAACGTCTTTCGTCGGCTCATAGTTCATAGATCAGTTTTCCTTGGTTGCGATTCAAACTTCACCAACTCTCGCAGCAACTTGTTGCACAAATTCACAGAACCCCCGCCAACGCCTTCTCGATCATTTCCCTTCGTACCAGACCTGACCGCAGCAATTCGGGAATTCCAGCGTTACCCAATAGGCCTCTGCCAACTGGCCGCAAATGGCCCCGGTTGTATCGGCGTCGTCGCCAAGGTTGTCTTCGACGCTCTTGATGAAGTGCGTCTGGCCGAGAGTGAAGTTGGTGTCGTCAGGCTTCTCGATCTTGAAGGTCTTGAGTTCCCCGGCAGTTTCTTGTTCTCTTGGCTCACTGGAACCGATCCAAAACTCCTTCATCGAGCGGGGCGTGGAGCGGCTGGTGTTGTCATCTTCTTGCCGCTGGCAGGCGGTGGTTTAGGTCCATGCCTCAACCATTCAATGATGCTGTGGAATGGCTCGATGTTATTCTCATCGGCTTTGATGAGCGGCCAATAGACTACCGAAAGGACGTTGGTGACGGGGCGACTCAAGCTCGGCCCAAGTGTGAGTGCCACGACAAAGCCGGTCAGGTATAGGGCAATCAAGACGAAGAAAGCGATGGCTACCATTGCTACACGACGACGGGTTTTGAAGGGATTGTGCTTCGGATCATCGCTCATGGTCTGCCCGCCTGATTATGTTGTCGAGGGAAATCGTTATCACGCACGAGGGATCACCTTTGGGGTCCATTGGGCATCCGTCCGGCAACAATTCCGGACAACTCAAAATCCAGGTTGACCGCCTTGGAGGTTGCTGTATTGCTGACGAACCCTCGCTCGAATGGATAAGATACGCCCTATTCCATCTTTCCGCCCACTACGAGGAAACAAAATGCCACGCACCACCCTGTCTGGAATGATCCTTGGCCTCCTTGTGTTCTGCTGCGGTGGAGTTCTTGGCTTCGGAAGCGGATGAGCTTCGGGAACGGGCAAAGGCCCTTCGGAAGAAAGCCTGTCAAAGTCGCTCCGGTTGGGGTGACTGGTGCGAGATGGAATCCACGAATCCCCGCCGCCGACTTCCCCACTTGTTGCGTGGGACAACCACCTGTGCGCTTTTCCATCTCCTTGGGGCGGTCTTGTAGGGGTCAGATCCCGGCTTCGCGAGTCTGACCCCGGCTTATGCCCCGGCTTATGCCCCGGCTTCGCTGTGTTCGACGACATCCGCATCACGCGGGGGCGCCGCTGCCCACGCTAAAGGCATGACCGATGCGATGCACGCCGAACTGCTGGCAATCATCGCCTTGGCTGCCAAAACCAACCACTTGGCAACCGGACTCCAGGTGCCAGTTGATAAAGTCTTCGACCTGGGCAGCGAGAGCTAATAAATCTATTCGCGAAGATTGCTTTTAAGCTGTAAATCTCCTAGGTCAAAGATCTTGCCTTCTTTCGCATTGAGTTCAGGAATTGTGAAGTCATAATTTTGTAGTTGTCCAACTCCCTGCGACTCAAAAAAACTGACGTTGAGCGTGTATTTTCCGGCAGGCACGTCGTCGATCCGAAAGTGACCTTCAGTATCGCACGAGGCACTGTAACGTGGCGCCTCTCGCTTCGACTTTTCAGCCTCCCGATTTGCTGCCAACCAGGTCTTGCCGATCTCAGTCTCCTTCCAGGTGCTGTACCAGTCCTGTGCCTTACCGGGTTGGTCCTTCAGCTCAGCGGGAATCGGCACCGGTCCGGCACCAATTTGGGGCGCGATGTCGATCTCGGCAAAGCTCCAGAGCACACGATCATCTTTCGATTCTGGCTTCACGAGTTTCCCTACTACCGGGCAGCCAGTGAGGCCGAATTCAAATCGCGTCGTCTGTTTGGAAGCAAACTCAGCCGCCAGTGACGTCGATGAAGTCACTTCCTTCGCACCCTCGTTTACGATTCGCAGGACAGACCGCGCGACGCGACCAGAACCTGGGAAAACACGTCCAAAAGCGAAGGAGCCGTCTTGCTTAGTAATCGTTTCGCTCGAGGTGAAGATACTTGGAGCATCTTTTCCATACGAATGAACATTTCCCGAATTAAGGTAGAGTTGTACGCCGCCGACCGGCTTCATGGCAATTCGAAACGTACCTTCAGCACTTGCCCAAGGAGTTAGTCGTACCAAATCGTCACGCTCGGCATCATCGGACTTGAAATGCGCAAAGCCTGACTCGTGAGTGATGACCAACTGATACGCGGTCGACTGTCCCGGAAAACGCAATCTTCCGGCTGCGTTCACAACTGTTCGTTGAGCATAGGTAGAACCATCATCGATTTCTCCATTCTTGACGTCGATCTGGGCGCCTGGAATCCCCAACGCGACTTTCGCACCTTCGGCCGGCAGTCCATCTGGAGTCATGACACGCATATCGATTCCAGCACCCCGCTTAAGTTCGAAGGTCACTTCTACGCGCCCTTCATCGCTCTTGATATCTCGCGATTCGACTGGCAAGTAACCTCGCGCTTGAATTTTAAATAGATGAGCAAAGTTGTCGTGAGTTTCACGATATTCAAAGGCTCCGTTTTTGGCTTCGAAGATCTGATTGGGTACCCAGTTCATGCGCTGTGGGTTCGACCGTACACCAGGAACAACTTGAAAGCTCTCGATCGGTTGTTTGGTTTCAGCGTCGATGACGCGACCGACAACGACCAGAATTGGTGGACAAGCGAAAACATACTCTTCCGCGCGGGCAATGAGCGGTTGTTCTCCAAACTCCATGCCGTCGGGGCGACTGATGTCAGCTTTAAATTCATCAAGCGGCGCTTCATTCCACTCCCAGATTCCATTTTCGTCTGCATACTGATTGACATGCTTGAATTCGAAATAGGCGTGCCCTTCTCGCCACCTTTGAAAGAAGATGCGAGCCTTAGGAACTGGTTCCCCCTTTTCATTCACGACACGGATGCGCACATGTCCTCCAGGTTGCATCGTGAAATCCAACGAGTCCATTTTTTCAGCGATGTGCACTTGCTTCATGTCGACCGCTAATCCAGGCGCTGAGGCTACGATGCGGGTAACTCCTTCCTGGCAGCCAGAAAGCTCATAGACGCCTTGTTCATTGGTCGTCGCTGACCGAATGTCATTACGCAATTTCGTACGGATTAAGGCTCCTTTGACCGGGTTGCCGGCCGGGTCCGTGATTTTTCCATGCACCGAAAGGCCTCTATTCATCGTTGTCGTTTGGGAGGCTTGCTGACCTGGCCTTAGCTCAAACGTGTCAGCAGACAATGCAGCGACTTGAGGCATGAATTGTGGATGATTGATCTCAATACTAAATGACGAAAGCGATCGAGAAAGATGAGCATAAGACCAGCGTCCTTGATCATCTGTTTTGATTCTTGTGCCGACACCTAAAGTCGATGTGTCGCCCGGCCGTCTCTTGAAGTAGATATTGGGGCTTATCTGAGCATCGGCAATCGGTTGTCCTTGCTCATCAACAACCACTCCGCCAACTGTGCGAGCAACGTCCAATTCTGCAGTAAACTTCTCCGGCAACTCCGTGCGGTTCCATTCGGCGTGGTACGGCCCGTAGCCATCCGCTTCGATGCCAAAGCTGTAGGAAGACTTGGGAGGTAACAAGAGTTTAATACGGCCTTCCATGTTTGGCTTAACGAGTGTGCCATACTTTCCTTGCTTTACAAATTCACCTTCGACAACCCAATCCGCAGTTACATTAGGTCGTCCGCGAATATCGACTTCTGCGTCGTGTATCGCCTGTCCATCGGTGCCGACGATGAGTAGTTCAAATCCACTCTGTTCTGCCGAATCCGCACTACTTTCATTCTCAGTTGCCGTTTTGCTTCTGCTAGCTACAGAAGTTGGTGAAGGCGTTTTGTCTTGGATAGTGGTAACTTGGGTAATGGTAACCTGGGTACTGGCCACTTCGCTCAAGCCGGTCATAACTAGAATAAAAATCGCCACTACACAATAGCCAGAACGTAACTTGCTGTTGCGAACAGGTGCAAGAAGTTCATCAATCCTCCGTCTAAGATTAGATTTGCGATCTGCCATTGGCGCCAGGCCGAGTGACCGTGAGCGGCGGCAGGCAAGATGGATCAGCAAGTCGCCGTATACCTTTTTCGTCTCATCATCGACCTGACCCACGGTTGCCGCATCGACAGCATGCTCGACCTCGGAGCGCAGGCGTGCCGACAACCAGTATGCAAGCGGATTGTACCAATGCAGCCAGCAAGCCACCTGACTCAGCATCAAATAGGCGCTATCGAAACGACGGATATGGTGCAACTCGTGGTCAACAATGGCGACCAATTGATGCTCGTTCAATTCACAAAGCAGACTTTGTGGAATCAGAATCGTTGGGCTTATTAGTCCTGTTGAAGCAGGTCCTATCTCCCTGTCGACGACTAGACACTTAATTCGCCGACGAATCCCATAGTACTGGCGTTGAGATGCAATGTGTTGGGTGATTGCATCACGATCGAGTGGAGTCGCTCGGGCAAGTATTCTGGCCAGTTCGATCCTCGTTAGTAAGTAACGAACCAAGCAGATTGAACAACCAGCTATCCATAGCCACAGCAAAGTCTTGCTTAACAGGTTCGTCAGTCCGGCACTAAGCGCGCCAGAGGTGGCCTCGGTGGCTGCTGTTTTTTGCTCGCTAACGTCGACGCCAGATATCGCATTGATTTGTCGCGTACCTAATTGGCGTTCAGGCCCCGGAATCTCGCCATCATGCGCGGTCGAATGAACGCTCGAACTTTGAAGCGGTGGTGATGCTGAGGTAAGATGTTCAGTCCTTCCAAACGGCGTCTCTACAAGGCTGAACAGACTAAAACTACTTGTCGGCAAGACCAGAAACGTTAACCTGCATAACGGCAACGCCCACAGGACGACGCGCCAGCGAGGCGCAATCTGTTGACGCGCGATCAGCATGATCGCGACAACGATGGATGCCAATGCAAACGATTGCCAGGTAGCCCGCCACAGCAATCCGAGGACCAACTCTGCTTGTAAGTCGCTTAGCATTTCAGTTCCCCTTTCTTTTTCGATTGTTTTTCGGCTTCGTTTTTGGACGCTTGGGAAGTGTTGCAAGCCGTTGCTTGAGTTCCTCGATCTCTCTGTTTGTAAGCGATTGGTCTTCTACGAAATGCAGTAGTAAGGACTTTAGGTTTCCCGCGAAAAACCTCTGAGTAAAGGATTCTGCGACTGAACGAATGCACTCTTGTCGCGAGACAGTCGCGCTATAGAGTCGTTTCGAACCGTCAACGCACACCGCCACCGCTCCTTTTTCCACGAGCCGTACCAGCAGGGTCCGCAACGTTCGGTGGCTGCGATCTCCAACGTCGATACGAGCTAATATTTCAGCAGGTGTTTGGTTCTCAGCCTGCCAAACACTCTCCATAATTTCCCATTCGCCGTCCGTGATCGTTATTTCAATAGGTTTCAATGCGAAGACTCCATGAGCGGTTACTATCCTCGTAGTAAGAGCCTGCTATATTACCACGCGTGTAGTAAACATGTCAACGTTTCTGTGAAAAATTTTACGACTAGCGACTGGCATACGGGACAATAGCTGAGTTGCCACACGCTCCGGTTGGGGTGACCGGTGCGAGATATTGCCGCTAGTAGTTCCGTTTTCAAGTTCAAATCTTGCCACCCCGACTATTCGCTTGGGATTCTTGGGTTTGTCTCCGTCTCTTCACCTTCCTCATCTCCTTCGTCGCCTTCTTTACATCGAAGGCTTCCGGGTCGAACGGTCCCCGCCATTTCATCATCTCTTCGTGCTGTTCGTTCCTGGGATCAGCGATGGCGTCGAGATAATCGCA
>JANLQO010000019.1:0-15696 GCA_031367855.1 Planctomycetia bacterium | reverse complement strand
ATGGACATCACCGGTACCGACATCTTGCAGGAAACCGAAACCGGTCGCCGCGAGTTTCAGTTTGTGCACGGACCCGTTTTCGCAAACATCGTTTTAGCTGACGAAATCAATCGCGCCCCACCCAAGACTCAAGCCGCCATGTTGGAAGCGATGCAAGAGCAGCGCGTCACCGTGCTCGGCAAAGCCTTCAAGCTCGAAGCTCCCTTCATGGTTCTCGCGACGCAGAATCCGGTTGAGCAAGAGGGAACCTATCCGTTGCCTGAGGCACAGCTTGATCGCTTCATGTCGTTGATCGAATTGGATTATCCGAACGAAGCGGAAGAAATTCAAATTGCGCGTACGACGACCGGCGATGACATGGTGGAACTGAATCATTTGATGACAGCTGAGCAGATCATCGCTCACCAAAACTTGGTCAGGCGCGTACCAGTGCCTGAGCACATCTATAGCTATGCCGCTCGACTGGTTCGTAAGACTCGTCCTACCGGTTCAACCGCTCCCGAGTGGCTGAGGCCGCTGGTGGCCTGGGGCGCTGGTCCGCGGGCAGTACAAAATCTCATTCTTGGGGCAAAAGCCCGAGCCGCCCTACAAGGTAGCTATATGGTGCGTCTCGAAGACGTCAAGCACGTCGCGCCCGCAGTATTGACTCACCGAATCATCACTACTTTCGCTGCTCAAGCCGAACGTTTTTCTGCGAAGGATATCGTCAAACGTTTGGTAACCGAGTTCGGTGACGGCTAAGCTTGTACAAGCGGAGCTGGAGCTGCGTTACATGGTTGAAGCGGGCTAAGCATCCTGCTTGCTTGCCTTATCAGCCAAAAACGCAAGCTGGAAGCTTACGCCACTAGGAGACCGAATGCAAAAATGGATAGCGCTCTTTCGTGGAATCAACGTAGGCGGGAAAAATGTCCTGCCGATGAGTGAGCTGAGAAACGATCTCAAAGGGTTGGGACTTGAGAATATCCAGACTTACATCCAGAGTGGCAACGTCGTCTTTGATTCCGAGAGCAAGAACGTAAAAGTCCTAGCACAGGCGATCACTGAGCGTATCCAGCGGCAGCACGGTTTCGGCCCTAGAGTTTTGATCATCAGCCGCGGGGACTTGCAACTTGCCATCAAAGCGAATCCGTTCCCTGAGGCCGTTTCCGAACCTCAGTCGCTCCACTTCTTTTTCCTCGACGATACACCTGCTACGCCCAACGTGCAGGCGCTTGACCAAGCCAAAGCTCCCACTGAGTCTTACGTGATCAAGGGAAAACTATTTTTTCTGCACGCTCCCGATGGAGTGGGACGTTCAAAGCTGGCCACCTTGGCAGAAAAATACCTAGGCGTCGCCGCTACAGCTCGCAATTATCGGACGGTGGAGAAAATTGCAGCCCTGGCGGCTCAAGCTTGACTCTAGGCCGGCTTCAAGATCGGCAGCGATTCGTAAACTGCGCCGATTACGGATTCACTTTTGCAACCTAACCAACTATCCAACAAGGTCGCGTACACCTGGCGGAAGTCCGTGTGAAACTTCAAATCGCCATCATCCAAATCCGTTAAACTCGGATGGTTGCCGATGATTCCCGCTTGAATGCCGCCGCCGGTTAGAATCAAGGGAGCCGCAGCTCCATGGTCGGTCCCTTTGCTGGCGTTTTCCTCAACGCGACGCCCAAATTCGCTAAAGCTGAGTGTCATGACGCGTGAGCCGTGGCCATGTGCGCTAACGTCGCGCGTAAACGCTGAGACCGCATCGCCCCACTGCCGCAGCAACGCAGCATGCGCGTCGGCTTGCTGCGAATGCGTATCGAAACCGTCGAGCGTTACGTAATAGATTCGCGTGTTGAGGCCGGCGCTGATCAACTGAGCGACGATTCGCAGCTTGAGCGCGAGATCCGATTGAGGATATTCAATCGCCGCTTTGTAATCGGACTGCGCCGCTGCCACGCGATCGCTGGCAACCAGCGCTGCCGAGGTACTGGTCTGCACAAAACCCAACAGTTCGCTGGACGAACTACGCTGTGTTCCTGCCAGTTGCGAAACGGTTTCACGAAAGTGATCATTGCCAGACTGCAACTTGAAATCGTCTAGCGACTTAACCGATGGAACGCGAACGTCGCGCGCTTGCAGCGCCATTGGTTGTTGTTCGCCGCCCAAGTGCATGGCCGCTACATCCGTCGCGTTTTCAGCCGCGGTTTGATCCAGAAAACGTCCTAACCAACCCGTCGTTCGCTGCTCGTTCTTCAATTTACAGGTGTGCCAAATATCCATCGATTCAAAGTGCGAGCGATTCGGGTGCGCGTATCCGACACCTTGCACGACCGCCAGTTGTTGTTGTTCGAGCAGCTCAGCGAAACCGCGCAAGGCAGGATGAAAGCCGATTTGGTCGTTGGACTTGATCACTTCTGACGCGGGAATCGCCAGCGAGGGACGACGCTGGCGATAGACGTCGTCCGCAAACGGAACGATCGTGTTGAGGCCATCATTGCCACCCGACAGCTGCACCACGACAAGGATTCGATCGTTGGCCCGCGCCTGTTCGGCCGCTTGCAACAAGAATTGCGGTGCCAGGGTGCCAACGCCCAGCGCCAAACTGCTGGTTTGCAAAAATCTTCGACGGTTGTTCATCGCACACTCCCGGTAAGCTAGGCTTCGAGTTTGCCCACCCATTGAACTGATCGGCCCCAGTTCGATTTCGATTCATTGTAGCTCGATCGGCATCCATACGCAGGGGCTTACTCAAGCACCAAGTTGCGACCGCCGAGAAACAGAACCCAAATGACGACAGTCAACCAATGGATCAAAACTGGCACCCAAATCGAGCGGCTCAGCAAATAGCTTACACCGCATGTGATTCCGAGCAGAAAGACGATTGTGAGAAAATAAGGGTCTAAAAAAAACTGCTGAGCAGTAGGATTGACCGTAAGTGCATTCAGCGGATGCCAGATTGTAAAGGCAAATGCGCTAAAAATCACGTAGGAGACCGAGCGCTGCCATGGGAGCTCGAGGCCGTTGCGGGGAATCAACAAACCTCGAAAGAAGAACTCTTCGGGAATCGATGGAAACAATAAGAGAGTTAGCGGTAAGAACCAGAACTTCGCAATGTCGAGCAACTCAAGGGTATAGATTCCCGACGCAAATCCGATTGCCAGGGCAGCAATACCATACACCAGAGCGATGCCTAGGCACTTGGTAAAGCTGTTTCCAGGTGGCGTCTTGATGGCTATCGAAAGGTCCGTCAAAAGCTGACGAAAACTCGGAACAGTGATCTTCGCGTTCAGTTCGGAGGGTTTGGATTCGTTGGTCAAGGCTGAGTCCACAATTTAACTTTGAGGTGGCACGCTCTGAGGCTTTGCGAAGGGCGTGTTAGATTCGCAAGAAACACCACACCCAACGAAGACTCTGGGTGTGCCATCCGTTTTAACACTACCCCAAAGTTAAATTGCGTTCAAGCACTAGGTTGCACTTCGGCTGAACGGTTGAGGACAACCGTTCCACACTTGGCTTCGCTGTTATTCAACGAAAATACCCGCTGTTTCTTGGACAGCGGGTATTTAATATTTCTAGCTTGCGCGACTGACTAGTATCTACTAGTACATGTCGTGATCGCCGCCGTGGCCTTTGGAACCACCCTTGTCAGCCTTGGGCCTCTCAGCGATCAAAGCATCACTGGTGAGCAGCAGAGTGGCTACGCTGGCGGCGTTAGCGAGTGCAGTGCGCGTTACCTTGGTTGGGTCAATCACACCGGCTTTGACCATGTCTTCATAGACGTCGGTCAACGCGTTGTAGCCCATGTTACCCTTGGCTTCGGCCACTCTTTCGCAGACGATACCACCGTCCTTACCGGCGTTTTCGCTGATCATGGTCAGCGGTGCGCGGCAAGAACGAATGACGATGTTGTAGCCAACTAATTCATCATGAGTCAGCGTTTCGGCTGGCTTGACGCTGTTGCTGGCGCGGAGCAGAGCCACTCCGCCGCCAGGAAGAATGCCTTCTTCAACCGCAGCGCGAGTTGCGTGCAGGGCGTCTTCAACGCGGGCCTTCTTCTCTTTCATTTCGCTTTCGGTGGCTGCACCGACATTCACCTTGGCAACACCACCGGCAAGTTTCGCTAGACGTTCGTCGAGCTTCTCGCGGTCGTAATCGCTGGTCGTGTTTTCGATTTCGCGGCGAATCTGGTCGATACGAGCCTTAATGTCTGAGCTCTTGCCAGCGCCTTCGATGATGGTCGTGTTGTCTTTGTCGATGATGACCTTTTTGGCACGGCCGAGTTCCGCGAGCGTTACGGATTCGAGCTTCGTTCCGAGCGCTTCGAACAGAGCAGTACCACCCGTCAGAATCGCGATGTCTTCCATCATGGCTTTACGGCGATCACCGTAGCCAGGAGCCTTGATGGCAGCAATGTTCAGGGTGCCACGCAAACGATTGATCACTAGCGTCGCCAGGGCTTCGCCGTCAACATCTTCAGCGATGATCAACAGTGGCTTGCCTTGTTGAACGACAGCTTCGAGAACCGGGACCAGATCCTTGATGCTCGAAATCTTCTTTTCGAAAACCAGGATGTACGGTTCTTCCAGCACAGCTTCCATGCTGGTCATGTCAGTCACGAAGTAAGGTGACAGGTAACCGCGATCGAACTGCATACCTTCAACGAACTCAAGTTCGGTATGAAGACTCTTGCCTTCGTCAACGGTTACAACCCCGTCCTTGCCGACCTTTTCCATTGCATCCGCAAGCAGGTTGCCGATTTCGCGATCATTGTTCGCAGCGATGCTAGCCACATTGGCCATTTCGCTCTTTTCGCGGATCTTGATCGACATCTTCTGAAGCTTTTCAGTGATATCGGCTACGGCCTTTTCGATGCCGCTCTTCATTTGAATGGGATTCACACCCGCCACAACGGACTTCAAGCCTTCGTTGAAGATCGCTTCAGCCATCACGGTTGCGGTCGTCGTACCATCGCCAGCCACATCGCTGGTCTTGCTGGCAACTTCGCGAACCATGCGAGCGCCCATGTTTTCATACGGGTCTTCCAGGTCGATTTCTTTGGCAACCGTCACACCGTCTTTGGTGACCGTAGGGCTACCGAAACTCTTTTGAAGGATGACGTTGCGACCTTTGGGTCCCAACGTAACCTTGACCGCGCGGGCCAATTGGGAAACGCCGCGGCGAATCGCTTCGCGTGCTTCCTGATCAAACGCAATCATCTTTGCCATGTGTATCAAACTCCTAATCGTTCTGTTTGTTTGTTCACGTAAATGTTTTGTCTCGTGCGTCTAGCGGGTCGATTACTCGAGAACCGCGAGCACTTCGCTTTCGCTCATCAGCACGTATTCTTCGTCACCGACTTCGATGTTCTCGCCTGCGTAGCTAGTGAAAAGGACTCGGTCGCCCACTTTGACCTGCATCGCACCGCGGGTGCCGTTTTCCAGCAACTTGCCGTCGCCAACACTGACAATCGTGCCGCGGGTCGGTTTGTCCTTGGCGCTGTCGGGTAGGTAAATACCACCATCGGTGCGGCCTAGCGATTCCTCACGCTTGACAACAAGCCGATCTCCAAGAGGTTGCAATTTAACCTTGGTCTTGTCTTTGTTCTTTGTAGCCGTCGACATGTGCGGCGATCCTCCACGGTTTGAAAACGATTTGGGAACTTGATTCACACCCGCGACGCTCTACGGTAGCGCCCAGCAGGATTAAGCGATTCGGGAATTCTTAACTCCATCAGCTGACGAGCCGATGGAATGCGTCAAAAAGGCATTTTAGTTTCGCGTGGCTCTCTTCAAGCAAACACTGTGCCAGCTCGCGGGGCGAAGTGGTGGTGCATCGCCACCTCGCCTGAGAAAACCAGGCAATTGCGTGCGAAACTCTTGTTTCTGTCGGCGAAAATACTTGGCGGTTGTTTCCGACCAAGGCGATTTTCGGCTTGCTGCCAATTTGACAATAGAAGAAGCACGCTGCAGTACAGGCTTTGTCCTCGATCGTTCTGGTGAGCTCGCTGGCTAACTTGAACGTTTTCATCCGTTGGAAAAATGCGCGTTGACTTCGGCCCCGTGCCCTTCGGCAGAACGGTTGGGGACAACCGTTCTACACTTTTTATCAGGCCTCGCTCTCGCGAAGGCGCTATGAAAATGAGCCGAACGGTTGATCTCGATTCCTACGAATCGCAACTTTGGGATCCTAGAAAATAAATAAAATGCATATTGAATTTAGTTTTATTTATTTTACAATTAACTCAGTCATTAGTTTTGTTGAGGTGGCGATGGCGAAAACGCGGTGGATTGATCGACTTTCGAACGAGGACTTAGCTTTCCTCAAGCGGTTTCTCATTGCATCAGGTTCGCTCAAAAAAGTTGCGGACGAATATGGGATTAGCTACCCCACGGTTCGTTTGCGACTCGATCGACTGATCCAGAAAGTCGAAATCTTTGACAGCCAAGTAGAGATGACCGAGTTCGAACGGCAGCTTCGAGCAGCTTATTCCGAAGGGAAGCTCGATCAGAACACGTTCGAACGCTTGCTCGCAAGCCATCGTCAGGACTTAAAACTTCAAGCGGGGGATGCAGAAAATGAACCGAATGTTGCGTAACACAGTTTGTTTGGGGCCAGCCGTGCTGGGTGTTTTTGGGTGTGGACTTTGTTTCGCCGCCGAAGGAGAGAGAAAAGTGGGAAAACCGATTGCAAAGATCGTTTGGATTGAAATTGACAAAACCGGAACGCTTCCTCAGTCAGCAAAGATCGCCAAAGACGATGAACTGGGCGAAGTTCTCAAGCTAACGCGCACGCCAGAAGTACCACAGTTAATCGAGTTGGCAAACATCGAGAAGCCGGCTGTAACTCTGCGAGCTTACATGCTGCGCGGCAAGGTCAAGTACGCGGGAGTTGGTGGTGAAGGATTTTTGGAGATTTGGAATCACTTTCCCGAACCCAAAAAAGGGGCGTACTTCTCTCGCTCGATGGCTGAGACCGGACCGATGGGAAAACTCCGCGGCGATTCACCCTGGAAGGAGTTTGTACTTCCTTTCAACTTCGATGATCCAACCTACCCAATGCCCGAAAAGATCCAATTCAATGTCTATCTGCCCCAAAGTGGAACGGTCTGGCTAAGCGATTTGGAGTTAGTTGAGCTCGCACCCAATGAGCTGACAAAGCAGCTATCTAGCGCCGCAGGTCCTGCGTTCGCAGGCTGGATACCGCTGGCCATAGCCCTGGTCGTAATCGTCGCAATTGCCCTGGGGGTCGCTGGTGCCAGTTGGATGTATCTGAAATCGAAGCAGGCCCAAGGCATGGAACTGCGCAGAATGCAGGCGTTGGACATTGGCTAATCAAGCTGGCAGGGGACCGTTGCCCCATTGCCCATTGCCCCATTGCTCCGTGCCCTGTTGCCCTGCGGCTCAAACCAATTCGTGTATGACTTCGCCGCTATCGAGGGCGGGAATGGGGCGGCCGGAATGGTCGAGAAAATTCACTTTGGGATCGACTCCCAGCACGTGGTAAATGGTGGCGTGAATGTCGCTGGGAGTGACGGCGCGATCCTGGGGAAGTTCACCCTTGGCATTCGTCGAGCCTACGATCTGGCCGCCTTTGACGCCGCCGCCACCTAACAGGCAGAACATGGCTTGGCCCCAGTGGTCTCGTCCCGGTGTCCCCATGCTCAGCGGCGCACCGCCATTGCCGCCATCGTTCATGCGCGGCGTACGACTGAACTCGCCGCACAACACGACCAGCACTTTGTCTTGCAAACCGCGCTGGTGCAAGTCTTCGAATAACGTGGCAACGCAGCTATCCACTTTGGGCAGGTAGTTTTCCATCCCCTTTTGCAAATCCCAATGATGATCCCAGCCGCCGAAGTGAACGGTTACGAATGTCGAACCGGCTTCCACCAGTCGCCTCGCCAGCAGCGTACTTTGGCCCCAAGTGTGACGCCCATAACGATCGCGAAGCTGTGGATTTTCAGCCGCGATATCGAAGGCTTTGCGGCCTGCATCACCGACCACCAACTCGTAGGCTTTCTTCTGGAATTGGTCGAGTGACTCCGTAGCGTTAGTCTTATCGACAACCCGCCGAAGGTCATCGATGGACCCCAGCAAACTGCGCCGATCCTCCAAACGATTGACGGTCAGCCCCGTTGGTAAGTTAAGGTTCACGACCTGAAATTTCTCGTTATTCGGATCGCCATCGGTCTCGAAAGGATTGTGCTCCAAGCCGAGATAGTTGGCACCAAAATAGCCTGGCCGCAGCCCAATGCTGCTCGCGTAAGGCACAGCTACGTGGGCTGGCAGACCAGGCTGGCGTGGGCCACACAACTTGGTAGCGATCGAACCCAGAGAAGGATAGCGACCGCGCGTGTTGGCTCCGCTAACTCCGCCCCTGCCGGTTAACATGAAGTGGCCAGCGGTAAAATGGTCACCTGAATCATGATGCAGCGAACGGACGATTGAGAACTTGTCGGCAACTTTCGCTTGCAGTGGAAACAGCTCGGTGATTTCCATGCCAGGAACATTGGTGCGGATCGGTCGCCAAATGCCTCGATATTCAGATGGGGCTTCTGGCTTCATGTCATACATGTCCATGTGCCCTGGCCCACCGTCCAACCACAGCAGTATGACCGACGTGTCTTTGCGAGCGACTCCGTTTTGAGCCGACAGCTCTTTGGCGCGAAGCACATCGGCCAGAGCGACGCTAGCCATGCCGGCTACACCGACTTGAACGAAACTGCGCCGTGAAATACCGTCGCAATACTTCCCCGTTGTCCCTGCTTCGATTCTAAACATCGTCGCCTCCGCACTTAGCGCCATGGAACTTAGCGCCATGGAAACAATCCGAACTTTGTACGCCAGCCGTCTGTTTACAGTATAGCAGCTGGTTGATGACAGTGACCTAGTGTGGGTCGCATCTGCCGGATGGGACCGCGAAGTACCGAGTCATGAATACAGAGTGATTTTATCGACACTTCTCGGAAAAATCCACGAAGTGGGATCTTTGGGGACTAATCGGCATTTTTCTGCTTTGAGTTCGCTATTCGAATGAATTCAAAATAGGCACCGCCAGCACCCCAGCTTGGATACTTTCCCGTTACGGTCAACCAACCGCCACCGGCTCCCAAGAGGGTCGTAAAAATCAAAGCTTGGATTGTGGTGCTTTTGTCCGGTGAGATGACACTAAGATAAAGGCACATGAATCCTGAAAACAGCAGGAAGACGCCAATCAATCTCATGGTGATGGGGCGGCTACTCGGAAAAAAACACGCGGCGCTGACGCAGAAGGCGAACGCTGCTAGCACGATCAGGCTTTTTGGATCTGGCTGTTGGCCGGGCTGTTGAACCGTATTTAGCAATAGCACCGCGGAAACAAGAATCGCGATCCCAAGCAGACCCGAGACTGCGCCGATCATGATTTGTGACACGCGACTCATTTTTAGTGCATTTCCGTTAAGCGTTCCGTCTATTGCAAGATTTTATTGCAAGACATTGATCTTCGGCTTGTCTTCCGCAGGCGGTTGCTCGTTTGGTTTTTCGTTTGGTTTAACGGTGTCGGATGCTTTGGGAGCGACCGGGTTTGCAGGGGTGACCACAGCCGGACGGGGATTAGGGGCGCTGCCATTGAACGAACTGCTGAGTTTGGTGCCCATGGTGAGTGCCAGGATCAGCGTGATAGCCAGGTACAGCGAATAATGCAGAACGCCTTGCATGAACTCCAGTTCCAGCGTTCCGACGGAAACAAAGGTGCCAATGACAACCATGATGGGCAGGGTGAAAAGCATGTAGCTACCCGGCACGTCGGCAATGGCCGTTTCTCCCGACAAGTACATGGGCAAATACGCAAAGATCAGCCAACAACCGGCAAAAGCCAGCGCGCAGAGGCCACAGCGAATGATCAGTTCGCGACCCACGTAGCCGTCAAGTTCGTCGTCGCGCAAGAACCAATACCCCAGCAGTACCAGCGGCGGCGCGAGCAGCATCGCGCCGCCGACGAGCAATGCCGTAGGGGGTGCTTCGCCGGTAAAGCGAATTCCCAGTGCGAGCCCGAAGACAATGAATGTCGAAATGCCGGCGGCGAGCATGACGGGCATGCTCAGTTTGACTTCTTTGCGACGTAAGGGCTTCAGTACGCTTTTGCCCGTCGTGTCCTTGGGTCCCGTTTGCTCAGGCGCGTGGATCACAACTTCTTCGGACTTTTCCGGAATCTTGATGACCTTACGGCAACTTGGGCACGGGCCGCTTTTGCCCGCAAACTTATCGTTGACGGTAAATCGTTTTAAGCATCCAGGACAAGTGACTTGAATTGGCATAAGATGAGCTGATGGAGAGTGATTCCGTGGGCGACGCTGCCAGCGTCCGCCCAGAAACTTGGACTGCGAAATATTGACTGCAAAATATCGACTGCGAAAAAGTCTACAGACGCTGGCAGCGTCTGCCACGAGTGGCCATAGATTCTAGCATAATCCGCGCGAACGGACTTTATCGAAAAAACACTTCATGCTCGCTTCCGGTAGCCCTTTAAATTGCCGACAACCTCCGCCACTGCATGTGGTTTTGTATCAGCCCGAAATTCCGCAGAATACGGGCAACATTGGTCGCACCTGTGTAGCCCTCGGGGCGAAGCTGTGGATTGTTCGCCCCGCTGGGTTTCGATTGGATGCTTCGCAACTAAAGCGTGCCGGGTTGGATTATTGGCAACATCTGGAATGGGAAGCAGTCGACAATTGGGAGAGTCTGCGCGAGGCGCTGCCCGGCGCGCGCATGTGGTTAATGACGAAATTTGCGGAACGATCGTACCACACTGCAAAATTCGCTCACGGTGATGCGTTAGTTTTCGGTCGCGAAACCAGCGGATTGCCGGTCAAGTTGCGCAGCGAGTATGTTGATCAGCAATTATCGATTCCGATGCCTGGGCCGGTGCGGAGTTTGAATCTGGCGACAGCTGCGGGCATCGTAATGTATACGGCCGCTGAGCAGATCGGATTGCTTGCTTGCTGCCACGTTCCTAAAACCTAAGCATGGACGAAGTATGAATCGCAAGCCGCTTGTTCTTCTCTTAGCAGCTTTGTTGAGCGTGATGTTGCATGGCGATGGCCTTGCAGGCGGGCTGGACGCGAATGATTTGACATTGCAGGCGATGTGCCAGCATGGATTGGCGGAGAGCGCGATTTTGTATGCGCTCGCGGAACGAAATCGTGTGCGCGAACGTGACGATGAGTATGCCCGCTGGACGCAGCGACTGATCGAATGCGAGGCGCAGGCGGCGCTTCGCGCCGACGCTGCAGTCGACGTGCATTGGAAACGCTGCCAAGAGATTTTTGATGAGTACAAGCAGGAGCGCGCACAAGATCGACGCCTACCGTGGCTCGAGTGGCAAGCCATTCGTTGCGATTTACTGTTGGCGCAGGACAGGCTGGCGCGCTGGCTGGCTGCACCGGCGAACGGACCCATGCGCGAGAAGGTATTAGAGCTGGTGCGCACCATCTTGTCGGACCTGAGTAAATTAGAGGATGATCTGAAGCAACGCCAACCGATGGCGGCAAAATTGTCTGCTAACGACCGTAGCCAGGCTCCGGCTGAGCAGATTTCGCAATTGCGTTTGGATACGGTGTTAATGCGCTGTGAGGCATTCTTAATTCGTGCAAGGCTTTATGAAAGTCGTTCGCGTGATCGCGTGGGTGCTGCGGCGAATGTCGAAGCCGAAGCGGGTGGATTGTTGGATCGAACGCCGAAAGAATGGCCGACACGGGCCAGTTTGGAAGTGGCGCGCGCGACAGCCTGGTTGGACTTGGATCGAGAAGCTGAGGCGATCGTTTTGTTGCAGTCGGTGATTCTGGAAGCAGACGATGTATCGGCTCGCATCCGTGCTGCAGTCACTGCTAGTGAAGCCTTGATCGGTCAAGGGCAAGCCAGTCAGGCAAGAGCCTTTGTCGATCGGCTGAAGGACCTCGAAGGTGGCCCCGAGTGGGAACTGGCCGAGATTCGCTTGTCACTAAGCGAATTGTCGCGTTTACCTGCCGAGAACAAAGAAGCAGAAATCGCCAAATTATTGGCGCGAGCGAACGCAATCAGAGTGCGTTACGGGGATTACTGGAGGGCCCGCGTCGATTCAATTTTGGCGGGTTCCGTATCCAGCTCTGAAGTGACCTCGAACAATTCGATCGAGTTGGTGGCGGTCGAAGTGCGTCAGTTGTTGGCTGCTGGTGATGAACAGGCGGCCATAGCGAAATTGATATCAACTAGCCGCAATGAACTCGCCACCGGACGCCATGACAACGCGGTACGATTCGCGACTCAAGCGTCAGCATTGCTGCAACGACAGCAAGCTTGGTTGGCCGCAGCCGATGCGATGGAGGAGGTCGCCAAGCAATCACCCGAGATCGAGGGTGCTGCGGCCGGACACTTGTCAGCGGCTTGGAGTCTCTCGCAGGCGCTCAAGTCAAATCCGCAGGACAAGCAGTTGCGACTTCGTTATGTCGCGACCCTGCAAGATCATATCCGCCTGTGGCCCGCTGCGGCGACCACGGAGCAAGCCACCAAGTGGTTGTATGGTTGGTTATCGGCTTCCGGCAGTCAAGCCGACTTGCTGCCGGTCTATCGCCAGCAGGCAGAGCATGCAGCTGCACCTGAGAAAGCTCGTGAAGCGATTTACACTTGGCTCGGAATTGTGTTGGGGTTGCCAACCAAGCGCGAATCGGAACTGATAATCGTTAAACAAGCGCTGGCGGATGGAAAATTCAAGTCGATCGAAGTGACCGTGCAAGTTGCATTGGTGGCAGCAACCGTCATTCCCAATTGGTCCGATGCAAAAGCGACGATGGGGCTGCAAGCTGAAGTTAATACGCTGGCTAATGTTGCCAGCGCGGCGATAGATCGGCAGTTGTTGACGGCGGTGTATTGGTTACTCGCGGCGCGCAGTGGCGACGCAGTCGTTTCGAAAAACACGGCTGGCGGCTGGAGTTCAACCGAGCTGACTGCGGAATTGGTAGAGCCGATCGCGGTGGCAATGATCGACGCCGTCGATGCTTGGCCAACGCATGAATTACCCGCATGGGCCGCGAACATTAGGTTCACCGAAGAGCAACTGCAATCACTCTCGCAGAGCACACGCTTGACTTCGCAGGCGATAGCCTGGCGATTGCGTGGCATGCAGCCCGATAAAGTGAGCGAAGCGCTCGCAGGGTTGCGAGCGCTTTGCAAACAAAATGCGAAACTGGGCGCGGTGCAGTTGCATCTCTCGCATTTGTTAGCGAAGCAGGACGCAACGGCGCGGCGCGAGTCGACGGAAATCGCCAGACGCCTAGCGGCCAATAGTCCCGTGGCAAGCGACTTGTACTATGCTGCGCGTTGGAGGCTGATTCGAAACCAAATGCTCGACGGGAAAAGTGTCGAAGCGGAAAAGGCCGCAAAGTTAGTATTGGCCACTCTCGCTGAGGACTCAGTTAACTGGCGCGTTCGGTTCAGGATGTTAGTGAAGCCGTAAAGTGGCGTAAGCTTCCAGCTTGCGATTGTGATGCTTCCCCCAATGCTCTAAGGCGTCATCGCGAACTCAGTTGAGTTGATAAGTGCCCATAGCAGATCGGATTGCCAGGTTGCCGGAGGCTGCGTTTCAGGCTTTTCCGTTGACTCTGTTTTGGACGCGTCTGGCTTCGACTCCTCAGGGTTGGATGCGCTCGCGAGCGCTTCATGGATAACCTGGGAGAATGCGGCTTCTTCTGGCTGGGTGGGGTTGCGATTGAGCGTGCTCAAAAATAGCCATTGAAGTCGTTTGGTATCGTTCATATGCGGAGCATTCAGGGCCTGCAACAAGCGGCTGGAGGAGTCACGAGAAACGGCGTCGAATGCGGTTCCATGGAGAGTCACGAGGGCTTGGACGATGCCCAGCGTGGCATGACTGGCTTCGCCACGTAGTTTGCCGAGTTGAGTCATCAAGGCTTGCTGTGCTTGCGGGTCGTTTTCTCGAGCGATCTGCCGCGCGACTTGCGAGATGCTGGCGGCGAGTTGTGTCGACGTCATCGGCTTGCAGGTCATGGTTGCGTAACTGGCTTCAGGCGGTTGGCCGCTGGCATGCACGGTCGCGCGGTTGTACGCTTCCGTGCTAGCCAACATCGCAAGTAAACCGCGAAGATCGTAACCGGTATCTGCGAAATACTCGGACAGCTCGCGGAGGACTTCTGGATGACTGGCGATTTCAACCGAACGCATGTCATCGATCGGCTCAATCAAGCCGCGACCAAAGAGCATCGCCCAAGCGCGGTTAACAGCGGCGCGCGCCAGGAAGGGATTCTCACGGGCGGTGAGCCAGAGGGTTAACTTTTGACGACGGGTACCGGTGTCGAGTCCCTTTTGTTCGGTTTCCACCAGCGGCTTGGGCGCAATGATTTCCTCCGTTCCGGGCAACTTGACATCGCCCACCGCGACGTCGGCCACCGATACGCTCGGGTTCATGTTCGGCTGGTTGTTGGTTGATAATTGCGAAAAGTAAGCGGCAAAGCCCCAGAAGTCCTTTTGCTTCCAGTCATCGAAAGGGTGGTTATGGCATTCGGCACAGTCGAGTTGAATGCCCATGAACACTCGGGCGGTTTTGGCCGCGATCTTCTCGGGTTTGCTTTCGAGGGCTACGAAAAATGCCGTGGGACTGTTCTCGATCGCGCCGGTTGAGACCAACAAGTCAGAAACCAAACGATCGTAACGCAGGTTCTCTGCAAAACGACTGCGAAGCCAAGTTTGCAAACCGTTGCGCCCAAATTGGACTTCAGGGCTATCCGCTTCGGGCAGCAGCCAGCCGGACCAAGTATTCGCCAAGTGGACCGAGGCGGTGGGTGTGGCCAATAGACGCGCGACCAAGTCGTTACGCTTGGTCTTGGAAGTGTTGTCCATGAAGTCGAGAACGTCGCGGCCCAGCGGCGGGGTGCCTGTCAAGTCAAGACATGCGCGGCGCAGGAAACTAGCGTCATCGCAGCGACCCGCAGGCTGCCAACCCAGGTCGGTCAATTTCTTTTGCAGCAATTCATCCACCCTCGCAGCCATTTGCTGAGCGCGATCGGACTTGCTGAGGCCGCTGTCAACAATAGGATCGGCGGCGAAGACTGTACTTGCGGTGCTTGAGAATATCCACGAAGCGAAAAAAAGAGCGAGAGTGAAATGCCTTGGTTGTGGGCTGGGAGAGGGCATGGCGGCGGTGTCCTAGTTCCGATCAAGACGTTTGTTCGACGCCTACCAGTGTGGCAGGTACGGTGTCGCCTCGCAACCGAATTCAGGAACTAGAGCCCCGTCCGGATAAGATTTTGGGGCTGATGGCGTTGGGTGGCACGGCGTAGGGTGGCACGCCCTTGAGTACTCGAAGGGCGTGTGGGCCAACCGAAGCTATTATTATTCAACGCTACCTTGTTGCTAGCCACCATGCCCCCACCACCGGGGTTCTTTACTTCGAAGGGTATGATTTGAGCTTGCTTCGAACGCCCTTGGCAGCCTCAAGGGCGTGCCACCTGACCCTAACATCCAATCTGGACAGAGCGTTAGGCAAACGGACAATAAAAAAATACCAGCGAACCCACAATCTGGGAATTGCAGCCTAGATGCAAAGGCCCTGAGGTCAAGTGGGAGCGCGGGAACTTTGAGTAGTCTGACCAATTCCTTTGCATCTTGGCTGCGATTCCCAGATTAACGCAATCGGTGCGGGCTGTGCGCGGACTGCGTTCGGACTGCGGGGCAGTTGTTGGGCTCAGACGCTAAA
>JANLQO010000609.1:0-9109 GCA_031367855.1 Planctomycetia bacterium | reverse complement strand
TTTTGGATTTAGTAAAGGATTAGGATTGCCTGAAAATGGACTATTCGTATTTCGAGAGTGGTTGGGAGTTGAACTGGGGCAACTCAAACCATCGCCGATGAGGGGTGGATTTTGGATAGGCGATTCAATTGGATGGAAAGGAATATTGTTGAGGCAGTACGATTCCCCACAGGCTGCTTACGAAGGGTTTTTTATTCATTATAGAGAGTACATCATTCGGCCACGCGCTTTATTAAGCAACTAGACGTTTCCTCCCCAGTCGTGAGATCATACTATATTCGAGACTTCGGATACGGATTCCCGGTCGCCATTGATGTATTTCAAATTGATGGTCATGATGGCGTGTACATGTATAGTATCTTCGAGAAATCTGGTCCAAAAATTGTTGGTTACTTTTCCTCCATGGACGAGGTTGAAGCCGAATTTCGCCAAACCGAGTCGCGTTAGCCTTGAACCATCTGAGCGTAAGCGTACACCACAAGCAGGTGCGTTCGAGCTCGGCTGGTCGGTTTTTTGCGGACGCTTTTGCTTGGCAGCGATAATTCGGCGGGCGCGGTCGAGCTGCTTTCGGTCGGATTTGTAACGGCTTTCCTCGCGGTAAACGCGGACGGCTTGGGGATTGTCGAGCTTCCAAACGTCCGGCAGTAACTTGGAATAGTCGGTCTCGCCGGCTAGTAGGCGATCAAGAATGTCTTTGATGTAGAGCCTCACGTGTTACGGGACGAATGGGCGTCGCATTTATGACCGAATTGTGATGGTAGAGATTTAGGGCTCTATTGCGGGGTGTTGACTGAATTGTTGAGAATTCTGGAGTAGCATTCGCGAACGCACCTATATGTGAGAGAACTTGGGTTGGAGTTGCTCGATTGGACTGCGCGGCAGATTGTAGCTGGCAAGCGTGGTGCAACGCCCGAGGATGCTCCGCCGCTATTCGAGCGATTGAAATCGCACCAAGCGAAGCCATCGAAGCGATGGAACTAAGCAAACCACTCTGCCAACACTACTCAAGTGAAGACGCAGGTGAACCTGTCCGCCGACGGAGCGGCAGACCTACGGCCTCCCTGGACGGCTGAGCGATGAACGAGGCCGACTGCATTGTCGTTGCGTAGGAGCGTCGCTCCATCGTATGCAAATCGTTCCGCTCAGTGTAGGGCAATCAAGCGGGTTTTTCGCCTCCATCGGTGCGGTTTGACTCGCCAAGCGATGTCCGTGAAGATCATTCAGATTATGCTTGGTGAACTGACCGCCCAAACCCCAATGGGTTAATCAACTCTACAAACTTGGTGTTACTATCAGGAGCAAAAATCCATGAGCAACACCATTGCGATTATTTTAGGATTGACTCTCTTTCTGCTATTTTGGTCGCTGACGGGGCATGGATTATGGCTGTTGGTGGCCGGATTATTGCGGGCTTTGTTTGGCAAGACCTGTGAGTCCTGCAAACGTAAGTATTTGGGCGAAAGTTGCAATTGCCGAGAGAGTGTGATGTCGGCGCGTTCGAGTCTGCACCAGGAACCCGAGCCACAGTTGCCGACTGTCGCCAAGGATCTTGAGGCAGCGAATCGTCTCATTGCGTTGGCAAAATTTCATCGATGGTTGACCGACGAGCAGATTGCGAATGTAGAACAACTCCTTCAATCGCTCCAGATGCGCGTGCAGGCCCCGCGGCCCCCCGAGGCTCGCCGCGATGTGTTGGTTTCCGCGAGCGGCTTGGCAGTAGAAGAAGAGCCGGCGGTGGTTGCGTCGATTGTTACTGCAACACCTGCTGTAGAGAAGGCCAAAGTCCATGCTCTCGATAGGGAGTACGCAACAGCTAAGGCTCAACCGATTCAAGCTCCGCTGCAGCAAAGGCTGACCGCCGGATTGCTCAAATCGTTCATGGAGCAGTCGAATATTCGGTGGGTCGAACTGATTAGTGCGGCCTTGATCGTCATTTGTTCCGTGGGTTTGGTAATCAGTCTTTGGAGCACGCTTTCAAGCACCAGCCGCTTTTTTCCGTCGCTTGTTTTCTTGTTGGCAACGGTGGCCGTTCACGGCGCTGGGCAGTATACGCTACGACAATGGAAACTTCGCACAACTTCGCAGGGAATTCTGCATATCGGATTGATGCTCATTCCACTTGCCGTCCTAGTCGGAATTCTACTGTCGCGACGGCAGGGTGATACGCTCACGTTCGACCTATTCGCAATGTTGATTATTGGAATTGGCAGCGTCGTGTACGGTGCGCTGGCGATCACGGCCAGCCAGTCACTCTTTGGGCGAAGGTGGCTCATTCCTTCCTCGGTGAACGTAATCGCTGGCTTGACTTTGTTGCCGATAAATTTTTTCGGCGAGCGACAATTGCTTCAGTACGGTCAAACTGCTTGGGTGTTGCTGCCACTGTTGTTGGTCAGCATGTGGTCGGCCCTGGCCATGAGCCAATCCGCCTTGACGGCACCTACGGGCATCCAGTCAAGCAGGAAACGGCGTGTGGCTGGCATCGTGGTCCAATCGCTGTTCGCGATACTCGTTCCCTGCATATTTTGGTTCGTACAAGCAAGGGACCGTGGAGGCGCTGGCCAGTGGTGGTGGGTAGCGTCGGGAATCTTTGCGGCGACATGGGCTGCCTGGGGATGGTCTGCGAGTTCATGGGGTGTCAGCAAGATCGAGTCATTGAGAGTAACGCCGAGCCAAAGTCCAAGCCTAAGCAACAGTTGGTTCCGCGTGTCAGCTTGGTTCGTAGCCTCAATCTGCTCAGCCTGCTTGATTGCAGCGATTTGGCAGACAGGCGCGAACCGAAGCACTCTCTCGGTCCTTTTGTTGGTAGCGGCGTTGTGGTGGTTGATCCATGGCTGGAGCTATCAGTTGCGAATGGGGTTGGTGGCCGGTGGGATCGCTTTCTTTACGGCGGCGACATTGGTTCTCGAATCTGCCTTTGCGGAATCTAACTTGGTTCAAGCGACCGACTGGATCAGCTTGCGGCGCATCGCGATACTGACCGCAGTAGGCTTGTTGGCGGTGATCGCGGCGACCATCGGCAATCGCGCTTCCTTAAAGTTGATTGAGCCACCCACGAGATTTTTCGGTCGTCGTCGCCAGGCACCGCTTGCCTTTGTCCTTCAGCAATTGCAGATTGCCGCAGGTGTGGTGATCGGTGCTGCAGCGATCCTGACATTGGTTGCGAGTCTTTTACCCATCGGCGAGACGCCTTACGGGGGCAATTGGGCGGCGTTGTTGTTGATCACTTATGGTGTACTTATATTGGGTATAGGGATTGTGGCCTGCCATGGGTTCGGATCGAACTGGCTGATTCGCTGTTTCGTTCCCGTTGGACAAGCGATATTACTGCTAGGTACCGTTAGGCTTTGCCAAACCAGTCCTTTGCTTGACGATCTTCTGAGAGAACTGCGACCAACCCGTTCCTGGGCCATCGGAACAGCCAAGCTGGCAGCTGGATGGTCGGTATTGGCAGCCATTGTCAAAATGATCGACCTTCGGCGAGACTCGCCAGCTTTGGCAAGCGAGGCGTCGTATCGATTGGCGTCATCGCAAAAGTGGAATATCGATTGGCTGTGCGGTGTCGCCGCCGTGTTGAGTGTGTTGAGTGCCGTTGCGATTTGGTCGAATCCCGATCATCTGCGCTGGGCCAGCTTCATGGGATGGTTCTTGCCGGTTTCCAGCTTGGGGATTTTCGCGAGTTGGCGCAGGACTGAGTGGCGCGAAATTGCTGCGATCGCTCTTTGCCTTTGGACATGCTCGGTGGTCTTCGCCGTTGGGCATACATATTCATGGTGGATCGACATGGGCCTGCCCTGCACTGTCGCTCTGCTGGTTGTGGTGATGACAATAACGTTGATCGCCTTTGAAATTGCCATGGATTCCATCCAAATCCGGCTTCGAAGCGAATGGCTGCGCGCCGAGTCCTTTTGGGCTGCTGCGGTATTGATTGCAGGCTGTTGGATCGGCTTGCTTGTATCATTGTTGGGCCCTGCATTCCCGAATATTGCAATTTCATTGGGAGCAGACTTCGAGCTGGCTGGTACATCCTTTGCGTTGCGACCGCTCGGGCCATGGGGAGTTGGGCTCGTTCTGCTGAGTGGAGTAGGCTTGGCTGTGGCAGCGGCTTGGTTTGGAAAGAAGCATCAGCAGTTATTCGTGTTGGACACAACTGCTTTACTACCGGTCGTTGTCGCGTTTGCGATGGCTGCTTGGTTTACTCCTCCCTATTCACTGGCCGCTTCGATGTGGACGATCACAACGATGCTGATGGTTAGCGAGCTGTTGCAGTTCGCTGGCCAGCGATGGCAAAGCCGATCACTGCATGCCTGGCAACAATTGGTTGTCCCAAAATCAAAAGTTGAACGAGCGTTCCGATGGCTGCCACTTTCACGCGGCGGGCTGGTGGCACTGCTGATGGGTGGCACATTGACCTTCATTGCGTGTTGCATGGCCGGAACTCTGTCTGAGCAGTTGTTTTCAATAGATGGTAGTTGGTCAAGTAACTTGGCGGTGCTGCTTGTGTCGCTTGGACCAGCGATGGTGTTTGGGTTCTCGCGTTGGTTGTTCAGTGTTTGGAACGGTGAACAGCATCAAGTCACGACGGCTAGTGGCACTTTGGTGTCGATTGCAGGTGGCTCCGTCGCAGCGTTGGCCCTGGTCGGCGGACCAGCCTGGCCAGGCAGCGTCATCGTGTGGCTGCAGAGTTTCGCCTTGATAATCGCTGGATTAGCTTGGGCGAATCTGGGATTCACGTCGATGCGCAACTTCGTTGGGC
The DNA here is from genome assembly GCA_031367855.1 of Planctomycetia bacterium. GTDB lineage: Bacteria > Planctomycetota > Planctomycetia > Pirellulales > Pirellulaceae > Aureliella. Next base: position 4,356 of record JANLQO010000609.1, on the reverse strand, counting down.
TTAAGCAAGTACTCGGGAGCAAGATCGGTAACCGCGAGCTTTTTAATAAATCGCTGAGGGGCGCTCGCTGGCAGCGCAGTGAAAAATCGGGCTGGACTCTTGGGCTGTTCGCACTATTCTCCGTTGTGGCGTTGTGCGCGGGAGCCGCTTACGTTGTGATCGGCTATCCGATCGTCAAGCTACCTGGTGTCGAAAGACTCGGTGGCCCAATCATCGTTTTATCAGCCGTCGTGACCCTTTTGCTTTTCTGGTTTTTATATTCCCGACGCGGCGCCTCTCACTTTGGAATGTTGGCAGTTGTATTAGGATTGCTGTCTCCTCTGGGAGCGACCGCCTATGCGCATTGGCTGATCGCAGTGCCTACAAGCAGCAATTCCGCGGCCGGCGACTTCGAGCCGCTCCGAATGCTGATGGCGCTTTGGTTGTTCTCGCTTTCGATTGGACTGGTTGTGCGATGGGTCGCGGCAACTCGCGGCAAGAGCTTGTCGACGGTTGGCGAGATCGCTTGGATCGTCCTCGCTTCGCTTGTAGCTGGGCTCGCGCTCGTAAGTTCGACACAGGACCCGAATGCCAGTTGGCCCTTTGCTGAGCTGACTTGTTTGGCGATGATCATCGTGCTGAGCAGCATCGCTTCGGGCCAAACCTGGCGCGGCCACGTGGCGGCAGTTGTCGCGGCAGCCGGCATGTCAACTTGGCTATTTCATCACACAGGCAGGGATGAAATCCAGCTAGTGTGGAGTATCCTGTGGGGACCGACTTGGGTTGCCTTGGTCGCAATCACGGCGAAGTTGTTCGGAGAACGAGCCCTGGCTGCGAAACGCTACGTCGAACCCATAAGACGATTGACATGGTCCGTAGATCAGTCTGTTAGTTTACTTGTGCCGCTTGCCTCGGCGATGTTGAGTTTCTGTTGGATCGTCATCCACTATCAATTTGCTGCAACTCCCTCAGTGTTGTATTGGTCGGTTCTGGGCTTGTCGTTGGCCGGAGTGGTTCTAGCCAGCGCGAGGCTTTGGGAACTTCATGCGGGGAAACGCGGGTTAGCCTTTTATTTCAACCTTGTTTCCGTTGCGCTGGTTGTGTCGTCACTTTTTTGCATCTACGAAAATTTGCCACACATGCATACGTGGTTGATTTGGTTGGCCAGCGGTCTCGGTGCGATGGCACTGGTCGCAGGATTGCTGCGGGAGATGGTTCGCGAAGCCTCGATGCTCGGTTCGACGCTAAAGTTTGGCTCGATCACCGAACCTGTAAAGCTGCGACATGCCTTGGGCTGGATGCCAGCGGTGCATACATCCGCGTCGTTACTGGCACTCGTGCCAAGCATCCTGTTAGTGCTGTCATTTGAAGAGAGAACGATGCGAGTTGCAGCGACCATCTTGCCATTTATCGGCGCTCTGACAATTCTGCCAATCGCCTTTGAGCGACACATGAGTGGCTTTCGTTACGTCGGTCTATCGCTCATTTCATCTACGTTGGTATTGCTCTGGTGGGCCGACTTGCCGAGCGCTTGGTCAGTGACGGGCGTCGAAGGTGCGTGGCTGTTTGTTCATCGCGCGTTTACCGCATTCGTCCTGCTAGGCATCCTCTATCCAGTGTTGGCTCAATTAGTGCGGAGCAAAGAGAGCTGGGAAACCCCGCTGATGCACATTGGCTGGGCTGCGTTTGGGATCGGCGTGACCATTGGCGTGATCATGCTCGGCGGTCAAGCGGGCAAGGTCTGGAACGCAGTTGCAGCCAACGCGTCTAATGGGACGAAATGGATGACGCTAGTGGCTTGGGCCGCAGTCGTGGCGAGGCTGCTGCAGTTCGCGGCACGACCGTTTAGCACGGATCGCTTGGCAACGGAAACAACGCGGAAGGCTGCCGTATATCTAGCGGAAGTGAGCTTGGCGCTACTTTGTGGCGGATGCTATTACCATTATCCAGATTTGTTTAGTGGCATTTTTGTGAAGTGGTGGCCACTGGTCGTATTTGCGATCGCGATGATCAGCGCGGGAATTGGCGAGTGGCTGCAGCGTCTGAATCAGCGGATCATCGCCGATCCCGTTGGTCGCAGTAGTCTGCTCTTACCCATCATTCCGTTGGTGGGTGTGTGGTGGTTCCATGCGGAGGGATCCGAGTGGCTTTGGAGTGATTGGGGGCGGTACTCGTTTCTGCTGCTTACTGCCTCCTTGATATATGGAATCCAGGGTTGGCTGCGCGCGTCGCTTGGGCTGCGTGCGTTGGCAGCGGGGCTGGTTCTGTTTTCCTTTTGGGCTTTCTTGCAAAGCAATCCCAGCCTGCAATTCACAGAGCACCCGCAGTTTTGGATACTCCCTCCATCGCTGGCAGCGCTGTTGTTTGTCGAATTCAATCGAACACGCCTAGCCGCCAGCGTTGTCGTTGCCACTCGCTATTTGGCCGTCTTGATGGCATATCTGAGCAGTACAGCCGAAGTGTTTTTGAAAGCCTTTGAAGGCCAGCTTTGGCAGCCCATGCTGCTGCTGGTACTAGCGCTCGCGGGCGTTGCCGCGGGGATCGTCATGCGCGTCCGTGCGTTCCTTTACTGTGGACTGGCATTCACAATGATCGCCTTGTTAGCCATGGTATGGCATGCTCAGCAAGCTATCAGCCAAGTTTGGCCCTGGTGGGCTTTTGGAATCGCGACTGGCATAAGCCTGATTGTAATGCTCGGTTATTTTGAAAAGAACCGTCCGAAGGTAGTCGCCTACCTGGAACAATTCAAACGCTGGGAACAATAAGATGAAACTACGGGGGGGGTGTTTGGGGTGGCATGCCCTGAAGTTGGGTGGCACGCCCTGAGGCACGAAGGGCGTGCTGAAGTGCCAACCAACTTTGCCACTGCGCAAGCGCTGCCACGCCCATCGCTTCGCTCTGAGCGTGCCACCCGTGCCACCAGCTTAGCGTGCCGCCCTACGTTTAAAATCTAGTCTGGCAAAAGTTCTAGCGCTTTATGTAGGAATTCCTGACGCTCGCCGACATTTTGTGACGTAGGCTTGAAATTGAGACGGGAATTGTTCCTCGAGGGACTTGGTTTAGACGTAATTGCCCCTACGCGCTGAACACAAATGGTCGGAGGGATCGGATTGACCCGCTTTTTTCTTTTCTTGTGACTCAACGCGCAAAAATGGCTTTGGTAGGGGCAATCACCATGATCTGCTTGAACGGAAAGTTGGCTCGGAACACTCGTAGAGCCGCGATACTAACGCTGTTTGTAATGGTTCTCCCGGTAATGTTAGTTATGCTGGGGTTCTCCGTCGACATGGCGTACATGCAGCTGGTGCAATCCGAAATGCGGCTTGCCTCGGACAATGTAGCCAGAATTGCGGCGGATAATTTATCGAGCTTCGAGAACGAATCTCAGGCAATCGCAAAAGGCAAAGAAGTTGCGGAACAATTCACTGTCGCTGGTAAACCACTCCGATTAAATTCGAGTGATTTCGACTTTGGTCGCGCGGTGGCAGGTCTGAGTGGGGCATTCGCATTTGACACCAACGGATTTCCGCCAAACGCTGTGCGCGTGAGTGCAGCCCGCAATTCAGCCAATCCTGATGGCGCGGTACCTCTATTTTTTAGTCGGCTGGTAAGCAATCAAACCTTTTCTCCGCAGGTATCTGCGACCGCATCCTTTGTGAATGTAGACATTTGCCTGGTGCTGGATCGATCTACCAGTATGAAGTTCACAGTGACTTCCACCGAGTCAGGGATGTCAATCAATGATCGTCGATTCTGTAAAGCCCCGCCATCGAATTCACGTTGGGCCTCGCTTGACTCAGCAGTCAAAGTTTTCACGGGTGTATTGAACAGCAACACCTCGGATGAACAAGTGAGTATTGTGACTTTTGGAAGCGATCTGAATAGCATTATGCCCGGATTGTGCGGGCGCATGCCCAACGCAACGATCGATATGCAGCTGTCTACTAATATTAGCGCAGCGGATTCAACGATCAATACGCTCTCGAACAGCGTTTGGAATGGCAATACAGAGATTGCTTCGGGTATTCTGCTGGGTACGCAGGAGCTTACCAGCGTCAGAAGCAGACGCTTATCTGACAAGGTAATGATCGTATTGACTGACGGATATCCGACTGCGGGTGATGCCATAGCGGCAGCAACTGCCGCTGCCGCACAGAAGGTAGTTGTTTATGCGATCACCTTCGGTCCAGATGGCGATCAAAATCATATGCAGCAAGTTGCAGCAGCCGGGAATGGCGAGCACGCACACGCCGCCGACGAAGCCACACTGAAAGACATCTTCAGACGCTTTGCTGCAAAGGCAACCATACTGGTTCAGTAGCGAACCGGTAATTTCCACTGCGATAGGCCCAACTACTTTGCGCTGCGATCATAGAC
>JANLQO010000595.1:0-17829 GCA_031367855.1 Planctomycetia bacterium | reverse complement strand
GGTGGCAAAAGTGCCGAGGGTTTAGGTGGCATGGGCGCTGGTGGCATGGGCATGGGTGGCATGGGTGGCATGAGTGGCCGCTCCAGACCTGCGAGAAATCCAAGTTTGGCACGTAATGAAGGCGGTGTAGCTTTGGCTGCGGCATCGCCAGCGGAACCAACTTCTTCACCCTACTACCTCCACGACGATGTGCAATATTTTCCAGCTGGCGAGTATGCATCGGAAGCTGAGTCTTTGCGTGCAACAGGCCGCAGGTTGAGCGTTGCAAGAGAAGCCAGCAGCGACCGCTACGCACCGATCTACGAAAACCCCTTCAAGTTCGTGGAAAGCGATCCGCTGACGACCTTTTCGATCGATGTCGATACGGCTTCCTATGTAAAAACTCGACAGTTCCTCATGCAATCGCGAACGCTGCCGCCCGCAAATGCCGTGCGCGTCGAAGAGTTCATTAACTACTTTGAATACGAATACGCCGGGCCTCACGGTGAGGATCCTTTTGCAGCCAACTTGGCGGTAGCCACTTGCCCTTGGCGGACCGATCACAAACTGGTTCGCATCGCTCTCCAAGCCAAGAAGATGGATGTCAGCGAAAGGCCGAAAGCGAATATTGTGTTTCTACTGGACGTCTCCGGATCGATGGACGAACCCAATAAACTGCCACTCGTCAAAGAATCGATGCGGATGCTGATTCAACAGCTGGGCGAGAACGATCGAGTCGCAATGGTCGTCTACGCTGGTGCCGCGGGTTGTGTGCTCGAAAGCACTCGAGGCGACAAACAAGATGTCATTCTCGGTGCTCTCGATCGCTTGAGCGCAGGCGGTTCAACCAATGGCGGACAAGGCATTCAGCTCGCCTACGAAATCGCCCGCGATCACTTTGTGCCTGGCGGCGTAAATCGTGTCATCCTTTGTACCGATGGCGACTTCAACGTCGGCACCACCAGCACCGAGGGGCTGGTCAATCTGGTCGTCGAAAATGCCAAGAGCAAAGTGTTTTTAACAGTGCTCGGTTACGGCATGGGCAACACGAACGACGCGATGATGGAGCAGATTTCTAACAAAGGCAACGGAGTCTACGGCTTCGTCGACTCGCGCCGTGAAGCTCAGCGGCAGATGGTCAAGCAACTCGCAGGCAATCTGATGACTGTCGCCAAGGATGTGAAGATCCAAGTTGAATTCAATCCCGAGCGAGTCGCTTCGTACCGCTTGATCGGTTACGAAAACCGCAAGCTTGAGAACCAAGATTTCGCCAATGACAAAAAAGACGCAGGCGAGATCGGGGCTGGTCACCGCGTGACGGCTCTGTACGAGATCGAACCAATCGGCGCCGCCAAAGTTCAACCTGCGGAAGGTCTGCGCTATCAGAAACGCAAGACAGACGTCATCGCCGAACAAACAGCCAAGCCGAACGACGAAACCAACAACGAATTGCTCACCGTCAGCCTACGTTACAAGCAACCGGAAGGCGATACCAGCAAGTTGTTGACATTCCCCTTAGATGACTCCGGCAAACCGTTTGCTGAAGTTGATCAGGATTTCAAGTGGGCCGCGTCGGTCGCGCAGTTCGCCATGCTGCTCCGAAACAGTGCACACAAAGGTTCGTCCTCGTGGAGCGGTCTGATCGAGACCGCCGAATTGCTTGCAACCGACGAGAGCCGCCGCGAGTGTGTGCAAATGATCCGCACGGCTGCCGGCTTGAGCGGGCGGTAGGGGACGGTGGGTCGCATCTGCCGGATGCGACCCTATAGTGTGGCTGGGATTGGACGGCTCGGATGGAATCCCCGGCGATTTTGACAAAGCTTTCAGCAACATCAGTGGCGCAGTTTTTCGTAAGAAATTTTGGTAGCGGGCATTCTTCTTCGTAATGCGTAGAATCCACCTTCAGGACTTCATAGCCGATCCAGATTGCGCAGATGCTAATCACTCCGATCAGCTGGCAAACACTGAATCGGATTGGAATATATCGAGTCCGTTGGCCTAGCTTAGATTGTGAAGTCATCTGTTAGCCCCTCCTTGGGCGAACTCTGGCTTCGCGTACTCGGCCACAGCCTCCCAGACACTCACACCAGAGCCCGTACCATTTACTTGTCAGCCAGTGGCTTCTCGTGCAATCGGAATTCATCAAACATCAAGTGAGCGTCGTCCGCATGATCGACTAAACGCAGTCGAACCATTTCGCCTTTCCAGCCGCTGACGTCCAATGTGGCGCGATGCAATTCATCTTTGCCGCCGCCGCTGGTAGCGGCGAGCACTTGTCCGGAGCGCTCCGAGACAAGTTCCACGCGAGTTTCAGCATTTTCGCTACCACCGATGAGTAGGCTCGCATAGCCTGCAGTCAGTTTGAACGGGCGGCTGATCAATTCGCCGACAGCCTTGTTATCGCCGGTGTTTACGATGTGTTTACCCGCCGCACCAGTGACTGCCCCAACACTTTCCGGTGCAGCCGTTAGTAATGCTTTGGACATCGGACCGCGAACTTCCCAGTCATTCAAATTCCCCGCTTCGAAATCAAAGTTCAGTGGCTTGTCGCCCCTAGCCGGCCGACTGCCGCCAAGCGGATCGTTGATGGCAACTGAGCCCATAGCGGGACGCTGCTGAAATGGATCTTGTGCGGCTAAGCCGGGAACGAGAAATTTATCCGCCGCCAAACTAGCCGGCCGTTGCAAGAAAACATGGGCGCCGCGTTTGGTACCCGAAACAATATCTTGCAAGCCGTCACCATTCACATCGCCGACGGTAATCTGAGTGCCCACGCCGCTGCTATTGTCGATCACATGCGGAATGAATTGAACGCGACCCGCCGAACGTTTAGCTTCCAACCACAGCAGCGTGGCCGGTTGCGAGTGGCCGTCGTCATGGTAGCCGTGAGCCCACCAGCGTTTGCCGGTCACAATATCCGTCAAGCCATCTCCGTTCATGTCACCGAGCGCAACGGCATGCAGCTGACTGACGGCGATGCCCACAGGGCTCGTGTCCGCCTTGTTGGTCATAATGTCCACGCGTTCGAACTGAGTCGCTTCCGCATTTGTGGCTTTGTAATAGGACAAGCCAAAACCATGTGCCGCCAGACCGGTCAGCACTTCGTTCTTGCCATCACCATCAAGATCAAGAGCGTACATCTGCGATCCACCACCAGCGGAAAATGCGTGCGGCTTGAAGTCCCATAACTTGTCGGCGGGGGCCTGTTTCCCTGGATTCTTCCACCAGCCGTCCTTCTCAAGCAGGTCGACCAAGCCGTCGTTATCCACGTCGCCGATGCCAATTCCGTGCGTGAATCGTTGATAGCCGTTATTAGGAGACACATTTCGAAACGGCCAAGCCTCCATTGCCGGGCGGCCCGCATGCGATGCGAAACCGTAGCAACCTTTGCTACTGCAAATCAAATCCAGTACTTTGTCGCCATCGATGTCGGCAATCAGCGGCGATTCGTTGTCAACGGAATCGAGCATCGTGTACCGTTTCCACAGCCCCGAATCGGCTTTGTTATGGCCTGGATTTTGATACCACCAACTCTCTTTACCTGGAAATCCAAGCACCAAGATATCCCGCCTGCCGTCCGCATCAACATCATCCGAATACATCAAGAAATTTTCAGAGTAACCGATGGGATCAATGGCTGGCCCTTCGTAATATCGAGACTTTTTCTCAAAGCCTGGGCCCCAGTAAATGAATGGCCCCACAGCCACATCGCCTTTGCCGTCACCGTTGTAGTCACCGAATGTGCCGCCCTCGGCATAGAAATCGCTGCTCAATTGCAGGCGTTCGAATTGCGGTTCAGCCGCTAGTACGTGTGACTGGAGCGCTTGGCCGAGTGGACTCACTACGGAGAGGATCAGCAGCAAACGAAGTGCTCTTCGCATGGATAGACCTTTTACAAACTGTGGAGAGGATTTTGGCGGGACGCTAACACAGCCAATTATGGTCACACGACACCGCAATTGGCAAACCAAAACAAGTCACTTGCCAAGAAAGTCTTACTGGATCAAAAATTTCAAAGGAAGGATCTGAGATTTAAGTTCTGAGATCTGAGATTTAAGATCTGAGATCTGAGCCTTGAGATCTGAGATCTGAGATTTGAGATCTGAGATTTGAGAGAGGAGAGTAATGGCCCCAAATGCTCCGAAAAACGATGGCGACAATCGTTCTACACCAGGCATTGACTCAATAGGGGTCTGACCCTCTGAAGGGGTCTAGAGGGTCAGACCCCTTTTTAGGCAAAGCCTAAAACCCTGCCACCCATATTGAGAGTTGGACAAAGCACTAGTCCAGCATGTGCGGACGGGGGACGAAGGAGTCCTGCTCGCGCCAGTCGATCAATTGCATTTCGACCTTGCGAAACCCGCGGAACTCGTTGACGACCGGTCGGAAAACGACGTCGATCGGAGTTGTCAGATGCTCGAATTGCGGCATCCATTCTTCCGCATTTCCAAAGGCAATCGCCCGCATCTGTTTGCCGTGTTGCGACAGTTGAACGCTCAGGTGCTTGCCGCTAGTACCAAGCAGTTTGGGCAGCGAGACGGTCACGCCGGTTGCACAGAACAGCGGTCGCGGGTTGCCCATTCCGAACGGCGCGAGCAGTTCGAGCTGCGTCATGGTGGCCAAATCTAGATGCGCGATCGCAGCCTCGGCATCGATACTAAATTCACCTTCGGTATCGATCAGCGCAGTCTGCTCAGCTACCGCTTCACAAAACGCCGCTCGAAAGGCCGCCACATTCTTTTCTTCGATGCGCAGCCCGGCGGCTGCTGCATGTCCGCCGCCTCCTACCAGCCATTGCATACATTCTTGAAAAGCTTGATGCAAGTTGACGCCATTGGGGCTGCGCGCTGAACCCGTGCTGGCCTTCGCTCCAAATTTGTCGAGCGCAATGAGCACTACGGGCTTGTGAAATTTCTCTGCCAACTTGCCGGCGACGATGCCAATGATTCCTGGATGCCAATTGGGAGACGCAAGCACCAGAGCGGGGTCCTCCTCCGGTGAGTGCACTTCCTTGGCTTGCTTCATCGCAGAGATGTGAATGCTGCGTTCGAGCGTGTCGCGATTGCTGTTCAGTTCTTGGATGTAATCTACCAACGCTGTCGCACGGGCTTCGTCTTCGGTCACCAGCAGTTCAACGCCCAATTGTGCCTGGCCAAGGCGACCTGCCGCGTTCAACCGCGGTGCGAGCATGAAGGCAATATCCTCGGAAGAGAGTTCACGTTTCTCAGTGAGTTTGGTGACGTCCATCAGCTTCTGCAAGCCTAGCGACGGGTTGCGTTTAAGGCTCTTTAGTCCATTGCGCACGATCACGCGATTTTCATCGACCAATGGCACAACGTCAGCGACCGTTCCAATCGCCGCCAGCCCAACAGCTTGCATCAAAAAATCTCGCAAGTTCTCTGTCACGCGCGGGGAACCGCAATGCTGCTGACAAAGAGCCCACGCAAGCTTGAAAGCGACTCCCGCGCCGCACAACCCGGTGAACGGATAGTTGTGGCCAGGCAGAGCCGGATGCACAATCGCTTCGGCACAAGGCAATTCGTCACCGATGCGATGATGGTCAGTGATGATCAGCGATAAACCCAATTCTTGCGCACGCCGTGCGGGCTCCAAACTGGCCACGCCACAATCAACCGTGATCACTAATTGCTTGCCACGAGCGGCCAGTTTTTCGATCGACTCGACATGCAAGCCATATCCCTCTTCCATGCGGTTCGGCAAATGATAACTGACATTCGCGCCGATCTGTTTGAGACATAAGTAAAGTATCGACGTCGCCGTCATTCCATCCGCATCATAGTCGCCATAGATGACGATTTCTTCGCGCTCGCGCACACCGCGCATGATCCGTTCGCAAGCCGCAGTCAATCCCGGCAACTCGTCGGGCGGACGCAAGCTGGTCAACTTGGACTCCAGAAAGCTCTGCACAGCGGAAGTCTCGGTGACTTCGCGTTGCAGCAGTAATTGCGCAACCACGGGCGACACGTTGCAGCGACTTGCAAGATCTTCGACAGCTCGACGATCATGTTGACAGAAACGCCACTTTTTCTTCGCTGATTTGCGTTTCGTTGTGGCAGCCACGACGGCGTGAAACGCTGGCGACTCTCCGTCGGGTGGTATGAAGTTCTTCCCTGTCACGGCCAATCCTCTCCGCGTGTCTCCCCACAGTCGAAACGGCTCGAACGCACTACAACCCCAGCGTTGAGAAACGCGGCCTAAGTTGCGCGAACCGTTTCCTAGTTTAGGGCCACTTCGAGAGACCGCAAGTGCGGTGAGAAATTCGGCACTTCAGGGCGACAAAAAGTGTAGAACGGTTGTCCCCAACGTTGTCCCCAACCGTTCTGCCGAAGGGCACGGCCCGAAGTCAACGCGCAAACCTCCAACGGATGAAAACGCTGAAGCGAGCCAGTGAGATTTCGGAAACGATTGAGGACAATCGTTCTACATTAGAAAATCAAGAATTATTTGCGTCGGCGAATGGCTTCCACGACAGCCTTACCCATATCGGCAGGCGATGGAGCGACAACGATACCGGCAGCTTCGAGAGCCGCTTGTTTTTCAGCGGCGGTTCCTTTGCCACCCGAAATGATGGCACCAGCGTGGCCCATGCGCTTGCCAGTGGGTGCAGTCGCGCCCGCAATAAAGGCTGCGACGGGCTTGGTAACATGTGCCTTAACAAAGGCGGCTGCTTGCTCTTCAGCATCGCCACCGATTTCGCCGATCACCAGGATCGCTTCGGTTTGATCGTCCTCTTGATAGAGTTTGAGCAAGTCAATATACGAAGTGCCGACGATCGGGTCGCCGCCGATGCCGACACACGTCGATTGACCGAGCCCGATGCCCGTGGTTTGCCAAACGGCTTCGTAGGTCAACGTACCGCTGCGACTGATAATGCCGATCTTACCTGGCTTGTGAATGTAGCCAGGCATAATGCCGATCTTGCATTCGCCCGGTGTAATTAAGCCTGGGCAGTTCGGGCCGATCAGCACTGAACCGCTGGCACGCACTCGCCTGTAAACTTCAACCATATCGAGAACCGGAACACCTTCGGTAATGGCAGCGATGACTTGGATACCCGCGTCGATGGCCTCGTTGATTGCATCCGCGGCAAACGGAGGCGGCACGAAGATCATCGTGGCATTTGCACCTGTCTGCTGTACCGCTTCTTCCACGGTGTCGAAAACGGGAATGCCATCAACGTTTTCGCCGGACTTACCGGGCGTCACGCCACCGACCATGTTGGTACCATAGGCCGCACATCCTCGCGTATGAAACATGCCGGCGTTTCCAGTAATCCCTTGGCAGATGACTCGCGTATCTTTGTTAATCAGAATGCTCATGTTTTTCAATCATTTTTGACAGACACTGTTTGAAAAGGAGTCTGACCCTTACCAAACCGACAAAGTTTTCGTGAATCCTAAAGGGTCAGACCCCTTTTAAAACCGAGACTAGCTATATGGGCTAGCGCGGAAAGTAACTGCTAAAACCGGATTGACTAAGCGCCAGCCACAGCGGCGACAATCTTCTTGGCTGCGTCGGTCAGGTCATCGGCAGCGATAATGGCCAAGCCGCTTTCGGCCAACATTTTCTTACCTTCTTGAACCTCCGTACCCTCCAAGCGAACGACCAGCGGAATGGTAATTCCAACTTGCTTCGAAGCTTCGATCAACGCGGTTGCAATCGTAGTGCAGCGCGCGATGCCACCAAAAATGTTGACAAGAATCCCTTTGACATTAGGGTCGGACAGGATGATGCGCATCGCTTCGACCACTTGATCGGTCGTCGCACCGCCACCAACGTCAAGGAAGTTTGCTGGTTGGCCACCGTGATACTTGATGATGTCCATTGTGGACATTGCCAATCCAGCACCGTTCACCAAGCAACCGATCGTGCCTTCGAGTTTGACGTACGACAACCCCGCATTGCCAGCCCGTACTTCCGCTGGTTCCTCTTCATTCAAATCTCGAAGTGGCTTGAGATCTGGGTGGCGGAACATGGCGTTGTCATCGAATGTGATCTTCGCATCCAGGGCGATCATTTCGCCAGCTTTAGTGATGACCAGTGGGTTGATTTCAGCCATCGCACAATCGTAATCAACATAGAAACGGCAAACCTGCTTCATGAATTTCTCAGCGCTGCGCGCGGTCGCGCCTTTAATGCCAAGTTTTTTGCAAAGCTTGCGAACCTGGAAACTCTCCAAACCAATCGCTGGATGGAAATGCTCGCGAAAGATCTTTTCGGGCGTATCATGTGCGACCTTCTCGATCTCAACTCCGCCTTCGCTGCTGACCATCAAAACCGGCATCGAGAGAGCTCGGTCTAAGACAATGCCGAGGTACAGTTCGCGGTCAATATCGCAGCCGGCTTCAACAAAGACCTGATTTACCAGGTTGCCTGCGCTGCCCGTTTGGATCGTTTCGAGCCGATGGCCGATGAGATTCTTGGCAGCCGTGGCCGCTTCTTCTGCCGAGCGAACAAGTTGCACGCCACGCTGAGCCGTGTTGCCAATAATCGTGCCTTTGCCGCGACCACCCGCATGGATCTGTGCCTTAACAACCGCTAATGGTATACCAAGCGTTTTGAAGGCTGCTGCGGCTTCATCCGCTGACCGAGCCACATGGCCTTCGAGAACGGGAACCGATGCTTTGCGAAAGAGATCTTTCGCTTGATACTCGTGAATCTTCATCGCGGCCTACAATTCGACAGATTGAATGCATGTGCACAATATTGGCGGGCTACCTAGAGTGGTAGTAGGGCGAGATTATACGGAGCGAGTCGAGCCTTAAAAAGTGCCCAGAGCTATCTCTGCTCCAAGATGATCCCAATTCGCGTCGCATTCTTTTCCGCTTTAACCCGGATTATTCATAGTCCTGATCAATTTTTTACGTAAACGAATATCACGCGACGAGTTACGTCGAAATTTGAAAAAACAGACTGTCGTAGCTACGTTCGCCAGAACGTGGCTGTAACTCAAAGCGGTTCACCACGTTCTGGCGAACGTAGCTACGCGTCATGAATAATCCGGGTTGAATACTATCCCTTCGCGGCTGTGATTTTTTGAAGCGTGGCCGAGTTGCTGCGCCGGTATAAAAAGGAGTGAAAAAGATGAAACCCATTCTCTTCTTCCTGTTGATTCTGCAAGCCAACCTCGGTGCCTTGGCGCAGTCTGAAATCGACTTCACCAAGATGGCTGAATTGGTTGTTCAAGTTGTAGACGAACAAGACCAACCTATCTCCAGTGCAACCGTTCATCCGTATGCGATGCGCGGTGCAGAAGGCGGCGGTCACGGTTACTGGAATGAAGCATTGATCGGCCCGCCAAAAACCGTTGTGAGCAACGAAGCGGGACATGCCGTGATCAAGTATCCGGTCCACATCGGCTCGGCCACCGATCCGCTCACGACCAACTTGGTGACTTTTCAGGTTCAACACACGGATTTCGTGCAGCAAGTTGTCCACTTCAATCTTGGGCCTGAAGCCGCGAAAGTGACCATGAAAGCAGGTTGTGAAGTGCAACTTTCAGCGATCGATCCGAGTGGAAAACCAGTTCCAGAATTTGCCGTCATGATGGCGGGGCCACTGTCGCCTAGCTATTGGGCCGATGATGGCCAAGGCGGCCGTCGCACCCGCTCCGCCAGCGACGGCGCGTGGCAAACCATGATCGTCAAGCCGCAAGTGGACGGCCCGACCCTGTTCAGCGGTGTGCTGCCACTGCGTGTTCAGCCGGATCAAGACGTCAAGATTCGAAATGTAAAATTGTTACCCGGCACCAAGATTCGTGGCGTACTTGCGGATAATGTGCAGCGCCCTGTCAAGAACGGTTATGTCATCGCCACATCCGCACCGAAACCTGCTGAAAACAGTTACGCGAAAATAGATCCGTCGTTAACATGGCACGACTGGACAACCATCGATGAGGACGGAACTTTTGAGTTGGCATCGATCCCGCGCGGTGGCGAACTACAGATGATTGGAATCTGCGATGGCTGGCTTGCGTCCACCAATATTCCGGAGGCCCAAGGCCACTTTATTATGGGGCAGCTCTTTCAGCTCGACAAAGACAAACCGCAAATCGATCTGTCACTCGAAATGGAACAAACAGGTTCGCTCGAGCTTACCGTAATGCAGCCTGATGGCTCGCCACTGAACGATGGCGAAGTCTCAAGCTGGCCGAATCAGCTCTACCTCAAAGGGGGCTCAACCCTGCTTGGACAACGATTTCGCTCGCTGCAACTGGTAGAGCGGCAACTACTACCCGTTGCTGAACAATCGCGCCCAGTGCGCGAGAAAGACAGAAAACTTCCTTATCAAGGGAAAGTCGTTAATGGCAAAGTCACCTTGACTGGCCTGCCTATTGGTAGAGCAGAATCACTGGTGCTTCAGCATCCGCAATGGATTTTGAAATCCGCAGACGCGGAAGGTCAAGTTGGATTTAGGCTTGAGTCAGCCGAACCCAAAACCATGACGCTCAGCACCACGCTTCCCAAAACCCCAGCCACAAAATGAGCACCAAATGACTTTCGCGGATGAAACGCTCGCGCACCGCTGGCCGCACAAGCTCAAGGCAGTCGCGTTCGACATGGATGGCTTGATGGTCAACACCGAAGAGCTCTATTACGAAGTCGGCCAGACGCTTCTCCAGCGGCGGGGGCGCGAGTTCACCGATTCTCTGCGGCGTGGCATGATGGGTTTGCCAGGGCCGAAAGCTTTTGAGCTGATGATTGCCACGGAGAATCTGCCCGATTCCGTGGCCACGCTTACCAGCGAATGCGACGAAGTGTTTGCCGGCATGCTGCCGCATCGCTTGCGGCCACTGAAGGGACTACTCGAGTTACTCGACGCGCTTGATGCGAACAAAGTTCCACGTTGCGTCGCCACGAGCAGCTCTTTGCGATTTGCGCGCCAAGTGCTGGCCGGTGTTGCGGTCTTGGACAGAGTCGACTTTGTGATTACTGCCGAACATGTCACCCAGGGCAAGCCGCATCCCGACATTTATCTTGGTGCGGCCAGCAGACTCGGCGTGCTGCCTCACGAGCTGTTGGTTTTTGAAGATAGCCAGCATGGCTCGAAAGCCGGCATGTCCGCTGGCGCATGCACCGTCGCAATCCCCGGTGACCATAGCCGCCATCATGACTTTAGCGGTGTCCATTTCGTCGCCGAATCACTCGCAGACGCGAGGATTTATCACTTGCTTGCAGGAGGCCGTGGGTCGTATCTGCCGGATGCGACCATGCACTACTTTGACCGCTAGCTACATTTCAGCCAATACCTTGTTAGCCAATAACTTGCTGAGCCGCTGTTTTCGCAGCCAGTTCATGGCAGGTCTGCACCATGCCGCTGACGCTCATGCCGAGGTCGGCTAGCAGTTCGTCGCGTTCGCCGTGCTCGATGAAACGGTCGGGAATGCCGAGGCGGCGGAGGTTGCGAGTGTCCCAGCCGCGATCTACGGCTAGCTCCGCCACGGCGCTGCCAAAGCCACCGCTGAGTGCGGCTTCTTCGGCGGTGATTACAAAGCGGCACTCAGCAAAGACTTTGGCCATCAATTCTTCGTCGAGCGGTTTGATGAAGCGGGGATTAATGACGGCGACTTCTAGGCCTTCTCCAGCCAATTGGTCGGCAGCTTTCAGTGCGGTCTCAAGCATCGGGCCCAGTGCGAGGATCGCGCCGTCATTGCCCCAGCGCACGATCTGACCTTTGCCGTATGCAATCGGTTGTTCGGACAAACCGAGATTCGGTGCCGAGGCTTTGGGATAACGCATGGCGATTGGTCCGTCATGAGCGACCGCAAAGTCGAGCATGGCTTGCAGTTCGGGTCCGTCGCCGGGCGCCATGAAGGTAATGTTCGGGAAGACGCGCATGTAACCGATATCAAATACGCCGTGATGTGTTGGTCCATCGGGACCAGCTAAACCGCCACGGTCCATCATCAAGATAACCGGCAAGTTTTGCAGCGCGACCTCTTGGAAGATCTGATCGTAGCTGCGTTGCATGAAGGTGCTGTAGATACACACGATGGGACGCAAACCAACTTTGGCGTGACCGGCCGCGAAAGCGACCGCGTGCGATTCGCAGATGCCGACATCGAAGAAGCGATCCGGGAACTCGTCGCGAACCGGTTCCAGTTTATTCCCTTGGCACATCGCGGCGGTCATGATCGTCACGCGCTCGTCGCGGCGCATAGCGCTGCCGATCGCATCGCGAGCGAAATTAGTGTACGCCGGTGAACCGCCACCGCCGAGCATCTTGGGCTGGCCACCTTCATCGGAGAAAGCCGGCGGTGTATGGAAGAAGACAGGATCTTTGGCAGCCGGTTGATAGCCGTGCCCCTTCTCGGTGACGACGTGCAACAGGATCGGACCCTTTTGATCCTTAACCATTTGAAAATACTTGCGGAGCAAACCGAGATCGTGTCCGTCGATGGGTCCGATGTAACGGATGCCAAGTTCCTCGAACAGCATGCCACCGTGAAGGCCGGCTTTAACTCCCTCTTTGATTTGAGCCAACAGGCGTTCGGCAGGGTCTCCGAAGACTGGCAGGCAATTGAGCATCCGCGTCACTTCGCTCTTCAGTCCGCTATAGAACGGATTGGTACGGAGACGATCGAGATAGCGCGCGACAGAGCCCACCCGCGGACAGATGCTCATCTTGTTATCGTTTAAGACGATGAGCAGGTCTTTAGCCAATTCGCCCGCGTTGTTCATGGCTTCGAAAACGATACCCGATGGGAACGCACCGTCACCGATAACTGCGACGCTCTTGCGACCAGACTGGCCCATCAAGTCGTCGCCACTCTTGAGACCCAGCGCCGTCGAGACGCTACAGCCGGCGTGGCCGGTCATGAACAAATCGTATTCGCTCTCTTCTGGATTTGGGTAGCCCATCATGCCGCCACGAGTGCGGATCGAAGCAAAATCTTTGTAGCGACCGGTGATCAACTTGTGCGGATAGATCTGATGTCCGGTGTCCCAGATCAGCCGATCGTGGCGAAAGTCAAAGACACTGTGCATCGCCAGGCAGAGTTCAACTACGCCCAAGTTCGAGGCAAAGTGAGCCGTTCGGATGCTGAGCAACCCACACAGGACTTCACGGATTTCTTCACCAACCTGCTTCAAGTCGCCAAGACTCATCTTGTGCAGCTCGTGCGCGGAATTGATTTGTTCCAATAGTTTTGGCATCGTGATCTAATTGCTCCTATCAACGACAAACTTCGCGACGTCAATCAAGTTGCTGGCGGCAGACCCAAGCGGCGCGATAGCATTGCAAGCTTCCTCGACCAACTGGTTTGCCCAGCGGCGAGAGCCTTCCAATCCCAGCAGCGACGGATAAGTCAATTTGCCGATGACGCTATCCTTACGCGTATTTTTTCCCATCTGTTCACTCGTGCTTTCGACATCCAAGCAATCATCGACCACTTGGAAGGCTAAACCGATCGAGCGGCCGTAAGTTTCTAGTATTTCAAGATGATTCGGCGAGGCGCCTGCCGCCACCCCTCCGAGGCACAAGCTTGCCTGTATTATTGCCCCCGTCTTCCGCAAGTGAATTCTCTGTAATTGTTCAACCGAGCGAATTCCGGCAACTAAACCCTCAAAACGCCCCTCTGCAGCCAAATCGTCTGCCTGGCCGCCCACCAATTGGCTACGACCGGCAGCTTGGGAAAGTATTTGACAGCAACGCAGCGCCCGATCGCCCGGCAATTCGTGCGAGAGCAGCTCGAATGCCAGCGTCTGTAAAGCATCGCCAGCCAGAATCGCGGTCGCTTCGTCGAACTTGCGATGGCAAGTCGGCAATCCACGCCGCAGGTCGTCGTTGTCCATGGCAGGCAAATCGTCATGGATCAGCGAATAAGCATGTACCATTTCAATGGCGCAGGCAGCTGGGAGCGCCCCCTGGATGGCGACTTGGATGGCGGCTTGCGACCGGCCAGCAACCGCTTCTGCCGCCAACAACGTCAAAATGGGTCGCAACCGTTTTCCGGGTGCCAGCACGCTGTAACGCATTGCGTCACCGAGTCGCGTGGGGCAGCCTTCAATTGGCTGAAGGTAAACTTTCAGCGCCTGCTCGACAATCTCTCGAAGCGGTGCCAGGCGGACTTGAAGGCTGGGGTCAGATGAAGCTAGTGACATTGAATTCTCAAAACAGGGATCCCTCGTCGTCGGTGTTTTGAACAAGTTTGCCGCTTGGTCGCGCTCCACGCGGGGCGGTCCTGCGCTGGCCACGGCCTTCCTGCTTGTCTTCCAAGCTGAGCTCTTCGTCATCGATTTCGCGAACAATGGGTGCGCCATTGGCGTCCACACCGCTCAAAATTTCGATCTTTCGCTCCGCTTGCTCCAGCCGACCATGACAAGCTCGCAGCAAAACAATCGCTTGTGCGTAATCGCCCAATGCTTGCTCAAGTGGACCACCACCTTGCTCCAGCCGGCGGACAATGGTCTCAAGTTCTTGCAGAGATCCTTCAAAGTCGATGGTTTCCAGCTCGACTTCCTTCTTTTTGACCATGTCACACCTCGTCAAAACCAACCGACGCAAATCTCGCTTCTTATAATAGCGTAAAAGCAACCCTTCCATAGGCCGAATTACAGCTCCTCCTGCAGATCTCAACCGTTAAAACCGGCAAATCAGGCAATTCGTTCACGTAGATCTCGCCATGTTCCTCGGCATTCTTTGACCTTCGAGAAGAATCGAAGTATTAAACAGATAGACGACCCCATCCCGCGCGCATTACTTTATGTTTACTAGGCAAACGTGGCCGCTTCGGTCAGCCTAGAAAAGGTGGAGAAAACATGGCGGCCCCAGCCAAGTTAGAATTCAACTCCTGGATCGAGACCATCAGGAAGCATATCGAGCAAGTCGCTCAAGTCGAGCAAACGTCGAGTAAATGGGGAAAACGTAAATCGGCGACCGAGAGCGCGCCGTCTCAAACAGCTCTTGAGTCGCTGAAGTTGCTCCATGACGAGTTGATCGCGCGGACAAGTATGTTGGAGTTTTCGCAAGCCATCAAGCCAGCAGCCGCACCAGTGAATCCCTTGAGTGGGGCCCTGGCTCAAGAGTTTGCTAGTCAGATCGCAGGCCAAATCGCCGATCAGGTCGTTTCGCCTTTGGCAGCCCAATTATCACAGCAGCTATCAGAACAGCTATCAGAACAGATCGCTACGCTTTTCGAATCCAATCGAGAGCACCGGCGCGCCACCCCTGATGAGTGCAAGTCCGAATTAGGGGCGATACAAAATGAACTGGCGACAGCCTATGAGACTGTGGCCGAGCTCCAAATAAAATTGAATGAGTCCAAGAGTTCCGTTTGGAGCTTGGATCGCAACCACGATTCCCAAAACGAAAACGAAGTGATCGCGGACCTCCAAGCCGAAATCGCTTCGCTGCAAACCGCGTTGGCCGCAATGCGAACTGATTGCTGGCAAGTCACGGATTCGAATTCCAATGGGGAGATCGTCACGCTCACTGCCGAGCTAGCCGAGGTGCGGCAGCAAAACGCCGACTTGGCAATGCAGTTGGCTCGAGCACAAATGTCCAATTACCCCACCACCCCCCACCATCTGAACCTGAGCGCGCTGAACCAGGAAAGCATGACGTGGGAGCAGCGCAAGAAGCTGATTCTGCAGCAGCTCGAAAACGAAACTGAGGCGGAAGACCACCCCGGATCACCGCAACTGCGGGTAAATATCGAAGATGTGCTGCGTACAACACAAGCGGAAATCGATCGCCGCGACGAAGAGATCGCGGAACTCAGATCGATCGTGCAACAGCAATCCAATACGCGTGAAGGCGTCGCCATCGGGGCCGCAGCCATTGCACAAATGTTGGATTCCGATGAGTTGGTGAAGCTGGAACGCGAGAAACTTATCGCAATTCAACGGGAGTGGGAAAGCAAATTGCGAGAGGCTGAGATTCAAATGTCCATCGAGCGCGCGAAGCTGAGCCGAGAACGCGCTGAACTGGAAATGCAAATCCGTGCCTCGGCGGACCAGGCAAACAGTCAGCCTTTGCAGTCTAATGCGATCCCAACTGCGGACAGCAAGCCGGTTCGTCGTTGGCTAGAGCACTTGGGCTTGCAAGACAAATAGCGGGGTAAGCTTCCAACTTGCCAAAAACGTCGTTTGGGATTCCAGCCGATTCTGCCTGGGTCAACCACGGTGGTACGGGTTTAGTGTAGAACGATTGTCTCAATCGTTTTTGTGAGCAAAATCTGAGATCTTTCCCGCTAAACAGAGCGTTGCGGAATCTCGGGTTTGGGCATCTCCGCTCGGGTCTTTCTCGACTTCGCTCGCCACGAGGCCATCTTCCAAAATGTGGGTGTCAGCAATCCCAGGATAAAGCCAACCGCCAAAGTGATTAACAGCAATGCAGCTTGAGGCAGCTGAAAGCTCATCGTTAGCAAGCGCACTTCGATCGATTCGATGTTCTGAAAGATGACGATCAAGCAGAAAATCAGCACTACTGCCAGAAAAATCCACTTCAGCCTGTTCATGCGTTTCTCCTGCCTTTCCGCCTCCGAACGTAGTTACCGCAGAGGATCGAGGCCATGTAATCTTCGAAGCAATCCTAACTGTCCTGCATGAATCGACTCATGAATCGGACAAAACAAAAGTGCCCCAAATTTGATTGGATAGGTGGTATAGGGCATCTCGGTGGGTTCACCCAATTGATCCGCTGTTAACGCAGCGACTTCAGCGTGTGCTTGCGCGTCGATCTTGTCGAGCATCGTTAACAGATCCGTTGGCGTCGGCATCCCTTCGGCCGATGCGCTCGGCGTAGTCCCTCGGCCGAATTGCTTCCGCAGCCAACCGGGCATCAAATCCAAATCGCCCGGCATGCGACCGCGCTGTCGAAACAACATCAATCCGTACTGAGAAACCGCCAAGTGTCCGACTTGCCAAGCGACATGCGTTTGCAAGCCGCTCGGCTGCTCGTACCAAAGTGTTTCGGGAATCGAATCGATTAATTGGCGAGTGTATTGCCGCGCCCACCTAATTTGCTGCAAAATCAAATCGCGTCCATTAAGCAGTTCTGCAGCAGTCAGAGCGTTGGTCGCGGCAGTAACAAAATTTTCCATCTTGAGTTTTCCCCGATGTGACCTAGACGGATTTCACGCCATAAAGTCCGCTTGACTTGGCTTTGGTTTTTGCGACATTGCTGGTCATGAAAAGAACCAAAGCTAGCATATACGACTTTCCGACTTACTACGACCTGGTCTTCGGCAGTGACACGGCGGCCGAGATGCGTTTTCTGCAAGCCTGCTTTGAACGTTATGTAGATGGTAAGGTCAAACGTGTTTTCGAACCAGCTTGCGGGACGGGGCGATTAATGTTCCGTATGGGCCGCCAGGGTTTCGAAGTAGGTGGGATCGATCTGAGCGAAAAAGCGATTGAATTTTGCAACGCACGGCTCGCTCGGATGAAGCTCAAAGGTCGCGCTCAAGTTGGCGACATGTCCGACTTTGAGGTAAAACGTCCCTACGATGCAGCTTTTAATACCATCAACAGTTTCCGGCACTTGCCGAGCGAGGAAGCGGCAGTTGGACACTTAGAATCTTTGGCAAAAGCCATTCGCGTTGGCGGAATTTACGCGCTGGGCTTGCACTTAACCCCTACCCGAGGGGAAGCCAGTGATGAAGAGAGTTGGTCAGCGCGCCGTGGGCAATTATCGATTAACACCCATATGTGGCCTGTCGATAAGAACCCCCGCAAACGCATGGAGCGGTTTGGAATCCGCTTTGACGTTTATACGCCACTGGAATCTATGCGCATCGAAGATGTGCTCGAACTGCGGTCCTATAACCTGAAGCAGTTCAAGGAGTTCATCACTTCCGTACCGAGCTGGGAGGCGGTCGATTTTTAT
>JANLQO010000565.1:0-14665 GCA_031367855.1 Planctomycetia bacterium | reverse complement strand
AAAGAGATTCAACGAAGAGAGCTTTCAGCATGAAAATTACCGCGATAGAAACGCATGTTTGCAATGCCCGCATGCGCAATTGGATCTTCGTAAAAGTGCTAACCGATCAGCCGGGGTTGTGGGGCTGGGGGGAAGCGACTTTGGAGTGGCATACGCGCTCAGTAGTCGGCGCCGTTGAGGATCTGCAAACGCTGCTGATCGGCGAGGATCCACGACGCATCGAGCACTTGTGGCAGATGATGTACCGCCAACATTTTTGGCACGGTAACGGAATCGTGCGGGGTACAGCGATTAGTGGAATCGATATCGCCCTATGGGATATTCTCGGCAAATCGTTGGGCGTGCCAGTCCATCAGTTGTGGGGTGGACCTGTGCGCGATTCGATTCGACTGTATTGTCACTTGGGTGGCGGCAAGATGGAGGAGTTTTACGAAACGAATGTGACCGATGCAAAGCGATTTGGCGATCTCGCCTTGCAGGCGGTAGACGACGGTTTTACGGCCTTCAAGTCGATGGCCGTACCGTCGACAATGCCCATCGAAGGCCATGCGCCGATACGCTACGCAGAGCAATGTGTGAAAGCGATGCGCGATGCGGTTGGCCCCAACATCGATATCATGGTCGACTGCCACGCTCGGCCTTCACCGCGCATGGGGATCCAATTTGCCAAAGCCCTGGAGCCCTACGACCTCTACTTTTTCGAAGAGCCCTGTTGGCCAGAATCGGTCGAAGATATCGCGTTGGTGCAGCGCTCTGTTAAGACACCCATTGCAACCGGTGAACGCTTGGTAACGCAGCACGCCTTTCGAGAGCTGCTCGAACGTCGAGCCTGTTCGGTAATCCAGCCAGACATTACGCACTGCGGAGGGCTGTCCGAGGCGCGCCGTATCGCCGCCATGGCGGAAGCATATCGCGTTGCGCTCGCACCCCATAATCCACAAGGCCCGGTCAGTACCGCTGCGTCGCTCGAGTTTGGCTTTGCCACGCCCAGCTATATTATCTGTGAAAGCGTTCACAACGATGTACCATGGAGAAGCGACGTCGTTTCCGAAGGGTTCACGGTCGAGCCGAAAGGACGCCTTGTAAAACCGCACACGCGTCCAGGACTAGGCATTGAAATCAACGAAGCTGAGTTGAAAAAGCACCCCTTCGAACAAGAGCTGCTGCAGCGAGTCTTTTACCGCGACGGAAGTGTAGGAGATTGGTAGAGCGAAATGACAGACACATCTTTTTCTGGCGTCTTGCCTATTATTCAAACTCCCTTTGATGATCATTTGCAGATCGATTGGGAAACACTCCGCCAAGAAGTCGATTGGGCTTTCGCGTCGGGTATCAACGGATTCGGAACAGGGATGGTCTCGGAGGTGCGAACACTCTCGCAGCAGGAGCGCAGAAAGTACGCTAGAAACTTGGTCGAATTTGCCAACTGGCGTGGACCGGTGTTCATGTCTGTAACGGCCGAAAATCAAGCGGAATCGCTTCGGCTTGCGGGTGACGCTTTCGCCGCTGGCTGCAACGCGGTCATGGCGGCACCTCCCTTGAATGAATCTTTGGACACCGAAGGGCTTTTTGCCTATTTTGCAAACTTAGCCGAATCGGTTGATATTCCGATTATCGTTCAAGATGCATCGGGTTATCTGGGTGCGGCGATTCCTCATAGTGTTTATCTGAGGTTGCTCGAGAAATTCGACACACAAAAAATTGTCTTCAAACCGGAAGCGCCGCCGAATGGGCCTTGCATATCGGCACTTCGCGACGCCACTCACGGCCAGGCCAAGATATTTGAGGGTTCCGGTGGAGTCTATTTGATTGACAGTATGCGGCGCGGCGTCGAGGGTACTATGCCCGGTATGGAAATGGTCGACGCCATCGTTGCGATCTGGCGAGCGTTGAAGCGCGGCGACGATGAGACCGCCTATCGCATTCATCTTCCGTTGTGTGCGATTGTCGCCTTGCAAATGCAAGCGGGACTGGATGGATTTCTGGCGATCGAAAAACATTTGCTGCGAAGGCGTGGATTGTTCCCGAACGAAAATCGCCGTGAACCGATCCGCTGGCGCATCGATTCTGAAACTGCGCAAGAGGTCGATCGCTTATTCGATCGGTGTATGGGGGAACTGCAGGCAACCTCTTAAATTGCAAACTAGTAGTAGTGGAAGTTGCTCAGGTACCGCGTTGGTTGCCGTACCACAAAATGTGTGCACGGGCACAATAGCGCAAATTATGTGTGTGACACCAAGGCAGTAACCAATCCTCTTGTCTCTGCAGTGAATCGATATCGGTTCCCTGCGGCATGAGCAGCACGCGGTCGCCATCAATTTCAACAAGTTCGGCAAGTTTTTTAAGGTAACGCAGCACCTCGTCCGCGTCGCTGGGACTATCGACGACGAACTTCAACTGATATTCGTGCTCAAGTATCAAAGCGTGGACGATTTCCAGCCGTTCGCGCCGAGCCTGATGCGTCGCGTGCCAGCTACCTGCATTCGCGCCGCTCGGCGCAGAACTTGCCAGTTTAGGGCTGATCGAAATCAAATCGCATTCCAAGGTTTGGGCTACGGTGCCGGCGGTCTCGATGGTGATATGTTTACCTTGGTCTCGGAGGGCTTGGCAGAGTTCGACCAGCGGGCGATGAATCATCGGTTCGCCGCCGGTGAGGACAATGTGCCGCAGCTTAAGGGCCAGCGTTTTTGCAAGGACTTCGTCGACCGTCAAATGTGGCCCCTCAGGTGCCCAAGAAGCGAAAGGGGTATCGCAAAACCAGCACCGCAGGTTACAGCCGCTGGTTCGCACAAAAACGCTGGGAATTCCGGTCAGCAGACCCTCACCCTGGACACTGGCGTAGATCTCGCAAATGCGTAGGAGCGCCCCCTTTCGATTTAACGCCTCGCGTTGCATACTGCCATTTCTTGATCGATTGCCAATAGGACCTACTTCAGCCAACGGTGACTGCAAGTGCCAACAAATTTTCGCGAAGAACTCGAAGTTTTCGACAACAGCTTTCCGGACCGCGATTATCAGATCGAAATTCGCTGCCCCGAGTTCACATCGATTTGCCCGAAAACTGGCCAACCCGATTTCGGCGTACTGGTTTTCCGCTACGTGCCCGACAAGCTGTGTGTGGAACTCAAGAGCCTCAAACTGTACCTACAACGCTTCCGAAATGAAGGGATCTTTTACGAAAATGTCACGAATTGCATCCTTGACGACTTCGTTGCGGTGTCCCAGCCCCGCCGCGCGACGCTCGAAAGCCACTGGGGTGCCCGTGGCGGCATCACCAGCATCATCACGGTAGACTATCACGCCACCAAGTGAATCCAAGCGGTCCCGCCGTCGCGATTGACCATCACGGCGGAGCGGAGCGGAACACTTATTTCTCAAACGAAGGCTAACACTATGTCCGAACCTACTTCGATCATCCTTAGCGGATTTGCGGACGAAGCTGCCAACCAGAAACTCGCCGTCCAGCAATTCGCTGCCCTAGCTGCAGCGGGTTTGCAGTACTACTCGATCCGCTTCATCGACGTTGGCAGCGGCATAAAGAACTCGATGGCTTTAACTACGGAAGAACTGAAAACGGTTTGCACGATGCAAGCTGAATACGCTTTGAAGGTCGCGACGGTTGGATCGCCGATTGGCAAAGTCAAATTGCTCGATGTCGAAGATGGCACTTTGAACCGTTTTGTGCCCTTCAAGCAATATCTAGACACCGAAGTCAAACACGCGTGCGACGTTGCCAATACGCTCGGTACGAAACTGATCCGCGGTTTTGCGTTCTACCATCCCAAAGGAACCGATCCGTGGCAGCACCTTCCGCAAGTTGTTGACCAAATGGGACAAATCGCTGACATCTGTGATCGTGCCGGCCTAACGTTTGGACTCGAAGTCGAAGCAAACCTTGTGGGCCAGACCGGCAAGTTGCTCTCTGAGATCCATCGCAAAGTCAACAGTGAGTCGCTGGTTCTGATTTTTGATGGTGCGAATTTGGTCTGCCAAGGGATGACCCCAGACGAAGTTTTTGCAGAGTACCTCGCGATGAAGGCCGGGCTCGGTTGGATTCACATTAAAGATTATCGTCATCCTTCCGCTGCACAGCGATTGGAACACGTCGACGAAGCAGCGTTGAAAAATTTTGTCCCCGCTGATTTAGGTGACACAGGTCATGAAGCCATTCTTCGGGACTTGGCCCACGACCTGCCTCGTATTGACGCCAAGATGAAGCGCCGCGGAGCGCCCGGCGTCATCTTCGATCTCGAACCGCACGTTAAAGGTGGTGGTCAATTCGGTGGCTTCTCTGGCCCCGATGGCTTCGGCGTAGCCCTCCGAGGCCTCTGCAAAGTGCTCGATTACGTCGGCATCGGTTATCACCTAACCGATTTTGACGACATTTTGGCCCGCCGTTAAAACCAATCCCGAATCTGTTTGACCGAGCACTAGGCTTTGTCTCAAAAGGGGTCTGACCGGGTCTGCCCCTCTCCGGGCATGTCTTTTGTCAGGAATTTTGCATGCCCTCCAAAGGGTCAGACCCCTTTTGAGACAAAGTACTAGTTACTTGGTGGCGAAAGTTGTTGCACCAGATCGCAGAAAGCCTTGGTTGAAAAGGGCTTGGAAATCAAGGCTTTCACGCCGGCTTCTTCGGCTTGCGAGCGGAGTTCTTCGTCGATGAAACCGGAGGCAATGATCACCGGTAAGTCAGGTCGAATCTCGCGTACCTTTTTGGCCACATCCAGGCCTGAGAGACCGGGCATGTTGTAGTCTGTTACGACGACATCAACTCGAGTCGCAGCGGAGTGCAGGAAATTCAAGGCGGTTTGTTGGTCCGAGTATCCATGCACTTGAAGACCTGCGTGGCCAAGCAGTTTTATCATCGAATTCAATACCATCGGCTCATCATCAAGGTAGAGAATGCTGCGTTGCGGGTATCTTTGGCTTGGATTTGATTCAGCGGGAAATTGACTTGCTAAAAATTGCTGATCAATTGGACTTTCTTCAATTGAACTTTCAATTTGAGTCGCGAGTGCAGGTGGAAAATAGATCGTAAATGTTGTTCCTTGGCCTAGTTGGCTTTTAACGGCAATTTCACCGCCGTGGGTGGAAATGATTCTATGAACGACTGCCAACCCCAATCCAGTTCCTTGGTCGATAGGCTTGGTCGTGAAGAATGGCTCAAAAATTCTCTTGATGATTGCATCATCCATTCCATGACCATCGTCGGAGAACGTTAGTCGTACCACTTCGTCAAACTTCTGCCACTTGGCAGTTTGGAGTTGGGAAGGATAACCATGGTCAGATTTCACAATGGAAGTGGCGTCGGTGGATTCGGAATTTCGTGAGATCGTATCGAGATGAATCTTGATACTGCCCGGTCCGCCGTCCATGGCTTGCAAGGCGTTGGTGGCAAGATTCATAATAATCTGTCCGATCTGCGTGCAATCGGCGAGGACATTGGGCACTTCATCGCCGCACGTAAAAAAAATGTTTACGCGAGCGGGCATCGTCGATCGCAGCATGCGCATGTTATCGGCAATGATCGGTGCTAGGGCGATTGAGCTGCGAGCGATCGGTTGCTGCCTGCTAAACGATAAAAGTTGCTTTATGAGTTCGCGCGCACGTTCCGCGCCTGTCCGAATCTCGTCAATGCATTCGAACGTTGGCGAGTCGGATTGCTCGGAATATCTTCGAGCCAATTCAGCGTTGCCAAGGATGATTGTCAGGACGTTATTGAAGTCGTGCGCGATGCCACCGGCAAGTCTGCCGACCGCTTCCATCTTTTGTGATTCGCGAAGTTGGGCTTCCAGTGATGATTTGGCAACTTCGGCTCGAATACGGGCGTCAATGTCCATCAACGCCACTCGCATTACACCCTCTTTAACATCGCCCTTTGCGAATGAGGCAGACAACTGCACCCAGGTTAGTTTGCCGTCACTTCTCTTGATGCGCAGTTCACAAGACTGCGGTTGGGTGGTTGTAAGGATTCGCTTGCACAGAAGGTAAAATGCATCCTGGTAGTCGTTATCGATAAGCGTGCAAAAAAGTCTACCATCCAAAAAAATCGTGGATGTTTTCAACATTTCGGCGAGGGTGTTGTTGGCTTCTTGAATGATGCCAGAATTACTTACGAGGCAGTAGCCGACAGGTGCGTGATCGTAGAGGTCGCGGTAACGTGCGCGAGAATCTTCCAACGCCGTGCGCGACTGAAGTAGTTCTTCGTTTTGCATTTCCAATTCGATTTGATGAACCTGCAATTCATAAATCGCGCGCTGCCCCTCTTCGCTGGCGAGTTCCGAAGCCGTGCTCACAAAAGCGACAGAATTCGCGTTGTAAGTCGCCAACGCGCGCTCACGGAGTGTTGGATTGGGTGGTGGCGATGCAGCATCAGCACTATGAAGTTTGCGAATCGTCACGATTGAGCCTCTAAACGTTCGGTGGTTGCAATCGCGTACACAAGTCCAGAATCGTTGACCAGCGCAGTTGCTGAAACGAAGACATTGAGGATGGAGCCGCTCTTGGTTAGCCGCTGAGTTTTATAGGGTATCAGTATTTCGGCTTGACTCAGCCTGGCGACTTCGGACAAGCTCTCTTTTCGGAGCTTTTCCGGAATGCGCTGGCCGACGTTCATTTGGAGCGCTTCTTCTTCGCTCCAGCCGTAGATTCTTACGGCGCTGGGGTTCCAGGCGATGATGCGGCCTTCGAGATCATGAACGGTAATGGCATCGGATGCGTCGCGAACTACCACAGCCAGACGCAGTTGACGGTTGGCTTTTTCAAGTAATACTTCCGAACGCTTGATTTCGGTGATGTCGGCAAAGGTGATGACCACTCCATCGATGAAATTTTCAACGGTGCGATAGGGTTTAATACGCATCTGAAACCATAACCCGTTGGTGGTTTGAACGCGTCTTACTTGAGGCTCGAGCGTATCGAGTACCAATTGTGCGTCAGCAACTAAGCAATCGTAGCCGACGAAGTTGGAAACAACGTGGCCTATCGGCCGACCAATATCGGTGTTGATCAAATTAATAATCTGCGCCATCGTCGGCGTGAAGCGGACGATGCGCAGTGTGTGATCCACAAAGATCGTAGCGATGCCGCTGCCCGACAGCAGGTTATTCATGTCGTTGTTGAGACGCGACAAATCGGTAATTTTGTTCTGAAGTTCCGAGTTAACGGTTGAAAGTTCTTCGTTGATCGACTGCAATTCTTCCTTAGAAGTCTCCAGCTCCTCGTTGGTCGACTGCAATTCTTCGTTGACGGACTGCATTTCTTCGTTGGAAACCCTTAGTTTTCCATTGGCAGTATCGAGTTCCTCGTAAACGCTCTGCAGGTATTCGTCTTTTGCCTGCAATTCGGCGCACAACGAATCGATCAAGGCTGCAGAGTTTTGCGACGGGCTTGCGGCTGCATCGTTAGCGTCCGCATTAGCCCTCATGTTCGCGTCAGGGGAATCGCCCGTTAGGATTGCCGATTGCGTAGGAGCTACATTCGATTCCTCGAGCAGGATCAAATAGGACTGGTCGTTGCTGGTTAATCCTACCGGTTTTCGGGCGATCCGATCTCGACCATTCGCCAGACAAATGCACACGTTGACGTGGGCAAAGTGACCGTTGGTTTTCACCAGCAAATTGAAGATGCGTACCGTCTGCTGCGTCGAGACCGCTTTGTGTAAACCCGCTGCAAGTTGGTGGCGGAGGCCTTCGCGGGCCATCTTGATAATATTGCTAACGCTCGACTCGCCTGCAGCCGGCTCAAGAAACGATCCGGTACGACCAAGCAGATAGAGAATATCCCCCTTTTCATTGACAATCGCTGCGGCTGGGGCGAGCAGCGCTAGCAGTGTTTGCTCGGCTAATTCTCTTAGTGGTAGTTTCACCAAGGGCTTTTCAGCTCTGGGTACTCGCGCTTCAATCGGTGAAAAGGTGATTGCGTTAGGCCGGTGCAGTGTTGCTCGCTGCGTACCTTCAAAATCGGGGTGGCGACGATACAGCTTGGCCTTGCGGTCGATGGCCGTAAACAATTGTTCGAAATCGCCAATTCCTTCAGAAGAACCTAGAAACAGCACGCTGTTGGGATTCAAGGCAAAATGGAACAAGGCGACGAGTTTTCGCTGCAGTTCGCTGCGGAAATAGATCATGAGATTCCGGCAACTGATTAGATCGATCTTTGAGAAGGGAGGGTCTTTAATGATGTCATGCTCGGAGAAGACGACCATTTCGCGAATTCGCTTGTGGATCCGGTAAGCATCGTTGTCGGGCTCGTAGGTAAAGTAGCGCGACAGTCTCGCCGGTGAGACGTCGTCGGCAATGCTTTTCGGATACAGTCCCGCGCGGGCGGAAGCGATTGCGCGAGGATCGATGTCGGAAGCGAATACCTGGGCCACAAGCGTGGTACCGAGGGATGCTCGCAAGGATTCCATTTGTTCGTGAAGCAGGATGGCAATCGAATACGCTTCTTCACCGGTGGAGCACCCGCCAATCCAGACTCGCAGAGCGGCACCGGTGGCAGATTTTTCGGCAATCAGCGGTGGTAGGATCAGCGTTTCGAGTTTCTCAAACGCTTCGGAATCGCGGAAAAAATGGGTTACGCCGATCAATAAGTCGTAAAACAGTGCCTCAACTTCGTTGGGCGATTGTTGTAATTTCTTTACGTATTCGCTTAGCGAATTCGCTAGACTCACGGCCATCCGGCGTTCGATACGCCGATCAATCGTGCTCGGTTTATAGAGTGAAAAATCGTGACCTGTAAGCGCGCGTACAATTAACAGGATTTTCTGGATCGCATTCTCAGATTCAGCCGTGCGCTGTTCGGAAAGTCCTGGGTGCGTGTCATAGGCTCGCGCTACATAGGCGGCCAACTGTGCTGGCATGTCGCTGACAACGGAAATAAAGTCGACTGCGCCGGTCTTGATCGCGCTAGTGGGCATGCCATCAAATTCGGTCGTATCAGGTGACTGTACCATCACCATCCCACCTTCGTTCTTGATTGCTCGCACACCCTGGCTACCGTCACTGCCGGTGCCAGATAGAATCAGGCCGATCGCAAGTTGACGTTGATCCTGCGCTAATGACTCGAAGAAGAAATCGATCGGTAGTCGTTGGCCCCTGGGCTCGGTTGGTTGCAACAATTGCAAAGTGCCATGCATGATCGCCAATTCATGATTGGGCGGGATAACGTAGACGCAGTTGGGGAGGACCCTCATTCCGTCTTCGACTTCGAACACTTGCATGCGGGTGTATTTACGCAGCAACTCGACCAAAATGCTCTTATGGTCAGGCGCAAGATGCTGCACCAGTACAAACGCCATATCGCAGTCTGAGTCTGGGGGTAGGCTTCGGAAGAAACTCTCAAATGCGGCGAGTCCCCCTGCAGATGCTCCGATTCCCACGATCGGAAACCCGCCGTGCAAAGGCACGTGCGACGGTTCGGGCGAACCATTTACTTGAGGCAAATCGGGCGGAGACTCCCCCGAAGTCGGTTGAATGTTGGGAGTGTCACTTTGCATCAGGTGTTTCCAGGGAACTAAAGCATCCATGCGATTGCGAATTCGGCTTGGTGCGAAACTCGCCGTCCCACCGATTAACGCGCTCTCCCATCAGACCGTGTATTAGGTCGCGATAGCATATCTCAAATTATGGGTGAATGTTGCCAAGCTTGGGTTGACTGGTCCCAGTTAGTGTAAAATTGATTGCTCAATTAGGGTATCTTGCTTGTAATCTAGGACACTTTGTCGAGGATGATAAGACGGCGCCCTCGACGGCTACGTAAAGTCTCCCAGGCTTCCTTTTGAATTCACGGATTACAGCATGCATCCTAAATCTAATGCTCTAGCGGAAAACGCAAAAAAATTCGATCCAACATGGACGCGGCGCGGATTCCTCGCCGCCACTACTGCATTGGCACTTGCGTCTCCGAGAGCGCAGCGATCCCAGGCGGCTGAGATCAAGCATGCCACGAAGCCTCGTCGATTGTTGAAGACGTTGAAAGTTGGCATGGTCAATGTTCCAGGCGATTTGACGGCCAAGTTCGCGGCGGTCAAAGCGGCTGGTTACGACGGAATCGAATTGGACAGTCCCGGCATCGATGTCGAAGCGACCAAAAAAGCGATGGCAGCTACCGGATTGGTTGTCGATGGTTCGGTGTGCTCGACGCACTGGGGTGTGCGTCATACCAGTCCTGATCCCGCCGTGCGCGCGAAGGCACTTGAAGACTTGAAGACGGCGCTTGCTCAAACGCACGCGGTTGGTGGTCATACCGTTTTACTCGTCGTCGGCAAAGGTGAAGATGGACCCGAAGCCGAGATCTGGCCACGTTCGATCGAGAACATTCGCCAAGCGCTGCCACTGGCGGCAGAGTTGGGAATGACGATCGCGATCGAAAACGTCTGGAATCAATTCTTGTACGAGCACGATGGTCCAAACAATCAATCGGCGGACAAGTTTGTAAAGTACGTCGACGAGTTTAGATCGCCGTGGGTCGGTATGCAGTTCGACATAGGCAATCACTGGAAGTATGGCAATCCAGCCGAATGGATTCGCACTTTGGGGCACCGTGTTGTCAAATTGGACATCAAAGGCTTCGCGCGAGCCACTGACAAGTGGGCTGATATTACGAAAGACGACATCCCTTGGGCCGACGTTCGAAAGGCTCTGGACGATATTGGCTTCTATGGTTGGGTGGCGGCTGAGGTTGGCGGCGGTGACGGCGATCGATTGAAGACGGTGGCGCAACAAATCGACGCGGCGCTCAACATTGGTTAACTTTTTGGGTAATGACAATCGCTTTGGCCGGTGGTACACTCAGCAGCCACCGCTGCAAATTAGGATACGATACACTTCATCGCTTCAACTTCGAGAGAAAAAATGGCGCACTTGGGCGTCAATATTGACCACGTAGCTACCATTCGCCAAGCGCGAAGGACTTTTGAGCCCGATCCGGTGCATGCAGCCGCGTTTGCGCTGTTGGGCGGAGCGAATGTAATCACGATTCATTTGCGTGAGGACCGTCGGCATATTCAGGATCGCGATGTTCGACTATTACGCGAGACGGTTCCAGTTGGATTAAATCTAGAGTTGTCCTGCGAGTTGGAGATTGTGCATATCGCGTGTGAAGTTAGGCCCGACCAAGCGACGCTGGTACCCGAGCGACGTGAAGAGGTGACCACGGAAGGTGGTCTGGATGTTGTGGGCGACCCGGATCGTGTGCTGCGGGCCGTCGAGACTCTGCATGGCGTTCATATTCCGGTCAGTCTGTTTATCGATCCGGATTTGGGGCAGGTAGAAAAGTCAGCGGAGTTAGGTGTCGCGGCAGTTGAACTGCATACGGGTTCCTACGCGCTGGCCAAAGGAGAGCAGCGGCTCAATGAGTTGAAGCGTTTGCAGGTAGCTAGTCGGCGAGTGGTTGAGCTGGGGATGAAGCTGCACGCTGGTCATGGTCTAAATTACGTGAATGTGCAACCCATCGCCTCCATTCCTGAAATGCTCGAATTGAATATTGGGCACAGCATTGTGGCTAGGGCGGTCTTCGTGGGCTTACGTGACGCCGTTGCGGAAATGAAGCAACTGATAGTGCAAGCGTCCTTGAACGGGAGGTAAGTCAACTGCGAGATTTAAAGCGATCGGCAAATGAGCGGCGCAGGGATGCCGGGCTGGTCATGGGCGTCTTTCGGAAGTCTGAAGGAGAGGTTAGAAGCGAGTTGCGAGATATCAAAATTGAGATATCAAATTTGAGATTTAGAATTTGAGATCTAAGCAGAATCGGATTGTAAGCCGCTGGCACTTACCACGGTTTTCGAAAGCGTGGTGTTTGTCTGCTAATTGTTTCCACCAATGGTTGCCAAGCGTCCCTAAGTCAATTGGCAGTGGTTGTGACCAATGATGTCGATGAGGTGCAGTCGATGAACTTTGGTTCAATGATCGAGCGCTTCGAAATCGCGATGACGGAGCGCCGGAGACACACGAAATGAATCGCTCGGGACAAGGGTGCCGAAAGAATGGTGCCGAAAGATTAGGTCATAGATGGCAAGCTGGAAGCTTACCCCACTTCGTCATCGGCCATTTCGACAATCACCATATTGCCGCGAACTTCGACCACGCGTACCGGAACGCCTTCGTCGATCATTCGACCCGAGCCGACCACGGCAACAATATCGCGACCAAACTGAGCCTTGCCTGACGGATTCAAGCGGGTTGTGGTGATGCCTTCTTGGCCGAGCAAATGCTCCCAGTGCACCAGCGACTCGCGAGCCGCAAGTTCATCTAAATCGAACGCTCCGGCGGGCTGCAAAGTCATCCAGCGCAACATGGGCAAGCGTTCCAATTGCTTATGCATAACCAGGATACCGATCATGCCGCCGAGCGCCAGGCACGCGACCCAAAACAGATTCATAGAGAACTCTTCAAGCTGAGCTGATGTAGTTGGCCAGACGAAAGTCTGACTGGCAAGCACAATCGACACGAGCAACATGAGCAGCCCCCCGATTCCGAACAAGCCAAAACCTGGCAACACGAACAATTCAATTGCCAACGCTATAAGCCCAGCGACGAACAGCAGCACCTCCAGCCATTCGACATTGCCGTTGAGGCCTTCGATCCAAAAGAATCCCAGGAAACATAACGCTGCGGTGAAACCGCCGACGCCAACTCCCGGCGAACCAAGCTCGGCCATCAGGGCGAAGAACCCCAACATCAGCAGCACGCGAGGCAACCAACCTTGTGCCAAAATGCGTTGAATTCCAGCGTCCAACCATGGCATTTTCAGCTCAGCCGGGACATCTTCCATGCCCAGTCGATTCAGTGCTAGCGTGGCATTTTCAGCCGTCGAATCGATCAAGCCGTACTTGAGCGCGACCGCTTGTGGAATCGCTTCACCGCCCGCCACAGCTTCCTTTGCAAGCCATCGATTTGCATTGGGTAATTCCGCCAACTGCCAATCAGCATAAACTGCGCGCCGCCCCGAATCTTGTTCGATGTACTCCTTGACGACCACTTCGCGATCGATCAGAGCCGATAACAAGGCGGCGGGCCGATTCGTTTGTGACTCTAGATTAGTGAGTACCAATTGCACAGCCCGCGATGACATCGAGGTGGACAATCCACTTCGATCTTCGGGCGCGATCGAAGCGCCTGACAGCAACACGGCTTCATCACAGGCCAACGGCACAAGCGCGGCAGAACCGACGATTTCGCCGGAGATTAGGCCGACGGTAAAAAACGTGGAACTGTCAAGATCCGCCAGGTAACCTGCCAAACGGGACGCTTCTTGAAAGCTCGCTTCGCTGGTTTCCATCCGCAACACCAACAAGTTGACATTGTCGTTCCGTACGTGCTCGCCAATACTTCGAATGATCTGATTGACTCGCGAGCTGGTCAAACGACTGGAAATCGTCAATTGCACGGGCCGCCAGTCGCCTGGCATTTGCCTTGCTTTTCGCAACGTACCAGCGATACCAAGCGCGGCCTTCAACTCGCCGGCTTCACTGACTGTCCGTGTAATCCATCCCTGAACTCGCATCGTCTGGCCAGTGTAACTTGCCAGCGAGCCGCCAGGCCACAGCGTGACTTCTTTACCTACTTTGCCACTGATCCGTAACTCGGACAGCTCCTTTTGATCGACGGTCAATACTTCGTTGTCGACCGTGTTGACTTTGTAAACTTCGACATCCGCTCGCAGCATGGACATGACTACCGCTACTGGCAAGGTGCGACGCCGATTCACAATTTCGCGATAAAACCCGGTGACTCCATCTCCAATGTTGGCGTCATCCACTGCCGCGCGCCCCAATTCGGCCGAGGCTGCAGAGACTATTTCTTCGCACGCAAGGACCGGTAGCACAGCGTGCCCTTCGACCGAGTTGGGTAGATAAGCCACCCATCTAACTCTGGACGCTTCTGCGCTCGTGAGCGTTCTCGCTAATTCCAGGCAACTCCCAAATTCGCTGCCTCGAGATTGCAAGCCAAAGGCGGAATCATCGGCGGCAGCTGCACCCGTGCTCGCTGTGGCTCGAAAGGATAAAACGACGATCGGTCGCTCCTTCGCCTTGGCGGCCGCTTGCGCGATTTGACTGATCTGCCGCCTAACGCTTTCGCCGCGAGTACCGACCAGTGGCAGCGGGACTTCGACTAGGTATGCTTGCCGTTCCGAGTCGCCAGGCTGAGCCAAAATCGCTGCGCAATCCGCACAAATTGTCAACAGCCAACAACACACTAGCGTCGCCAGCACAGCTTTGACGTCGCGGTAGGGATGGAGAAACTGGCAGAAAATCAATGCATTCATCATCGTCGGTTTAATCAAAGAGTTTCGCTCTACTCAGACAAGTCCATTTCAAGTCTGATCTATCCATTATAGGAACTGGCACATGTTTGAAGGGAATTGGTCGCAGGATTTCCGACACTCCTCGCCGAACGGCAACATCGCAGTTCCAAAAAATAGAAAAATACCTCGTTTAATCCGGATTATTCATGGTCCTGGTCAATGTTTTACGCAAACGAATATCACGCGACGAGTTACGTCGAAATTTGAAAAAACAGACTGTCGTAGCTACGTTCGCCAGAACTTGGCTGTAACTCAAAGCGATTCACCACGTTCTGGCGAACGTAGCTACGGGCCATGAATAATCCGGGTTAGGGTGAATTTCTGCTTCGATAGGCGATTAACTCGAGACCGGCTCGCAGAA
>JANLQO010000537.1:0-7549 GCA_031367855.1 Planctomycetia bacterium | reverse complement strand
GGGAAAAATTGAACTCCTAACTCTCTGGTTTTTAACAAACTAATTTTGAATCCAGGAACTTTCTACACTATTCTTAATTTTTTTTATAAGAGCTCAGCGTTAAGGATCTGATTAGATCCATCTATTATACACGGTCCACTGCGTCGATCAGATCAACCTTTGGCCCGTTCTTGCCGACCAGGTTGCCTTTGCGAACCAACACAGGCCGACAAGCGCTGCGAGAATGGGTAACCAGGGTACCAGACCAACGAATACGATCAAAAGCCATGTGCAAAAGCCTTGCAGTTTTCCGACGGATTGACCCCATGTTTCACTTATCGACGTCGCCAAGTTGGTTGGCTTAGGAGCCAAATAATCAATACGAGTCGCGGCCGTTAACATTATGGTGCTCAGCGCAATCTGATCTCGCAACAGCCGAAGTCTTCCCTCGAATCTCTCGATCTCTTCCCGCGTCCGGTCGATTTCCTTCTCGAATGCAAGCACCTCTTCAAGTTTCCCAGATCGTTCTTCCAACAGAAATGTCAGCCGCTTTTCTGTTACTTTCTTGTTCGTCAAACGTGCATTGAGGTCGACATATTCCTCGGTAACGTCCTTGGAAGTAACTTGTTTTCGCAAAACGTTCGATTCATCATCCAACCACTTCAACAAATCTAAAAACTTAGTTGCATCAATTCGAATTGTCCATGTTGCGGTGCGGCGGTCGCCTGCATATCGCTGTTCACTAAAGTTCGAGACAAATCCCTCCAATTCTTTCAATCGAGCGTTCAATTGTTCCGCTAATCCATCGATGTCGCCTACTTCCACGGAAACATCGGCGTTGTAAATAATCTGCCGATTAAAGGCTGGACTCACTGGCGACAACTGTACAGACACGTCGTTGCTATTATGACTCTTGTTCGATTCGTCAGTTCGGGTGGTTATTGCCGCGTTGCCAGATTGCGTATCTAAATTTGGGCCAGAATAGTTTGTGCCGCTACTGCAACCAGGTACACTCGCGAGCAAGTAAATCGCGACGAGTCGCCAGTCTGTCCATTGCATGATGCTTATCCCGCAAAGGTGGAAATGTAAATCGCTTTACAGACTAAGAATCTGCTGCGGATGAGAATATTCCTCAAATCGCGAAAAATCTGCAAAGCATTCCACATTGAGGTGTGTCCTTCACCTTCGATAATGATCGGATGAATGTCTTCGACCGGAGCCCCAGCGTCTGTTTTCCTGAGCCTCGCAGCTATTCCCAATAACTAAGCTGAGGTTAGTGTTGATTCGAATTCGCGCTAAGGCTTCTTCGAGTTTCGATCGACGCAAGCCGCGATGACGATGTCGCCCGTCACGTTAAGCGACGTGCGGCACATGTCCAACAAGCGGTCGACGCCGAGAATGATGCCGATTCCCGCGGCGGGAACACCGACGCTTTGAAGGACGATGACAACTAGTGGCAATGACCCGCCCGGAACTCCGGCGGTGCCAACTCCGGCCAAAATCGAAAGCATTACCACCGTCGCTTGTTGCACGAGAGTCAGTTCAATTCCGAATACTTGCGCGAGAAATAAAACCGTAATTCCTTCGTACAGCGCCGTCCCGTTTTGGTTGGCCGTCGCGCCTACTGTCAGAACAAATCGCGAAACCTGCGGTGCGATTCCAAGGTTTTCTTCGGTGACGCGTAGCGCGGTCGGCAACGTCGCACTCGATGATGAAGTCGCGAACGCAGTCAACACTGCCTCGCTGATACTGCGAAAAAACGCGATGGGAGAACGCCCTGCGATGGTCCAAAGCGCGATGGAGTAAACCACGGCGGCTTGTAGCAACAACCCGAGAATGACGGTGCCGACATACCAAACTAGGCTAGCCAAAATGTCAAAGCCGAAAAGAGCGACCAGTGAAAACACTAACCCGGCCACTCCATATGGTGCCAATCGCATCGAAAACTGGAGAATGACCATCACCGTGTCATAAACGCCTTCGAGCACTGGGACGAGTGTCGCTGCACGAGGACCGGCGACGGTCATCGCGACGCCAAATACGAGCGCAAAAAACATTACCGCCAACATGCCTCCGCCAGGAGAGCTACCATCCATCGCGCCGACCATCTCTTGCAACGGATTTTTGGGGATGATATCAAGCAAACTGTCACGCATCGACTTAGCTTTGTCGGCGTTGGCTTTGGTCGCAGCGGCCTTCTCTTGAAATCGCTCGCTCAATTCAACGCGTGTGGCTGGCGGTATGCGCGAACCCGGGCGAATCGTGTTTGTCAGAGCCAATCCGATAAGTACCGAAGCTCCGGAAAAAAGCAGGGTTAACAGGAAGGTCTTCAATCCCATGCGCCCCAGTTTGCGAAGGTCGCCGAGTTCCACGACGGCGAGCGACAAGGCTGAAAACACCAAAGGTACAACCGACATCATGATCAGTCGCAAAAAGATCTGCCCCAGCGGCTCGGCGACGTTGGTTGCCAACATGTTGAGAGTGTAGTTAGGTTTGCCATCTGCGCCTGGTGGTAACAGAAATCTCGCTGTTCCACCCAAGGCAACACCCACAATCAGGCCTGCAAGAATCTTCCAGTGAAGCGCCAGTACTCGCGCTTCGTCACCGGTCTTTTGCATTGCGAGGTCGGTCCGATTCGAGTCCATTTCCGCTTGGTTGCTGGGCTCGATGGAATGGGGCGATGACATAGAGAACTTTCAGGTGGTTCACAGGTAACGATGCCGTGAAGCAGAGATTCTAAGCATTCAGCCGAGAAATGGTACATAGCGACAAAAAGCATCTGGATTGCCGGAACTTGCCAGAGCTGTCCGGAGAAACGCGAGGCTGTCGGAGAAACGCAAGGCTGTCGGAGAAACGCGAGGCTGTCCGAAGAAACGCAAGCTGGAAGCTTACGCCACTTAGGGCTTGCGAATTGTCACGGTGATGGTGCCCGAGTTGTCACCTAGCCCACCGCTGGATTCGTTAATGCGAAAGTGTAATTCACCGGCCTGAGCCGCCGTGAACTCCAGCTGATCACCGACTGCAACCACTTCAATGGGCTGCGAAAATTGTTCCTTTTCTTGCGGCCCAGCCACGGTCATCATCAGCTTGCCAAGCGGCTCGCCACGATAGTACTCAAGCGTCACGCCAGCCGCATGGCAAAGCCATGGTTTGGGCTTGTCGCAGACTGAGTACTGGCCATTACCTTGGATGACGACCGTGTCACCTGCGGCGATCTTTACGCCCGGCGTCTGCCACGAGTGATCCGCGGCCAATTCGAAAGCGATCGGCGTGTCGCCAATCAGTTTCCCAGCCCGCGAAATGGCTAACATCCCATGTCGCGGATCGTAACCGTACTCAAGCTCGGTGAGCATCGCGCTCCATTCGCGCCGAATCTGAGGCCACTGCGATTGCAATTTGCGAAATAACCAGCGCGTGAGTGTCTGATCCGAAGTCATTTTTTGTTTTAGCAGCTCAGCGAACGCTTTGCTGGTAGCCGGATGATTCTTCAGAAATATTACCGCCGCCCAGCTCCACGCATACGCTTCGACGTTCTGGTGGGCTCGGCTGTCATAACGCAGCACCTCTTCCAGCGAAGGTGCCACGCCGTCAGCCAGTTGCTGTTGGATCAAAGATATTCGTCCCCAGTACTCAACCTCGGTCTTGGTCTTGGGAATAATTCCCATCGTCAGTTTCTGTCCATCCCAGCGATGCGTCCCCAACCATTCGGCCGTGCCTTCCATCAACCAAGGCGGACCGTGGTCTCCATACTTGCGATTCATGAACCAGTGAGTCCCTTCATGCAGCAACAGATGGCGACGGTAATAGGGGCTGGGTTGTTCAACCACCCAAACTTGATTGCCAAATTGAAACCCATACGGGAACTCAGGCAGCTTGCTGGGGATAAAGCCAGCCTTCTTGAACTGATCGCGGCGCAGCATCACGAACGCTTCGACGTGCCAATCGGCGACCTCCTTTAGGTCCATATCGAACTCTTCGCACCACCGCGGCATGGCCGCATCGAAGACGCTTGGCAAGGTACGGATTTCTGCATCCAGTGGCAGGTCCGTGATGACGTCAACGTATTTCCCTTTGACTCGTTGAAATCCTTCCGGCAGGTCCTCCGCCGCCACGCGAGATGAAACCGACAGGCTGAAAATCGCTACGCACAGGCTGAATAACAAATCTACCGGACCGAAAGCGCTGTTTGCACGGCTCAAGAAAAATCGCGGTTCCCTCTCGCAAGGTACTCGGGGAGAGGCAGCTAGGGGGCGAGGGGCCTGTCGCATTGGATTTCGCAATTGTTTTTCTAAAATCACGATGGATAACGTAATCCGCCGGGGCAGAATGAGGGGTGATCGGCACCCATGTCTAAACAATCTAACAGATCCCTATTCTCAAAGATACTTCGCTAATTCACCGCCGCGAGCCGCACGCGCGTCGACTTTGGCAGAAATAGTCGCATCTTCGACCAGCGGCGGAGCGTGGTGAGGTTTTTGACGAGCGTCAATGACCAAACTACCGTCGCATCCAAAATGCTTGTCCTCAACCCAAGCCGCGATGCCATAGACGTCGACCGCCGGATTGCTGCGCGTGAACGTAGTCCAGACAAAATTGTCGATGTTGCGCGCTGCAAATTCTGAGTTGTCGACCACAACGATCAATGCAAATCGATTCAGCGGATGGTCCTTGCCCAGTCGATCGCAAACATCCCACATTCGTCGTTGATCGGCGCTGCCCGAACATCGATTCGATTCAACCACAATCACGCCAGGCAATGCGACGCGTGGGTTCTTCCAATCGTCTGGCAAACGCAAATCGCTTTCGATGCTACGCGGCAACTCACGCAGTGGTGAACCGGCTGCGGCAATCACCAGCTTGGAACCTTGGTTCAAACTATCACCGGAATAATCGAGCGTATCCATGGTGGTTCTTGTATGAAAATGGAGATCGCGCCGCCAGTCAGCTCGCCGCAAGCAATGCATCAGAAACTGAGCGACGTCTTCGATTTCCAAGTTCGGGTCGCTGGCTTGGTCAGTGATCCACAGGTACTTGGCTAGCGACAGTTGACCTTGACCGAGAATTGCGTGGGCCTGTGTCAGCAACTCTTGAGGCCGATTCGGTTTTGCATAAGGCGTGTAGCGTTCGCTGCCAATCGCAAGCAGCAGCGGATGAACGCCTGACGCGTCGACCGCATGCACACCCTTCACACCCGGCAAAACACTCGGTACGACCGGACCGGTCAACTCATGAATCAATTCTCCAAACGTCGTGTCTTCTTGCGGCGGTCGTCCAACCACCGTCATCGGCCAGATCGCGTCGTGTCGATGGTAAACATGTCGAACCTTCATGACTGGGAAATCGTGGACGCGGGCATAGTAACCCAGATGATCGCCAAAGGGTCCTTCAGGCTTTACCGCGTTCGGTTCGACTTCGCCAACAATACAAAAATCGGCGTCGGCATAGATCGGCGCCGCATCGGTACTTGAAAGGACTGGGATGCGATGGCCAGCCAGCGCGCCTGCAAAGATCAATTCGCTCATCCCCTCCGGCAATGGCATCACGGCGCTCAACGTCATGGCAGGCGAACCACCCACTGTTACGTTGACTGGGAAGGAACGTTGCAATTCGATCGCGGCAGCATGATGCACTCCGATGCCGCGATGAATTTGATAGTGCAAGCCGCATTCGTCGGCAGCGTATTCATTACCGTCAAGCTGCACGCGATACATGCCGAGATTGATATCGCGGAGCGCTTGTTTCTTGCCAGCAATCGATGGGGCTTGGCTGAGGACTTGCGGCAGCGTTACAAACGCACCGCCATCGTCGGGCCAACAGGTAACATGCGGCAAATCGCTTATTTGGCATGCGTTGGCTTGGACTGCGGCGCGAGAAACTAGTTTGGGTCGCATCGCTAAAGCAGTCATTGCCAAAGTTGGCAGACGCCACACATGACGCCTGGCTTGGCTGGGGTCGACCTTTAACTGCACCGCTAACTGAACTGCTGCGAAAGTGCTGCGAAAGATGAACTTCGCGCGGTCGAGCGTCCCGAAAAGATTCGTTGCGACTGGAAATTTGCAGCGCCTCACGTTGCTGAACAACAGCGCCGGACCACCGCTGCGATAAACTCGGCGATGGATTTCGGCGAG
Source organism: Planctomycetia bacterium (assembly GCA_031367855.1). GTDB lineage: Bacteria > Planctomycetota > Planctomycetia > Pirellulales > Pirellulaceae > Aureliella. The sequence continues at coordinate 1,442 of JANLQO010000537.1, read as the reverse complement.
TTCCAGATGCGGATCGACTTCGTCGCGGATTTCGAGCAAGCGATCGTGGGCTCGTAAGTCTTCAACCACGGAACGTGTGCTTCGAATCGACATGAGTGACCTAGAGTAGAACAATTGTCCCAATTGTTCGGGTTTTCTGGGCAGGCTCGGCAAGGAAAACGATTGGGACAATCGTTCTACACTAAGTCAGGCAACGATTGGGACAATCGTTTTACACTGAGTGTACCGCGAAAAATGTTTGATAATTAACTCTGGTCGGCAAATTGAGTTAGCCAAGGCTGCGTGGAGATCGGCGAGCAATTCGATCTGTGTACCGCTGTACGCCGGGTCGATCATTACGGTCCAGCTAACGACTCCGTCTTCTGGCGCCCTTATCTGCGCAGGAGGCAACGCAAGTACTTGGATCGGGCGAATAACCAAATCGCATTCCATACCTCTGTCAGTCTTCGCAACAATGGAAATGGTATCCCCGGATTTCGCGACAGTTGGAGCCGCAACGACGGATGCTTGTGTGGTCAAAGGCGGCTCGCGGTCAATCATGGTAGGGCTTGGGGACGGTAAGTATTCAGTCACTGGAAATGGGGGTGGCGGCAAATTGTTTTGGGTGCCAGCTTCCGCATATCCGAATTTGAAAACTGTCCCGGGCAAGTTGTCATCGCACAAGTAAGTCCAAACCGCCCACAATTCGTTGCCATTCTTGGAAATCGGAGCGATGACGCGATACTCGCTAATACCGGATGAGTTCTGACTCCGCTTTAGCAAAGCGTGGTCCTCGGTAATCGTTGGCTTGGCGAGCAGTTTTACCTTGCCTGTCGTGAACGAATTTCTGAATTGTTCTGCCAAAAGCGCTTGGTGCGTTGCCTCACGAACGTGCCATTTGCGAACGGTATTGGAAAGCCAGCTAGTAAGGACCGCGCAGACCATGACCGCCATAAGCATGTCTCGCAACGAGAATCGAAATGACGCTCGGCATTCGTTCTCATCGGTTTCTGAATTCTTGACAAACCTCTTTGCGTATTGGGCGGCAAGCAAGCCCAACAAGCATCCCACACTCCATGGCAGAATCATCAATGCAATCAGCGACAAAGTCTCGGCGAATGAGTACCAAAACGTTGGCTGAGAAGTCGAAATAATATCCTGCACCCAGCGCAGGACGAATTCTATCAGCCGTTGCCACCACGGGCCAATGGGAAGAAGAAATGTGAGAACGGATGAAAATGCATGCCAGTTTACGGCTGGAATCTGTTGAGAATGACGCGGGCGATGTCGGCCTAGGGATCAGTTCAAGCTTATCTATTGATGTTTCGAGATAGTAGGTGAACGCGCCAAGCAAGTCGTTCTTCTTGGCTCCAGTATGACATTCGAGGCAATTTTCAGCCGCTCGTATGGCCCCAAACATTCGATTGGGAGCTTCCTTGGTAGAAACGAGGTCGTCGCCGCGC
>JANLQO010000484.1:0-3451 GCA_031367855.1 Planctomycetia bacterium | reverse complement strand
GGCAGGCGAATCGCCAGCGAATCTGGCAGTATTTTGTTAAACGATGATGGCAAGCTGAACGCGATAGATTTTCGCATGTGGCAAGGAAGCGTGCTTGGAATATATGAACTCGATGAGGATCAGCTAGTTCTCTGTGTCGGGGAATCGGTTCGGTTTGATCAGATACGCAGTGCAAATTCACGCCCAGATGATTTTGTTACGGTGCTTGGTGATAATCGGCGGCTAACAAAATATGTGCGAGCACGGTAAACCCGACAGCTACATGCTTGCACTCGATTGCACCCAACCGGAATCCCCGTGCTGAACGGCAACGCTGTGAAGCATTTCGAATTGCCGATTTCGGAGAAATCGGCCTACAGTAGATCGATTTCTCCGAAATCGATGCGCGCCGATAGCGTGCTGACCAACAAATTCTCAGTTCAAAATGCTTCACAGCGTTGGCTGAACGGGCTAAACCACCCAAAAAAGGCTCCTGATCCTGAAAAGGCTGCTGATCCTTTTAGTCGCAAGTGATGGAACGATTCGCGGCAATCTATCCACATCAAGGAGCCGCTTTGATTGCAGCGTGGATTGCTTTAACGGTGACCTCTGTGCGGTACTGGGTGATCTTTTTTCCCCAAGCGATGGTTTGCTCGACTGGTAGTAAGTCGATACCGTTGATCGTGAATTTGCCTGCGGCGATGCGTTGTTTCATGCGAACGCTCGTCGGATCGACGGTGAGCATGATGGCGGTTATGGCGAAATCGTCGTGGAGGTTTTCGTCGGTTTGCTTAACGCCCTGTTCTTCCAGCCAGCTCTTAACGTCGCCGTAGTTGTAGTACTCTGGAATGAAATGGATACGGGTCTTGCTATCTTTCCATTGGGTGTTTAGGTCGGTGGACACGGCCCTCATCCCATCGGCGTTCCCTCCGCTGTCGCCCAACAAGACGATGTGCTTAAAACCGTGAGTGCGATAGCAGCAGCAAATGTCCGTGAGCAATCGGCGGTACGTCTCTTCAGTCAGGCTGACTGTCGAGGGATAGTTCATGTGGACCGTCGGTGGGTCGATGTCCCCTTCAGGTACGAAGCCAATGATCGGCGCGACAAGTGCGTTGCCGAGATTGCGAGCGATCGCATCGGTCGTCGCTCGCAGAACTACGTTGTGTTTGCCTGCCACGAGATACGGACCGTTCTGTTCGATTCCGCCCGTCGCCACAATGACCGTGTCTGCCCCCGCCTGCATCGCATCGCGGACTTCCATCCACGTCATGTCCTCTATGAAGACGCTATCAACCGCTTCGATTGGTCGCGTACCCAGCGGATCGGGATTCACCGGACCATACTTTGCCAACTGAAACCCAAGAGTGGAACCAGCCACAACCGACAACGCAATAACGGACAGAGTCGTTCGCATCAGAAGCCCTTTTTCATTGATAGAATTTCGTTTTCTCAGCGTCGCAGGAGAATACCCTACCTATGCACAGAGTACCTATGCACAGAGTGTAGTACGCCGGTACCCGCAATTGCAAACAGCACAGTCCAGCTGCATCATTCGAGACCGTTGTGACAATTATGTTGTATACTGCCCATGACCAAATCAGAAGCATGTCGTTCTAAGGAAGCGCCCCGATGAATCGCTTAAGTGTTATGTTGGTGAGTTTCATGGCAGTCTCGATTTCTGTTACCCACCCAGCTTGGAGTCAATGCTGTGCGGGTGCACAGCACCGGTCGAGCGATTCGTTTGATGGACGATTCCGAGTCAAGGGTGAATCGCTAACACCGCTTGGCCATCATGGTCCATACCACTTCAAGTTTAGGTTTCTTGAGAGAGCAAATTCTGGCGACTACAGGGAGCTCGAGTCGTTTGAAATGAAGTGGGATGTGACGAACCACTTCAACATGGAACTGATGGTCTCTCCTCTCGGCAACGGCTTCGCCGTGGATTTCCCGGATGGTTGCCTTACATTCTACAGTCGTGACGGTCGCCAACTATTTCAATTAGATTCTGATCATCGACTAGATAAAAAAGATGAAAACGACCCCCAGCGTGCAATGGAGTTACATATGTTAAACCATCGCGATTTTGAACTTGACGTTGATGGGTACAACGTCCACATCCTCAAGACAGTGTGGTTCGGCAGCGGCGGAAATTATGCTGATGACTCCACACTATTTCTGCCGCTTGGTTTGGAAGCAACAGATCTTCTTGACGCCCAAGTTATTTGGTATCTCCAAAGAAATCCCGACTTTAAGCGATACGAAGAGGGGTTGGTCTTAGAGGCTTTGGGGAAGGTAATGGCGAAGCTCGACCCGAGTGAAGAAGAGACAAACGAGTTGCTTAAGTACGGTTTTATGGCGATAACTATGATTGAGGATGCGAGTAAGCAAACCTCTGATGATCGAGTGCGGGCGCGGTTGATCAAAATGCGGAAAGTCTTAGAACCGTGGGTTAAAGCGAGCGCTGAGTCAGGTTTGCGCGATCTTGATTTAATTGCTTCAATGCTCTTTTATCCTGATTCGGCCATCCGAAAACTCGCGCGCTCACGACTCGAACAACTCCTACAAGAGCCAATCGAAAAAATGACGGTTAAGGAATTGCACGATTGGGTTCGAGCCAATCAAGACAGGTTGGAATGGGATGCAACAACGATGCAGTATGTCAGTACCGTCCAATGACTTAAGTCGACGCGCTCATCACCGAAGCCGAACGCGCCATCAACCTCCTCCACGAGCGACGCACCGCCCTCATCTCTTCTGCCGTCACCGGCAAGATCGATGTGCGTGGACTAGTTAAAAAAGAAGTTGTGTAATGAAGACTACAGAACAATTGATCGAGGAATTGAACACGCTGGACGAGAGTGTGTCGATTGAAGCGAAAACGTCGCGAGAGTTGGGGACTTCATTCCTCGAAACCGGCTGCGCTTTCGCTAACGAACCTGATCTTGGGGGCGTCCTGGTTTGTCTTAAGCCCAAAGGGCTGTCAGATTGCCTAGCCCAGGCTGAAGGCCTGGGTAGAAAACCAAAATAAGTCTGTTTAGGGCCAAAGGCCCGGTCGCTTATTTAAGGAAAAAGGATCACACATGCCACAATCCCTCGCACAAGTCTGGCTTCATTTGGTCTTTTCCACAAAGGAGCGTCGGCCGTTCCTGAATGACGAAACATTTCAGGTCGAAATGTTTCGAATGCTCGCCCATCACGTCAAGGACGCTGGTTGCGTGAGCGCCTCGGTGGGTGGCCACACTGATCATGTCCATTTGCTTGTTGGGTTATCACGAACCATAACCATCGCGAAACTGGTAGAGAAAATCAAAACGGAGACCTCCAAATGGGCGAAGGACAAAGAGAAGTGCTCTTCGGCCTTTAGCTGGCAAGCTGGATACGGAGCTTTCTCGGTAAGCCACTCAAATCGTAGCGCAGTTGACGAATACATTCGGAACCAACGAGAACATCATCATAAGTTGTCTCTTCAAGA
>JANLQO010000464.1:0-5922 GCA_031367855.1 Planctomycetia bacterium | reverse complement strand
GGCAACCGCGGAAACCATGTTGCTACGCAACGAATTCTCGACGAAAGTAGGACGTAATGCTGGCTTGAAAGGGCTCGGCTAACGCCTTCCGGCTGATAAGTCACCTGTAAATCAGTGTTTTCAATTGGATTCCAAAGCGAGACGCTCTCGTTAGTTTGCGTCCGGTTTCTGCTGCGCGAAACGGGTGCTAGCGCACTGCGGCTCATCCCAAAATCCAATCTGGACAGTGCACGATCAGCCTGCCAGGCAAACTTTAGGGTTCGAGCGCGTGAACGTAGCTGGCCGCAAGACTCAAGGCAGATTTTGAAGTCGAATCGGGCGCTTCCAAATCGGCAGCAGGTTTTATTCTTGTGAGACTGCCGAGAATAAAGAACTTTTGCCCGGGCGATATCGCTGAAATCAATTCCTTTGGAACGGTGATCAGCATCGCCTGCTCATTCGCTGCCGTTAAAGCAGTGACTTGCCAAACATTGTCCACTTCAGACACCTCAGCAATCTCGATCACAACCGCCAACCCAAAATGCTCGTCCTGGTGACTTGTTAGCCAAAAACGCGAACCGGCTTGAATCAGTTGTTGTTGAATGTCGGTGTGCTGTGTGATAGTCAGCCCGATCCCATGCAATTCAGTTCGCACTAGCCTCCGCAACGGACTACCAAGCGGAATTTGGTCAATTGTCAAAGCCAATGTTGCCAAATTTGAATAGGTTTGCAAGGCAAGCTTCTTATGGAGTTCGCGATCGTCGCCGCGTTCATTCCAAGCCTCCAAGTCCTTTTCGACCTGGTTGATGATTGTGAACACATTGGTCACCGGATTTTCAATCGCGGCAGGACTTGTTGAATTAGTTTCGTCTGTTGGTTGGTCCGTTTCAGGGAAATCCGGAAGGGCTTGCATCGGTCGAGGGGCTCGGCGATCGCGAACTATAAATGGTCGCGATTGCGTAGTGGTGTTTGTTTCCGATGGTGCGTTGGTCGCAGTCGATGCAGAATCGGAGGGTGAGACGGCGGTTGTTTTAGAGGAATCCGAGGGGCTGGCATTCATCACGTTATCGAATCGACGAAAGCCGCTCGCTCCAGCAGGTGGAGCGGTTCGGCCATTGTCTGCTTCAAAATCCGCTTCGTAAGGCTGAAATCGAGTGGGTACGATCCAGGGAGCATAACGTCCCACCACGGGCCCCATGCGGAGCGGGTCTTTCCCCAGCACGTGCCAAATCAACAAGGTAGCGATGGGGATAGATGCTAAGCCGCCAAGCAACACTGAGAGCATGGACCAAATCGGCGATTTTCCCTTGCGACGCATGCGTTCATACTGCTGCTGAGTTATGGGTTCAGATTGGGACGAATCAAGATGCTTTTTTTCCGCTTGTTTCTTTAGCAGCAATTGCGGAGAGATGTACTCTTCGGACTTAGCCAGTTCAAGTTCGGCATCATCGACGTCAACATCGACGCTGCCGCGGACTTTGGGCGCGGGAGCGTTCGGATCGTCGACCACTTCCCAAAACCCCAATTCAGCTTCGACCATTTCCCCCAGCACAAATTGGTGCGAGCAATGCCGACAGCGAAGCACGGCGTGCAGCGAAACGTCCGCCGTCAACGCCAAAGTACGATGACAGCCGGGACAGGGGAGAGTTTGAATCACAAGAGACTCCTGGTCGACGAAGACGTGAACAGCCTTGAGTCTAAGCTAAGCCGTACACCGGTTCGAGCTTTTGGCGCAAATAGTTGACTAAAGGTTTCGCATCCAGGGGCTTTCCGCAGGCTCTTTGTATCAGTTGTCCGGGATGGAAGCACTGTCCGAAGCTATGAATTTCTCGCCTCAACCAATCCAGCAACGGACGAAAATCGCCCCTGGCCAGTTCGCGGTCAAGCTGACCTAAATCCGCTCTGGCCGCTTCCATCAACTGCGCCGCGTAAAGGTTTCCTAGGGTATAGGTCGGGAAATAACCGATCAACCCGGCACTCCAATGAATGTCCTGTAGGATTCCATCGGCATAAGTCTGGGGGCGAATCCCCAGATACTGGTGGTAGCGATCATTCCAAGCCTGGGGTGCGTCGACAACTTTCAATTCACCCGCGATCAACTCCTGCTCGATTTCGAAGCGAATTAAGATGTGCAAATTATAGGTGACTTCGTCGGCTTCGACGCGAATCAAAGAGGGGTGTACCCGGTTCGCGTCACGAAAAACCTGTTCAGCGGTCAGGTCGTCCCAAGTTCCCGCCAGACGTGTTTGCAACTCCGGCAGGCACCACTGCCAAAATTCTCGACTGCGACCGACGAAATTTTCCCACATGCGCGACTGCGATTCGTGAACTCCTAGACTGGCTGCAGTTCCAGCCGGCAAGCCATACCAGTCGCGGGGCAAGCCTTGTTCGTACATTCCGTGACCCGCCTCGTGCAGCGTTCCATAAAAGCCGCTGGGAAAATATTCCGCTTGAAACCGCGTGAGTATGCGGCAATCGTCGGGTCCAAGCGTAGTGCAAAACGGATGGCTGGTTTCGTCTAGTCGCCCGCGTTCGAACTGATAACCGATGTGCTCGGCGACCCAACGACTTGTCTTGCGCTGCAGATCGATGGGAACGGAACGTCGCCAGGATTGGCCATCAGGTTTGCAGTTGGATTCATTTAGCTCTTGGACTAATGTCACTAATGAATCGCGCAATCCAGCGAAAACCGCTGTCAGCGACTTGCTATTCGCACCATCTTCGTACTGGTCCAGCAACGCGTCGTAAAGCGTTCCATCATCGCGCAACAATTCAGCTTCTTGGCGTTTGAGGTCGAAGATCGTCTCCATGTGGGGTGCGAAAGCGCTCCAGCTATCAGCCGCGCGAGCCGCTTCCCAAGCCTGCTGGCCAAGCACGGTTGCCTTGGTCGTGGCCTCAACCAATTCGACCGGCAAGCGACTGTTCCGACGAAAGTCCTTAAGCATCATGCGAACGCTCGCCGCAATTGGACTGGCAGGGTCGCTCATAAGGTCGCTGGCGCTTAGCTGCTGCAGCATTTCGCCCAGTCGCTGGTCGGTCAATCGGCGGTGGATCAGACCGCTCAAGAGGGTCGTTTGTTCAGCGCGATAAGCTCCACCTCGGTTCGGCAAATACGTGCGATCATCCCACTCAAGTAATGCAACTGTCGCTTCAAGCTTGGCAGTATCGCTGACAAATGCTTGAATTTCTTTCCAAGTCTCTGGCCGCCCCATATTGATCCTATTCGTTGCTATGTTGGCTTAGAAAACACAGCCAATCCCAACAATCCGCAGTAATGCCATCAATCGCACGCTCTTCGCAAAGCCTCAGAGCGTGCCACGCGAAAAGTTAAGGTTAAACAAAGCACCAGTGAGCTTTTAGGCTCGGCATTGTGGGCCCAGAGCTGCTCTCCACTGTGCGCAGGGCCATTCTCACGTTCTACTGCAAGTCTTGCCAGGGGCAAATTGCCCTCGCCACGCTGATTGTAAAGGAGTAAATCTACCGCGGTGATAAATCCTCTCCCATTAGACATGCTTCCGCAACCTGACGAATGGACGTGCGGGCCGACCTGCTTGCACGCCGTGTATCGTTATTTTGGCGAGAAAATGGACTTGTCGACGATCATCAACCGCGTCCCGAAACTGGACGACGGTGGCACATTGGCTGTGTTGCTCGGTTGCGACGCCCTGGCGAACGGCTACGCTGCCCGGATTTACACCTACAATTTAACCGTCTTCGATCCAAGCTGGTTTCGTGAGGGGGTCAATCTGGCAGGGAAACTGCAGGAACAAGCAGAATCGAAACAGGATAAAAAATTACGGCTGGCGACACACGGCTACTTAGAATTTCTGCGCCTGGGTGGTCAAGTTCGCATGCAGGACCTCAGTACGACGTTGATCCGCAAGTACCTCGCACGTAACATTCCCCTACTCACCGGGCTCAGTTCCACGTATCTGTATCAAGAAGCTCGCGAACTTAACAACCCTTGCCAAGATAAATCCGATATCGCAGGTTTTCCTCAGGGGCACTTTGTGGTGCTCCGTGGATATGACAAAGAAACGAAACTGGTGACCGTGGCTGATCCCTATTCCAAGAATCCGTGGAGTACCAACCTTGATTACCAAGTCTCGCTGGAACGCGTCGTGTGCGCTGTGTTGCTCGGCGTGCTAACCTACGATGCAAATTTCCTAGTGATCCATCCCAAAAACAGTGCGAACAATCCCCATTATGTTGTTCCACCTATTCCATCACCTACGTAGCCAGGATGTGCTCCAGTGCCCGCAGTGGTCGTTGCAAATAGTTCGAAGGATTGGCCGTTTCAGATTCCCAACGTCGACGTTGTCGACGCGAAAACTTATCTGACCAAACCGGAATACAGCGAGCTTCGAAACGTTCGCGTATTTAATCTCTGCCGTTCGTATCGCTATCAAACGAACGGCTACTACGTTTCGTTGCTCGCGGAGGCTCGAGGCCATCGACCGCTGCCGCACGTCACGACCGTCCAAGATTTGAAGAGCCAATCGGTGGTCAAGATCGTCGCCGCTGACTTGGATGAACTGATTCAAACCAGCCTCAAGCGACTGACATCGAACGAATTTGACCTGAGCATTTACTTCGGTCGCAACATGACCGAATGCTACCACCGCTTGGCGACAGCTCTGTTCAATCAGTTTCAAGCGCCGCTGCTGCGAGCTTCGTTTGTGCGCGTTAGCGCCGACAGCGAATGGTCACTGAAGACCATTCAAGCCATCTCGGCCAGTGAGGTGCCCGAACGTCATTGGCCGTTTGTGATCGAAATGGCAACCAAGTATTTCGAAGGGCAAGCCCCGAAATCAAGCCGCAAGACGAACTATCGTTTTGATCTGGCCATTCTTGTGAACGAAGATGAAGCCGAACCGCCATCGGATGCGAAAGCGATTGACCGATTCTCCAAAGCGGCGGCTTCGCTCGGAATTCGCCCGCAAATCATCGGTCGCGATGACTATGCTCGACTAGCCGAATTCGACGCGCTGTTTATTCGCGAAACGACATCTGTCAATCACCACACGTATCGCTTCGCTCAGCGGGCCGCCAGCGAAGGTCTGGTGGTGATGGACGACCCGCTATCGATCGTCAAATGCAGCAACAAAGTTTACCTCGCCGAGTTGATGGCGCGGCAAAAAATTCTCACACCGCGCACGCTGGTCGTGCACAAAGACAATTGGCAAAGTGTTCAACAACAACTCGGTATTCCACTGGTCCTCAAAAAACCCGATAGCGCCTTCTCAAAAGGTGTGATCAAAGTCGGCACCGACGATGAACTTGAAATGGCCATGAAAGAGATGCTCGCCGATTCCGATCTGGTGGTGGCGCAAGAGTTCCTGCCCACCGCCTTTGATTGGCGGATTGGCATCATCGATCGCCAGCCGCTGTTCGCTTGCAAGTACTTCATGGCCCCAGCTCACTGGCAGATTATCCAGCAGGAAGAAAAAGGCGATGATCGCTACGGCGACTTCGAATGCATGCCCGTCGAGATTGCTCCCCGCGGCGCAGTGAAGACCGCCCTGAAAGCCGCCAATCTAATCGGCGATGGATTTTATGGTGTCGACATCAAAGAGAGTGAAGGCAAGTTCTACGTGATCGAAGTCAACGACAACCCGAACGCAGATTTCGGCATCGAAGACAAGATAATCCGCGACGATCTTTACCTCCGCGTAATGCGAGTCTTCCTGAAGCGCATCGAAATGAAAAAAGCCAACCACTTCGCGTGACGGCCTTGGGGCTGATACTCTAGCTCAGTCCCGTGAGCCGTCGGCGTTAGCCGCGGGTTATTCATGGCGCGTAGCTACGTTCGCCAGAACGTGGTGAACGGCTTTGAGTTACAGGACAAACTCGCCACTAACAACAGCCGTTGCAATCACTTCGAGGATTGTACCGCACTACTCCGAAACCCGCGGCTAGCGCCGTCGGCTCACACAAACCCAA
>JANLQO010000458.1:0-10718 GCA_031367855.1 Planctomycetia bacterium | reverse complement strand
GATCGGACCCAACAACTCCCAAACAATTTAAAGCTGCTATCAAAAAACGGTCTCAAAACCGGAGGTTGAACACTGCAATTGCAAAAAACTCACAGCCTCAAAGGCCCGGCAGTTGGTATCGTCAGCCGGAGAGGTGTGAGTTGTGGCACGAAGTCGGCCCAAGCGACGCATAGCCGTTCATGTTGAGTTATATTGATTGCGCGGTTTGGATTTATGAAGATCACTCCCCCCCAACAAGATGATCAGTTAAGGCGTGGCTAGATGAAAATCATTCGGTACGAAGATACTCGTGGAACGACTCGCTTTGGTTGTGTGCACGGCGATGCAAAAGTCACTCGCTTGTCCGGCGAATTGTTCAGCGGCTTTAGCGATACGGGCGAAGCAGCCGACGTCAAACAGCTACTTGCACCGCTGGTTCCGGTTGACATCATTTGCATTGGACTCAACTACCGCAAACATGCCGCCGAAGGTAATTCGCCGATCCCTGAATTTCCGGTCGTATTCATGAAGAATATCGGCACACTGCAAGACCCAGGGAAACCGATTGTTCTTCCGCGCAAACTACGCAGCGACTCGGTCGATTACGAATGCGAACTGGCTGTCGTGATTGGCAAACGCTGCCACAACGTTGCCAAAGCCGATGCACTCAAGCATGTGTTCGGTTATACCTGCGCCAACGACGTCAGCGCTCGCGACTGGCAAAAGGACTTTGGAGGCAGCCAATGGTGTCGCGGCAAAACGTTTGCGACCTTCTGTCCGCTCGGCCCGCATATGGTGACCGCTGATGAGATCACGAACCCGAACTCGCTGAAAATCAAAACTATACTCAACGGCGAAGTCATGCAGGACTGGAACACCGATGACATGATTTTCGATGTGCCTACATTGATTGAATTCTTGAGCGGCAGCACGATTCTCTTGCCTGGCACGGTGATCCTCACCGGTACACCGCACGGCGTCGGGGCCGCCCGCAAGCCGCCCGTGTTCTTGAAAAATGGCGATTCCGTTGCCATTGAGATTGAACGCATCGGCACGCTGACCAACCCAGTAATCGATGAGGTAGTCTAGCTTGAACGTCAAAATCCTCTCTCTAAAACCTGTGCCACCACGCTCCTTCGTCGCGATTTGTGCTGTGGTGTTAATGCTCATTTCGACGGCAGAGCGTCGCAGCTTATTGGCGTTCGAATCCACTGAAGCGGAATTAGCCACACGGTTTGAAAAACAAGTTCGCGCGATCGTTAAAGATCACTGCAGCGAATGCCATTCGCAGGAGCTCGCCGAAGCAGATATCGATCTAACCGATTTCAAATCGCTTCCCGAAATTCAGCACAATTTGCTCGTTTGGCAAAAAGTAGCTGAAATGCTTGACAGCAATCAGATGCCTCCGAAAGACTCCAAGCAACCATCTGAGACGCAACGCAAGGAGTTGCGCAGTTGGCTCGCCGAACTGTTGACTATGGAAGCTCGGCGGATGGCCGGTGACCCTGGGCCCGTGGTATTACGACGGCTAAACAATGCCGAATACACCTACAACTTGCGAGATCTTACGGGCGTAAATGAATTGCAACCGGCGAAAGAATTTCCCGCCGATGGTGCCGCAGGTGAGGGATTCACCAACGCAGGCAACGCCCTCAGCATGTCTCCGGCGCTGTTATCAAAATACTTGGAAGCTGGCAAGGAAGTTGCTTCGCATGTGGTTCTTTTGCCGGACGGCATGCGATTCTCGCCGTCAACTACGCGTCGCGATTGGACCGAAGAACTGCTGGCGGATATTCGGCAACTCTATGCGCGCTACTCGGCGAAAGAAGGCGAGACACAGGTAAATCTGCAAGGCATCGTCTTTGATACGAACGGCGGCGGTCGACTGCCTGTCGAGCAATATTTGCTCGCGACGCTTGAAGCACGAGAAGCAATAAAAGCTGGATCTACAACTATTGACGCGGTTGCAGCTGCCCGCGGGCTGAGTTCGAAATACCTGACGACGCTGTGGAGCGAACTGACGCGAACGCAACCATCAAATTCGTTGTTGCTGGACGAACTGCGAACTCAGTGGAAGAAGGCAGAGCCCAAAGATGTGGGTTCGTTAACAACGCTGATCGCTCAATGGCAAAAAACGCTGTGGCGATTTTCAAGTGTGGGTCACATCGGCAAAGTAAATGGGCCAAAATCGTGGCTCGAGCCAACCAATCCAATGGCTCCTCGACAAGAGCTTCGATCCAAGTTGCCGACGGCTGAATCGGGCAAAGATGTTTCGATTTATCTTTTCGTGGGCGACTCGGGAGACGGCAATGAAAATGATTTCGCAGTTTGGGAAAGACCTCGGTTGGTAGCTCCAGGCCGAGCTGATTTGCTACTGAAGGACGTACGTCGCGTAGCCAGTGAATTGCATTCCGCTCGCGATCAGATTTTCCGTGACGCAGCCAAGTGCTTGGCGGCGGCGGACGAAGTCAACAACCGCGGGGAAGCAATCAACACCGCGAGCCTGGCCGAAAAATTCAAGGTTCCAGCAACTTCGCTGCAAGCTTGGCTGGATTACTTAGGGATTGGCACGCGCGGTCCAGTTAAGATCGATGCGCCGTTGACTCGCACCACCACTAGCGCATCGAATTACGATTTCATTCAAGGCTGGGTAGGCGACGACGCGCTCAGCGTGGTTGCGAATTCGTCCGATCAGGCGGTCAGAATTCCCGGTAACATGAAACCACACAGCGTTGCGGTTCATCCATCGCCGAGCATGCAAGTTGCTGTCGGCTGGCAGTGCCCCGAGGCCACGTCGCTGCAAATCGAAGGCTCTGTGCAACATGCTCATCCTGAATGTGGCAACGGAGTCGCGTGGACCATCGAATTGCGGCGAGGCAATACGCGGCAACGCTTGGCGGTCGGTACATCCCAAGGCGCTCGCAGTGAAAAATTTGGTCCGTTTACCGGTGTCGCTGTTCAGCCAGGCGATATCGTCGCGCTCGTCATCAGCCCACGCGATGCGAATCACTCGTGCGACCTGACCGCGATTGAATTGACTTTGAAGAACGACAAACATACTTGGAATCTCGCTAACGATGTTTCACCCAACATACTTGCTGGCAATCCGCACGCCGATCAGTTTGGTAACAAGCAGGTTTGGCATTTTTATAGCGAACCCACACAAGGCTCGTCCGATCATGTGATTCCAGCAAATTCGTTGCTTGCGCGTTGGCAAGCCGCTAGCGATCCTAACGAACGCATACGACTGGCCGGTGAACTACAAAAATTGTTATCCCCAGAATCGAATTCTGCAAATACAATAGCGCCGGATGTCGCCTTGCTACAACAGTTAAAATCCCTCAGCGGCCCGTTACTTGCGGCTGCAATGAAGTCTTTGGTCGCAGAGTCGAGTGCTTCTGGCAAAGCGCCGAGCGGCTACGGATTGGATGAATCGCTGTTTGGCAAACACCCACAAGGCGGTGCGATCGATCCTGGCAGCTTGTGCGTCAAAGCCCCGACCTACATCGAGGTGAAACTGCCTGGCGATTTGGTAGCTGGTTCAGAGTTGGTCACAAGTGGTTCGATTCATCCAGGATCGAACGAGCAGGGAAGTGTCCAGTTTGCGATCTTAACTGAAAAGCCTGTTGAACTTGTTGGGCTTCAATCGATCGCCGTGACCGAGCAAGTGAACAGTGGCGTTTGGACTTCCAACAACCGCAGTATCGCCATGTCTTCCCCAATTGTAGTTGCGGATGCGAGTCCCGTGCGCGAGCGTTTGACGAACGCGTTCGATGAATTTCGCCAACTATTTCCCGGTGCGTTGTGTTATACAAAAATTGTGCCGGTTGACGAAGTGGTGACATTGACGTTGTACTATCGCGAAGACGAAATGCTGCAGAGATTGATGCTGAGTGATGAGGAAATTGCGCGGCTAAATCGATTGTGGAATGAATTACATTTTGTTACTCAGGATGCGTTCATGTCCGTGGATGCTTACGATCAATTGTGGCAGTACGCGACGCAAGACGCTGATCCGTCCGCTTTCGAACCGCTGCGCAAGCCGCTATTGCAGCGCGCCGAAGAGTTTCGCGCCGACCTGATCGCTGCTGAGCCGTCGCAAATCGATGCGGTGTTGAAGTTCGCTGAGCAAGCCTACCGACATGCGCTTTCGGATGCTGAACGATCACAGCTTCGCAAGTTGTACAGTGAGTTGCGCAATGATGAGTTGCCGCACGACGCCGCGCTGCGGATGCTGTTGGCGCGCGTGTTGATCTCGCCAGCCTTTCTGTACCGGGCCGAAGCAGGTGTTACGGCTGAAGCAGCGAACGGAACGATTCCAAGTCGCAGGATCACCGACGATGAGCTCGCGACGCGATTGAGTTTCTTCCTTTGGTCGACAGGGCCCGACCAGCGACTGCGGAAGTTGGCAAAAGAGAATCGCTTGCATGAGCCGGAAGTGTTGTTGGCTGAAACACGTCGCATGTTGCAGGACCAGCGAGTGCGACGACTGGCGAGCGAGTTCATGTGCCAGTGGATTCAAATTTACGATTTTGACGCGCATGACGAGAAGAGCGAAATCACGTTTCCGACCTTTCATGAACTGCGCGGTGCGATGTACGAAGAAGCCATTCGATACTTCGCCGACATGTTTCAAAGCGATCGCTCGCTACTCGAACTGATCGACTCGGACCATACTTTTGTGAATCCAGCGTTGGCCACCCATTACGCGATTGATGCACCCACCGGTACCGATTGGCAACGCGTTGATGGTGTTCGCACGAAAGGCCGCGGCGGAATTCTCGGTATGGCCGCGACGCTTTCCAAACAAGCCGGTGCGTCGCGCACCAGTCCCATTTTGCGAGGTAACTGGATAAGCGAGGTACTCATCGGTGAGAAACTTCCCAAACCTCCCAAAAATGTACCTCTATTGCCTGACACGGTTCCTGGGGGGCTGACCGAGCGACAATTGATCGAAAGGCACAGTTCTGATCCGGCGTGTGCGAAATGTCACGCTCGAATCGATCCGTTTGGGTTCTCGCTCGAGAATTTTGACGGTATCGGACGTTGGCGTAGCGGTCCCGAAATCAATTCGTTAACGGCACTCGCCGATGGTACTGAACTTGCAGGCTACGAAGGTCTCAAGTCCTATTTATTAAACCAGCGCCGCAATGATTTTGTTCGTCAGTTTTGCAAAAAGTCCCTCGGTTACGCACTCGGCCGAGCCGTGCAGCTATCCGACGAGCCGCTGCTGTCTGAATTGCAACAGCGTTTAAAAGCCAACAATTACCGTGTCAGTGTCGCGATCGAGAGTATCGTTACCAGCCCCCAGTTCCAACGAGTACGAGTCGAGTAACAACACAACCCATCCACCATGCCTCGTTCATTCCTGCCTCCCCTCGCACCGGTAATCCGGTGAAAGGGGTTGGGGTGAGAGGTATCCTACCAAAAGGCCCACCATGCAACCCAATCACTTCTCACGTAGAACTCTACTCCGCGGCGTCGGCATAACCGTGGCACTGCCTTGGCTCGAATCGATGTCCGTCTGGGCAGCGGATACGCCACAAGCTCCCGCCCCGGTTCGCACTGCAGTGCTTTTCTCCGGCAACGGTTTCCACAGTCAACAATGGTGGGCCAAGGGCGAAGGCGCGAACATGGAACTCGGAGAAGTGCTCGCACCCTTACAAGACTATCGCCAGAAGATGCTCTTCATTCGCGGCTTGTATAACGCTGAAGCGTTGAAGGGAAACATTCACTCGTCGCAAACCGGCAACTTGCTCTCCGGTGCTCCGCTGGCGTCGGGTGGCGAGATTCGTTCCGGCACGAGCTTCGATCAATTGATCGCACAGCACTACGGTCGACAAACCAAAGTCCCAAGTTTGGTACTTGGCTGCGAAAAATCCAATCCGTCAGTGCATAAAAATTATTCGATGCTGTATAGCTCGCATATCTCGTGGACCTCGCCCACTAGCCCCACTCCGCTTGAGCTCTATCCAGCGTTAGCTTTTGATCGACTGTTCAAAGATGATGCACAGCGTGGCGACGAAAGCGTGCTCGACGCAGTACTAACCGAAGCGAAGGATTTGCGTCGGCAGATCAGCGCCAGCGATCAACGCAAGCTCGACGAGTATCTCGACTCAGTGCGCGATGTCGAACAACGCATCGAACAAGCTGGCAATCGCGGCGAACTTCAAGGTTATCGCCCGGTACTGGATAAACCTAACATTCCCCGGCCCGCAGATGGCATCCCTCAGGACATCGCGGACCACATGCGCTTGATGTGCGATATTATGGTGCTTGGCTTCCAAACCGACACCACGCGCGTTTGTACATTGAAGCTCAACAATGATCATTCGTCGCTGCGGTTTCCGAACTTAAACGTTGACTACATGATCCACCACCTCTTGTCGCACTCGGATACCGCAGATTGGCTGAAAGTCAATCAGTTCTTTATTCAGCAACTTGCTTACATCGCCGGGCGGCTCGACGCGATCCAAGAAGGCGAACGTACGCTGTTGGACAATTCCATGTTGCTCTATTGCTCCAGTATGCTGACAGGCGGCCACGACGCGACCAAGCTGCCAGTTGTGCTACTGGGCGGCGGTGGCGGCAAAATCAAGGGTGGACGCGTGCTGGACTACCTTGACAAGCCCGAGCGTCAAATGTGCCGGTTATTCTTATCCATGATGGACAAAGTCGAAGTTCGACCTAAATCCTTTGGCGATGCCACTCAGCCACTCGAAGAGGTATGATTCATTCCGAGAAATAGCCTGCGCGATACTCCATTGAAACAAAAAAGAGACGAGTATTCTGGCGCCTCGGTTTGGAGTATGCTGTTGGGTTATTGGAAGTACTACAACCCAACGGATCAGCGTAAGGGCGTAAGGGCCAACAAACAACCAGGAGAAATGCAATGACTATGAAGAAAGTACAATTACATCGGCGTCGGTTTTTGAAGACCACGCTGTCGGCAGCTGGGGCGGCGGTTGCACTGCCAACCATTATTCCTAGCTCGGCCCTGGGGCGCGACGGAGCAACGGCGCCTAGCGAACGCGTCGTCGTAGGCGGCATCGGTATCGGTGGTCGTGGCACCTACGATTTGGGATGCTTCCTCGAACAGAGCGATGTTCAGTTCGTGGGCGTCTGCGATATCAAAGAAACCCAACGCACGAAGATCAAAAAGCTAGTCGACGAAAAGTATGGCAATCAAGCGTGTACCACGCATAGCGATTTTCGGGAACTGCTCGATCGCAAGGATATCGACGCAGTATTGATCGCGACAGGGCCAAACTGGCACTGCACCATGGCCGTTCAAGCGGCTAAAGCAGGCAAAGATATGTATTGTGAAAAGCCTTGCACGAAGAACATCGCGCAGAGTCTGATTCTTCGCGACACCATGGAACGCACTGGTCGCGTATTCCAAGCTGGTACACAACGGCGCAACCTGCCGCACTTTGCATTCGCTTGCTATTTGGCTCGAACCGGAAAACTCGGCAAGATGAAACGGGTTTACGCCCATCCGGCAGGCATGCAGGCCATGACCAGCGGTTGGTTAACGCCCGAGGAAGTGCCTGCTAAGGAATCAATCGATTGGGATATGTACCTGGGACCAGCGGCTTGGCGACCGTTCAACAAAAAACACCTCGACGGTTTCAATTTTGAGAAGGGCGGCGGTTTAGTTGGCGGCGGGGTACTCGAATGGGGTTCGCACTGCGTTGATCTTTGCCAATGGGCAGTCAACGATTGCCCACCACCCATCGAATACAACGCGATGAAAGACGGCGAACTGATGGCCCGCTATGAGAGCGGCGTCGAGTTGATTTTCCGCGAGAAGGGTTGGATTCCATTGGGATCTTGTCCAGTTCGCTTTGAAGGCGAGACCGGTTGGGTCGAAGCAGGCGATAGCGGCAAGTTGGTATTGAGTTCGCCTGAGTTGTTGGCTGGTCGCACCGTCGATGAAATTGGCGGTTACCCAGCGACTTATCACGTTCGTGATTTTCTGGATTGTGTGAAATCGCGAGGCAAGCCCAAGGGCAATGCACTGGCCGCCTGCAACGCGCACATAGCATGTCACGGTGCCAACATTGCGTTGTTCTTGAATCGTCAAGTGAACTTGGATCTCAAGACTCACACCTTCATTAACGACGAAGCCGCAAATCGCTTGCGCTCAGAAGCGCTGCGAGAGCCTTGGCGTATCTAATTCGCAATTGCTTACTGCCAACTCAACAACAACCACCGATCCGCATCGTTCACAATTCGACTCAGCCATCCCTGGGCGTTCAAGATGCGTCTACTAATACAAACTACAGATAAGAACTCAATCATGAAAAAACGATCTCTACCCTCGATATTGTTTCTCGCAGCTTGGGCGGCGCTGTCACTTGCCTCCGGTCACGTTGGCCTGGGCCAAGTGGCGACGATGGAAAAAGAAAGCGATCTGCTAGGCGTCTTAACGGGCGATGCCCCCGGTGCCGATAAAGCAATCGCCTGCAAACGGCTAGCCGTTTATGGTTCAGAAGCCGCTGCATCGGAGCTCGCGAAATTGCTCGGCGATGAAAAACTAGCTTCGTGGTCGCGCATCGCACTCGAAGCAATCCCTGGTCCCAAAGTTGACGAAGCGCTCCGCGGTGCCGTTGGATCACTGCAAGGCAAGTTGCTGGTCGGCACGCTCAATTCGATTGGCGTCCGCCGGGACGCGGGCGCTGTCGATACTCTGAAAACTCGCTTGCAAGATAAAGACAGCGAAGTTGCCTCAGCCGCCGCTGTGGCTCTTGGAAAAATTGGGAATGCGGCCTCCGCCGAGGCTCTTCGTCAATCGCTGGCCAAAGCGCCTGAAGCGGTACGTTCAGCCATCGCTGAAGGTTGTGTACTCTGTGCGGAACGATTCTTGGCGGAAGGTAACGCCGCAGAATCTGTTGCAATCTACGACGAAGTTCGCAAATCCGACGTGCCCGCTCAGCGGGTTGTCGAGGCAACGCGCGGTGCGATTCTTGCGCGCAAAGCGGAAGGCATTCCGTTGCTAGTGGAACATCTCAATTCACCCAAGAAAGAGCTTTTCAACATCGCACTCGCCACCGCGCGTGAAATGCAAGGCCGCGAAGTCGATCAAGCACTCGCGACTGAGCTGGCCAAAGCCAAGCCGGAGCGGGCAGCGCTGGTGATTCAAGCGATGGCTGATCGGAAAGATACCGTCCAGCTATCAGCGATCTTAAAAGCCGCGAGCGCAGGCGAACAAGTGGTTCGATTCTCCGCCATCAATGCACTTGGTCGCGTTGGTAACGTATCCTGCGTACCGACCCTGTTGGACATCGCCAGTGACACCGACACCGTGTTGGCTCAGAATGCGAAGACTGCGTTGTCTGAATTGCCAGACGCCAGCATCAGTCAAGAGATTCTGTCGCGGCTTCCCAAAGCAAAAGGCAAAACGCTAGTCGCGTTGATCGAAGTTGTCGGTCAACGACGCATTGAAGCTACCGTCGAACTGCTCAAAGCGCTCGCCAGTAAGGACGAGGCAGTGCGTAGTGCCGCTCTCACATCGCTCGGCGCCACCGTGCCTCCAGACAGAATGTCCGTTCTAATCACGCAAGTTGTTTCACCCAATTATGAAGAGGATTCTGCGACTGCTCAGCAAGCACTTAAAGCGGCCGCCGTGCGGATGCCGGATCGTGAAGTCTGCGCTGCAGAGATCGCCTCGGCGATGCCGGGAAAAAGCATCGCCATCCAGACTGCACTTCTCGACATTCTCGCCAGCGTAGGTGGTACCAATGCATTGAAAGCGATCGCGGACGCTGGCAAGAGTTCTGAGTCAGCTCTTAAGGACGCCAGTAGCAAGTTGCTCGGCGACTGGATGACTATTGACGCCGCACCCGTCTTGCTCGAATTGTCCACAACGGGATCAGCCGACAAGTACCAAGTGCGTTCGATCCGCGGCTACATCCGCATTGCGAGGCAGTTCGTCATGTCGGACGCAGAGCGGATTGCGATGTGCCAAAAAGCCTTTGAGATATCTAAAGCACCGGCAGAGAAAAAGCTCGTGTTAGAAGTGCTCAAGCGCTATCCCAGCCTGGAGAATCTGAAGCTCGCCATTAAAACCGCCGAAGTTACGGAGTTGAAAGATGACGCGGCCCAAGCAGCACAGGCGATCGCCGAAAAGGTCGGAACCCCTGAAGCCAAAGAACTCGTTACCAAGGCTGGCTTGGACAAAAAATAGGAATATGTTGGATTTAGGGTAAGAAATCCGCTCTCCCCAAGTCCTTCATAACCAAGTCCGATATTGCCACGTTGAGAGACTGATTTAGTTGCCTACTCGTTGGAGTACAGCCATTAGACGTTTTTGTAGTGCGCATGTGCAAAAGCGGCTAAAGCCTGGACTCCAACGCTAAGTGGCGCTATCCAACAAACGAATTACTCGAAGGCGAGCAATATGAATAGAGCGCAAATGCTGATCCGAATCGCAGCGCAATTCTGTGTCGCGATTTTTACCTTGATTTGTGTTGACGCTATTTTGTTGGCCGACGAGCCGTCCAAGTTAGACGTCTGGGCCGACTTGGCTCCCAACGAAACCAGTCGCGAAACAGGAACTTCGCAACCGTCCAAGGGCGAAGCAAGACCTATCGACCGCGTTTCGGGGGTTCGTCGCCCAACGCTGGACGTTTATCCAGCCAAGAACAACGCTTCGGGTACGGCAGTCATTATTTTGCCTGGTGGCGGATTTGGCTATGTTGTACCCAACCTGGAAGGCTCAGAAGCCGCCACGTGGC